>NZ_JAAALL010000184.1 GCF_009906315.1 Kineococcus vitellinus | reverse complement strand
CTGTCCTCCGGGGCGGGGGCGGGGGCGGCCCCGTCTCGACCGTGCTCCCATCCTGCCCCCGCACGGCGGGCGGCGCCGCCCCGGCTCACCAGCCGGCGACGGTCTCGCGGTCGTAGCTCCACACGGCGCTGTCGTTGATGACGGTCACGTCGGCGGCGTGCCCGGACAGCCCGCGGGCCGTGGCGGCCTCGGTGACGCGCTCCAGCGCGCGCTGGGCGGCGCCCTCGGCGTCCAGGCCGTCGCCGTCCACGCTGATGACCACGTCGTGCTCGGGGGCGTCGACGGCCTCGACGCGCGGGTGCGCGGAGTGCAGGTCGGCGATCAGGCCGGCCAGCGCGCCCGCGGGCCAGTCGCCGTCCTCGTGCAGACGCACGTAGACGGCGTACTCGTGCTCCATGCCCTCCTCGATGAGCCCGTCGATCTCCTGGTCGATCCGGGCGTCGAGCTGCTCCCCGGTCCTCTCGTCGTTCACGCGGGACAGCATCGCAGCAGGGCCGGGCGCGCGCTCGCCGCCACGACCCGGACGGCGCGGGGGGCGCCCGTCGCGCGCCCGTCACGCGCTCGTCACGCACCCGTGACGCGCCCCGGCGGCGGGCGCGGCGGCGGGCGGCATAGGGTCGGACCATGCGCAGAGCGAAGATCGTCTGCACCCTGGGACCGGCCGTGGCCGGTACCGAGAGGTTGCGGTCCCTGGTGGACGCCGGGATGGACGTCGCCCGGATGAACTTGAGCCACGGCTCCCACGACGACCACCGGGCGAACTTCGAGGGGGTGCGGGCCGCGGCCGAGGCGACCGGCCGCTCCGTCGCCGTCCTCGCCGACCTGCAGGGGCCGAAGATCCGCCTCGGCAGGTTCGCCGACGGTCCGCACGAGCTGGCGGTCGGTGACGCCTTCACGATCACCACCGAGGACGTCGTGGGCACCAAGGAGGTGTGCTCGACGACCTACGCGGGCCTGCCCGGCGACGTGTCGGTCGGCGACCGCATCCTCATCGACGACGGCAAGGTCGGCCTGGAGGTCACCGCCGTCGACGGCCCGCGCGTGAGCACGCGCGTGACCGTGCCGGGCCCGGTGAGCAACAACAAGGGCATCAACCTGCCCGGGGTGGCCGTCAGCGTGCCCGCGCTGAGCGAGAAGGACGTCGAGGACCTGCGCTTCGCGCTGCGCCTGGGTGTCGACCTCGTCGCCCTGAGCTTCGTGCGCTCGGCCTCCGACGCCGACGACGTGCACCGGATCATGGACGAGGAGGGCGTGACCGTCCCGGTCATCGCCAAGGTGGAGAAGCCGCAGGCCGTCGAGAACCTGCGCGAGGTCGTCGCGGCCTTCGACGGCATCATGGTCGCCCGCGGCGACCTGGGCGTGGAGCTGCCGCTGGAGGAGGTCCCGCTCGTCCAGAAGCGCGCCGTCGAGCTGGCCCGGCGCCAGGCCAAGCCGGTCATCGTCGCCACGCAGATGCTCGAGTCGATGATCAGCGCCCCGCGGCCCACCCGCGCGGAGACCTCCGACTGCGCCAACGCCGTCCTCGACGGCGCCGACGCGCTCATGCTCTCCGGCGAGACGAGCGTCGGGGCCTTCCCCTACGAGGCCGTGCGCACCATGGCTCGCATCATCGAGAACACCGAGACCCACGGCGCGGACCGCATCGCGGCCCTCGGGACGGTCCCGCACACCAAGGGCGGCGCCATCACGCTGGCCGCGGCCGAGATCGGCAAGCAGCTGGAGGCCAAGCTGCTGGTGACGTTCACCCAGTCCGGCGACTCCGCGCGCCGGCTGTCCCGGCTGCGCTCGGGGATCCCGCTGGTGGCCTTCACGTCCGAGGAGACGACGCGCCGCCGGCTGGCGCTGTCGTGGGGCGTGGACGCGCAGTACGCGGCGTTCATCAGCACCACCGACGAGATGGTCAAGGAGGTCGACTCCCGGCTGCGGGAGATGGGCCGCTGCGTCGAGGGCGACCTCGTGGTCATCGTCGCCGGTGCCCCTCCGGGGATCATCGGCTCGACCAACGCCGTGCGGGTGCACCGCATCGGGGACGCGACCTCCGGCGTCTCCAGCGCCTACGCCTGAGCACCGGCCGCCACGTGCGAGCGCCCGCCGCCCGAGGAGCGCCTCGGGCGGCGGGCGCTCGCGCGTCGCCGCGCGCTCGGCCGGGCGGCCGGTGCCCTGGGTGGGATTCGAACCCACACTGGATCGAGTTTGAGTCGATTGCCTCTGCCGGTTGGGCTACCAGGGCGCAGCCGGGCGGGGGAGCGCCCGGGTGCCCGGTCACCCTACCGGTGCAGCGCAGCGGCCCTGCGCGCCCCAGCCCCACGACGGGGGGTCGTAGGCCGTCTAGGATGCCTGCGTGACCAACACTGCCGACACCACCGCCTCCTCGCCCGCGACCACACGTCGGGTGGTCGTCGCGGAGGACGAGGCGATCATCCGCCTGGACATCGTGGAGATGCTCACCGAGGCCGGCTACGACGTGGTCGGTCAGGCGGGCGACGGCGAGCAGGCCGTCGCGCTCGCGGAGGAGCACAAGCCCGACCTCGTCGTCATGGACATCAAGATGCCCGTGCTGGACGGCATCTCGGCGGCCGAGCGGATCGCGAAGGCGCGCATCGCCCCGGTCGTCCTGCTGACCGCGTTCTCGCAGGCCGAGCTCGTCGAGCGGGCCCGCGACGCCGGGGCCATGGCCTACGTCGTCAAGCCGTTCACCTCCGCCGACCTGCTGCCGGCCGTCGAGATCGCCGTGAGCCGCCACCAGCAGATCATGGCCCTGGAGGACGAGGTCGCCGACCTCGCCGACCGCTTCGAGACCCGCAAGCTCGTCGACCGCGCCAAGTCCAAGCTGCAGACCCAGTTCGGCATGACCGAGCCCGAGGCCTTCCGCTGGATCCAGAAGACCTCGATGGACAAGCGCCTGACGATGCGCGAGGTCGCCACGACCGTCATCAGCGCGGGCGACGACCGCGCCTGAGGTCCCCCGCCCGCTCCGCCCCGGGGCCTCCGCCCGCGCTGCACCGCCGCCGCGCGGGCACCCGGCGGCACCGCCGCCGCCGGCCGCCGCGCGGTGGTCCACCACGCCCGCGCGCGGGCGTGCGCGCCGGTCACTCCGGTCACTCCGGCGTCCCCGTGATCGCACAATTGCGCACTGCAACGCTCCCCGGGTGGCAGATCTGTGTAACGACCCGGTGAACACGTGCACGAGTCGTCCCCGTTCACCACGGCCTTCCCCTACTGTTCACCCCGGCTCCACCGCTCTCGGGTGGGTGCTCGCGGGTGGTGCCCAGGTGCCCCCGCGCCCACGGCTCAGGAGGACGACCCAGTGCGCCCCATCGTCAAGATCGCGACCCCGGTCGCAGCCGCTGCCCTGCTGCTCGCCGCCTGCGGCGGGACCACCGGCGGCAGCAGCGACACCTCCTCGTCCGGAGCCGCCTCCGGTGGGGGCGACTGCCCCGAGGGCATCTCCATCGGCTTCTTCGGCGCGCTGACCGGCCCCGACGCCAACCTCGGCGTCAACATCAACAACGGCGTCAAGCTCGCCGTCGAGGAGCACAACGCCGAGTCCGGCGCCTGCCAGGTGGCGGTCGAGGAGTACGACTCCCAGGGCCTGCCCGACCAGGCCACCGGCCTGGCCACCCAGGCCGTCGGCGACGAGAACGTCGTCGGCATCGTGGGCCCCGCCTTCTCCGGCGAGTCCAAGGTCGCCGACCCGCTCTTCGACGAGGCGGGCCTGGTCGGCATCACGCCGTCCGCGACGAACCCGGCGCTGTCCGAGAACGGCTGGGGGACCTTCTTCCGCGTGCTGGGCAACGACGCCACCCAGGGGCCGGCCGCCGCCACCTACATCACGGACACCCTCGGCAAGCAGAAGGTCTACGTCGTCGACGACGCGACCGAGTACGGCAAGGGGCTGGCCGACCTCGTCCGCCAGGACCTCGGCGCGGCCAAGGTGAAGGACAACACGGTCCAGAAGGGCCAGACGGACTTCTCCGCGGTCGTCTCCGACATCCGCGGCAGCGGCGCGGACGCGGTCTTCTTCGGCGGCTACTACGCCGAGGCGGGCCTGCTGCTCAAGCAGATGCGCGACGCGGGTCTGACCCAGGAGCAGGTGGCCTTCGTCTCCGACGACGGCGCGAAGGACCAGGGCCTCGTCGAGGCCGCCGGCGGCCCCGCGGCCGAGGGCGCGATCCTCACCTGCCCGTGCCTGCCGCCGGAGGAGGCCGAGGGCACCTTCGCCGCCGACTACGAGGAGGCCTACGGCACCGCGCCGGCCACGTACTCCGCCGAGGGCTACGACGCCGCGACGATCCTGCTCGAGGGCATCTCCGAGGGCAACGTCACCCGCGAGGACCTGCTCGCCTACGTGAAGTCCTACGACGCCCCCGGCGTCACCAAGCAGCTGAAGTTCGACGAGAAGGGCGAGCCCAGCGAGATCAGCGTCTGGGCCTACAAGGTGCAGAACGGCGAGATCGTCGCCGACCAGGAGATCGGTTCCTGATCCCGCCCATCCCGCGACCCCACCCGCCCCGTGCGGGTGGGGTCGCGGTCCGTCCAGCGGGGTCGCCGAGTCGTCGGCGCCCCCCGAGCACCGGTGGTACACCCTGAACACCTTCCTCGACCTGACCTTCACGGGTCTCGTGGTCGGCGCCGTCTACGGCCTCTTCGCCCTCGGGTACACGTTGGTCTACGGCGTCCTGCGACTCATCAACTTCGCCCACTCCGAAGTCTTCATGTGGGGCAGCTTCGCCGCCGTCTGGTGCATGACCGCCTTCGGCGCCCGCGCCGGCATGGGCGTCGTGCCGGCGATCGGCCTGCTGCTGGCGGCGCTCGTGGCCGCGATGCTCGTCAGCGGCGGTGTCGCCCTGCTCGTCGAGCGCGTGGCCTACCGCCGCCTGCGGGAGAAGAACTCGCCGCCGCTGGTCGCCCTGATCTCGGCCATCGGCGCGTCCTTCGTGCTCTCCGAGCTGATGGGCCTGCGCGACCGCGTCGCCGGCTGGCTGAACCTGTCCGGGCCGCTGGCCCCCTACATCGACCGCGCCCGCGAGTACACGCAGTTCACCAACCCGCTGGCCAACGTCGAGATCGTCAACCTCGGCGGGTTCTCCGTGCGCAGCAACCAGGTCATCGTGCTCGTCGCGGCGCTGCTCATGATGCTCGCGCTCGACCAGTTCGTGCGCCGCTCCCGGCTGGGACGCGGCGTGCGGGCCGTCTCGCAGGACCCGGAGGCGGCCGCCCTCATGGGCGTCAACCAGAAGCGCGTCATCCAGCTGACGTTCCTCATCGGCGGGCTGATGGCGGGCGCGGCCGCGCTGCTGTACATGATCCACATCGGCGTGACCCGGTTCAACATCGGCTTCATCCTGGGCATCAAGGCCTTCACCGCCGCCGTCCTCGGCGGCATCGGCAACATCCGCGGCGCGCTGCTGGGCGGTCTCGTCCTCGGGCTCGCGGAGAACTACGGCTCCCAGCTGTTCGGGTCGGCGTGGAAGGACGTGGTGGCCTTCGCCCTCCTCGTCGTCGTCCTGCTCTTCCGGCCCACCGGGCTGCTGGGCGAGTCCCTCGGGAAGGCACGCGCATGAGCACCACCGCACCCCGTCCCGCCGAGCGCCGCTCCCTCGGCGACCGCTGGCACGAGGCCCCCCGGGTCCTGAAGGTCCTCGTCTGGGCCCTCGTCGCGCTGTTCTTCTTCGCCCTGCCGCTCATCAACCCGCCGCTGCTGTCCACGCCGGACTCCGACTTCGGCTCGGTGCTGTTCACCGTCGCCGGCTACGGGCTGGTGGCGCTGGGGCTGAACATCGTCCTGGGCTACGCCGGCCTGCTGGACCTCGGCTACGTCGGCTTCTACGCCGTCGGCGCCTACACCGTGGGCGTCTTCGGGTCCCTGCACGGCGACCTGCCCTGGCCGATCCTCGTCATCCTCGCGGTGACCGTCTCCACCGCCAGCGGCCTGCTGCTGGGCGCCCCGACGCTGCGGGTGCGCGGGGACTACCTGGCGATCGTGACCCTGGGCTTCGGCGAGATCATCCGCCTCGTCGCCCTCAACTCCGAGTTCCTCAACCAGGCCCGCGGCATCCAGGACATCCCGCGCCCGCCCAGCCTGGAGCTGTTCGAGCTGCCGACGCTGTCCTGGGACGGCGCGGTCGCGACGGTGGACCTCAACGACACCTCGGTGTTCGCGAAGTTCGGGCTGCTGGACGGCGTCCCGTACTACTGGCTCGCGCTGGTGTTCATCATCCTGATCCTCGTCGGCGACACGCTGCTGCAGAACAGCCGCGTCGGGCGCGCCTGGGAGGCCACCCGCGAGGACGAGGAGGCCGCTGAGCTCAACGGCGTCCCCACCTTCCGCTACAAGCTGCTCGCGTTCGCGATGGGCGCCTTCATCGGCGGGCTCTCCGGCGCGCTGTTCGCCTCGCGGCAGGGGTCCATCAACCCCGAGACGTTCATCATCAACCTGTCGATGCTCTTCCTGGCGGCCGTCGTCGTCGGCGGTCAGGGCAACCGCTGGGGCGCTCTGGCCGGTGCGGTCGTCGTGGGCTACCTGCCCGAGCGCTTCCGCGAGGTCGCCGACTTCCGCGTGCTCGTCTTCGGCCTGCTCCTGCTGCTGCTGGCGAACTTCCGCCCGCAGGGCCTGCTGCCACCGCGGCGGGCGCGGCGGGCGCGCAAGGCGACCCAGCAGCTGCAGCACCTGGAAGGGACCGAGGGAGGCGCACGTGCCTGAGCTGACCAAGGACGACCGCTCCGCGCAGGCGGGGCCCGGTGGGCGGCCGCTGCTGTCCATGGAGTCCGTCACCCTGCGCTTCGGCGGCGTCGTCGCCCTCGACGAGGTGTCCTTCGACATCCGCGAGGGGGAGATCCTGGGGCTCATCGGCCCCAACGGCGCCGGCAAGACCACGGCGTTCAACGCGCTGACGGGCGTCTACCAGCCCACCTCCGGCCGGGTCGTCTTCGACGGCCAGCCGCTGGGCAGGCGCAAGCGGTACCAGATCAACCGGCTGGGGATCGCCCGCACGTTCCAGAACATCCGCCTGTTCGGCAACATGACGGCGCGCGAGAACGTGCTCGTGGGAGCCGACTCCCACCACCGCTCCGGCGTGCTGAACTCGCTGTTCCGGTTGCCGATGCACCGCCGCGAGACCCGCGAGGGGCTGCGGCTGGCCGACGAGCTGCTGGACATGATGGACCTCGCCCACCGCGGCGACGACCTGGCGCGCAACCTCTCCTACGGCGAGCAGCGCCGGCTGGAGATCGCCCGGGCGCTGGCCACCCGGCCCAAGCTGCTGTGCCTGGACGAGCCCGCCGCCGGGTTCAACCCGGTGGAGAAGCAGCGCCTGATGGACCTCATCCGGCGGGTGCGGGACCTGGGCAACACCGTGCTGCTCATCGAGCACGACATGCGGCTGGTCATGGGCGTCACCGACCGCATCGTGGTCCTGGAGTTCGGCAAGAAGATCGCCGAGGGAGCGCCCGAGCAGATCCGCAACGACCCCGCCGTCATCGCCGCCTACCTGGGCGTCGACGACGACCAGCTGTCCGAGGAGGACGAGCACCTGTGAGCGAGCAGAGCGCGGTCGGTGCGCCGCAGCGCGCCCTCGGCGAGGACCAGCTCGTCGTGGAGGGCCTCAGCGTCAACTACGGCCGCATCGAGGCCATCCGCGACGTCTCCTTCCGGGTGCCCGACGGCAGCATCGCCACCCTCATCGGGGCCAACGGCGCCGGCAAGACGACGACGCTGAAGACGGTCTCCGGGCTGCGCAGCGTGCGCGCGGGCCGCATCCTCTTCGAGGGCGAGGACATCACCCGGGTGCCCTCGTACAAGCTCGTCCAGCGCGGCCTCTGCCAGGCGCCGGAGGGGCGGGGCACCTTCGTCGGCATGACGGTCGAGGAGAACCTCGACATGGGCGCCTACACCCGCAAGGACCGGCGCTCGGCTGCCTACCGCTCCGACCTCGAGCGCGTCTTCACGCTCTTCCCGCGCCTGCTGGAGCGCCGCACCCAGCCGGCCGGGACGATGTCCGGCGGTGAGCAGCAGATGCTCGCCATCGGCCGGGCGCTCATGAGCCGCCCCCGGGTGCTGCTGCTGGACGAGCCCTCGATGGGGCTGGCCCCCAAGCTCATCCAGCAGATCTTCTCGATCGTCGTGGAGATCAACCGGCAGGGCACCACGGTCCTGCTGGTGGAGCAGAACGCCGCCCAGGCGCTGCGCACCGCGGACCTGGCCTACGTGCTGGAGACCGGCTCGGTGGTGCGCTCGGGCACCGGCGCGGAGCTGGCCGCGGACGACTCCATCCGCGCGGCCTACCTCGGCGGCGACGTCTAGGGCGGTTGCGGCGCGGCGCCCGCGGGCGCCGCGCACCGACCCGGGCGGGCCGGCCGGGGGGTTCCACCGGGGTGGACCTTCCGTCCGGCCCGCTCCTGCTCTAGTGTCCGCTTCCAGCCGCCGCGGGCGGTCACCGGTAGCGGGGGCCCGGTCTGCTCCAGGTGCACGCGCCGACGCGCGTGCGGAAGGGGATCACGTGCCACGACCCGCTGTCGAGGTCCGCGAGGCGAGCGCCGCCGACGTGGACGTCCTCATGGACCTGTACCACTCCGCCCGCTTCGACCAGGGCCAGCTGCGCGCCTCCGTCGACAACGTCCGCAGCCGGCTGCTGGAGGCGCTGCGCCTCGGCGAGGCCCGGGTGCTGCTGGCCTCGCTGGGCCCCGAGCCCGTCGGCTACGCCCTGCTGACGACGTCGCCGCTGCTGCCGCTGGGCAACCCCGCCGGCCCCAGCCTCGAGCACCTGCACGTCGTGCCCGGCCACCGCCGCCGCGGCGTGGGGCGCGCCCTGCTGCGCCGCGCGCTGCACCTGGCGGAGGCCGAGGGCGCCGAGCAGCTGGCCTGCACGGTGCTGCCCGGGGACCGCGACTACACCCGCTACGTGGCCCGGCTCGGCTTCGCCCCGGTCGTGGTGCGCCGCGCCGTGCCGCTGCCCGTCCTGCGCCGCCGCCTCGCCGAGGGCGGCTCCGCCCCGGTCGGCGCCACCGACGTCGTCGCCCGCCGCCGCTCGCTGCGCGCCCGGCTGGCCCGGGCCGGCGGCCAGCC
>NZ_JAAALL010000183.1 GCF_009906315.1 Kineococcus vitellinus | reverse complement strand
GTCGACGCCGACGCGCTGCGCCTGCACGCCGAGCTGCCCGCCGCCGTGGAGGCCGGCCAGCTGCGCCTGCACTACCAGCCGCTCGTCGCCGCCGGCACCGGCCGCACCGTCGGCGTGGAGGCCCTCGTGCGCTGGCAGCACCCCGAGCGCGGCCTGCTGGGACCCGGCGCCTTCATCCCCCTCGCCGAGCGCAGCCGGGCCGTCGTCGGGCTCACCCGCTGGGTGCTGCGCACCGCCGCCGCCCAGTGCGCGGCCTGGCGCGCCGAGGGCCACGACGTCGGTGTCTCCGTCAACGTCTCGCCCGTCGTGCTCGCCGACCCCTCGCTGGTGGAGGAGGTGCGCCGGGCCATCGCCGACAACGGCCTCGGGCGCAGCGTGCTGACCCTGGAGGTCACCGAGACCGCGCTGCTGGCCGACCCCGCGGGCGCCTCGGCCGTCCTGGCGGACCTGCGCGCGGCCGGCGCCCGCGTCTCGCTGGACGACTTCGGCACCGGCTACACCTCGCTGACGATGCTGCGCCAGCTGGAGGCCGACGAGCTGAAGATCGACCGCACCTTCGTGGCCGCCGCCCCGCAGGCCCCCACCGACGCCGCCATCGTGCGCTCGCTGGTCGACCTGGCGCACCGGCTGTCCATGGAGGTCGTCGCCGAGGGCATCGAGGACGCCCGCACCGGCGACCTCGTCACCAGCCTGGGCGCCGACGTCCTGCAGGGCTACCACTACGCCCGCCCGGTGCCCGCCGAGGAGGTCTTCACCGCTCCCGCGCCGGTCGCCGGGCGCGGGACCGCCGCCGCCGCCACCGGCGCCCGCGCGCCGCTGCGCGCCCCGCGCCCCGCCGACGAGGCCGAGCGCGCGCGCACCGCCCAGGCCGTCCTCGCCACCGCGAGCAGCGCGCAGGGGCTGCTGCGCCGGGTCACCGCCCTAGCCGCCGCCGTCTGCGGCGCCGAGTTCGCCAGCCTGAACGTCGTCACCGACGAGCACGTCCACCTGCTCGCCGGGCACGGCCACCCGATCACCCTCGCGGCCCGCGACGGCAGCCCCTGCGCGTGGACGGTCCTGCAGCACGACGTCGTCGTCGTCCAGGACGCCCAGGAGGACCCGCGCTTCGTCGGCGGCGAGTTCGTCACCGCGGGCGCGCGCCACTACGTCGGCGTCCCCGTCGTCGACGCCCGCGGCCGCACCCTGGCGGTGCTGTGCGCCTACGACCACGAGCCCCTGGAGCTGACGGAGGGCCGGCGCGAGCAGTTCCGCGCCCTCGCCGGCGTCGTCGCCGACAGCCTCGAGGGCCTCGACGCCACCGGGCTGCTCGAGCGCGTGCACGCCCTGCTGCAGGCCGTGCCGGAGCTGGAGCGCGCCGGTGGGCGCTGCGACGTCGTGCGGCTGCTCACCGACGCCGTGCACGACCTGCTGCGCCCCGACCTCACCCTCGTCCTGCGCCCCGCCGCGGCGGCCGCCGGCCGCTGGGAGGTGCTGCGCCACGTCGGCGACGCCGGGGACGCCGGCGACGCCGGGGACGCCGGGGAGGACGCCCTGTCCCCGCTCGCCTTCGACGCGGCCGGGCGCAGCGCGCTCTCGCGCGCCGTGGCCACCGAGCGCACCGTCTGGGTGCCCGACGCGCGCACCAGCTCCGTCGTCGACCCCGCGCTCGCGGCCCGCCTGGGCGCCTCGTCGGTGCTCACGGTGCCCGTCGTCACCGACGACGGCGCCCAGTTCGCGCTGTCGGCGGTGTGGCGCGAGGGCCGGCACGAGCTGCACCCCGTGCTGCGCGACGCCGCCACCGCCCTCGCCGCCCGCGCCGCGCGCCGCCTGGGCACCTGCGCCGCGCCCGGGCACCCCACCGGCGACGCGCCCGGGCACCTCACCGGCGACGCGCCCGCGGACGTGCCCGCGGACGTGCCCGCCTGAGCCGCCTCAGGTGCCGGGCGGGTGCAGCGGGGGGCAGCGCACCAGCAGCACCCCCGGCTCCACGGTCAGCCGGATGCGGCGGGCCGCGCCGATCGGGTCGCCGTCCAGCTCGACCTCCTGCGGCTCGCTGCACGTGACCTCGAAGGTGCGCCCGCGCAGGTGGCGCACCCGCCGCTGCCCGCGCCGGTCGCGGGTGGCGATGGCCCACGCCACCTCGCCCCAGCCGATCCCGCCGCGCGGGGAGAGCACCACCGCGTCGAGGAAGCCGTCGTCGATGCGCGCGTCCGGCATGAGCACCAGCTGCTTGGTGAGCTTGCCGCAGTTGCCGACGATGACCGACCGGGTGCGCACCGGCGTCTCCTCCTCGTCGTCGACGCTGACGCGCACCTTGGCCTGCGGCCCCCACAGCGCCCGCGCCCCGGAGACGACGTACGCGCCGTAGCCGATGCGCCGCTTCAGCCGGTCCTCGACCCCGGCCATCATCGCCGCGTCGAAGCCCAGGCCCGCCATGACGAGGAAGAGGTAGCTCTCCGGCGAGGCGTCGGAGCCGGTGCGGTCGACCTCCAGCCGGCCCACGTCGACGCGCTGGTCGCCGGCGGCGAACACCAGGTCCAGCGCCGCCGCGAGGTCGGCGTGCGGGATGTCCAGGTTGCGCGCCAGCAGGTTCCCGGTGCCCGCCGGCAGCACCGCCATCGGCACCCCGGTCCCCGTCAGGCCAGCCGCCACCGCCCGCACGGTGCCGTCGCCGCCGGCCGCGACCACGACGTCGGCGCCGTCCGCGACCGCCTGCCGCGCCTGGTCGTCGCCGTGGGAGTCCGGTGTCGTCAGCAGCCACCGCGGGTCCGCCCAGCCGTGGGAGCGGAACACCGCCGCCACGTACGCCTGCCGGCGGCGCACCGCCTGCTCGTCGAGGTCGTCGAACTTCGTCGGGTTCACCACGATCGCGGCCCGCGGCTGCGGCGTGCGCACCTCCTGCGGCGGCGGTGCGCTCGCCGCGAGGAGCTGCCCCGAGCGCAGCGAGCGGACCTCGCGGCGCTCGCGGGCGAGCAGCGTGGAGGCCACGAGGAGCGCGAGCGCGAGGAGGACGGCGAGCGCGCCCGTGCTGAAGAGGTCCTGCGCGCTCATCCGGTCACGCTACCGGGCACCCTCCCGGCGCCCTCCGCCAGCACGACGCTCTCGGTTAGGGTCGTGGCGTGATCGACCTGCGAGTGCTGAGGGACGACCCGGAGGCCGTGCGGGCCAGCCAGCGGGCCCGCGGCGAGGACGGCGCCGTCGTCGACCGCGTCCTGGACCTCGACGTCCGCCGCCGCGCCGCCATCTCCGAGTTCGAGCGGCTGCGCGCGGAGCAGAAGTCCCGCGGCAAGGACGTGGCGAAGGCGAAGGGCGAGGAGAAGCAGGCGCTGCTCGCCGACGTCAAGGAGCTGTCCGAGCGCGTCAAGGCCGCCGAGGCGGACTCCGCGGCGCTGGGCGCCGAGTTCGACGCCGCGCTGCGCAGCATCCCCAACGTCGTCGAGGACGGCGTCCCGCCGGGCGGTGAGGACGACTACGTCGTGCTCGAGGAGGTCGGCGCCCACCCGCAGCTGCCCGAGGGCCTGGACGCCTGGCGCGACCACCTGGAGCTGGGCGAGGCGCTGGGCGCCATCGACACCGCCCGCGGCGCGAAGGTGTCGGGCTCGCGCTTCTACTTCCTCACCGGGGTCGGCGCCCGCCTGGAGCTGGCGCTGCTCAACCTGGCGGTCTCCAGGGCCGTCGCCGCCGGTTTCACCCCGATGATCACCCCGACGCTGGTCAAGCCGGAGGTCATGGCGGGCACCGGCTTCCTCGGCGCGCACGCCGCGGAGGTCTACAAGCTGGAGGAGGACGACCTCTACCTCACCGGCACCTCCGAGGTCGCCCTCGCCGGCTACCACTCCGACGAGATCCTCGACCTGTCGGCGGGGCCGCGGCGCTACGCGGGCTGGTCGGCCTGCTACCGCCGCGAGGCCGGTTCCTACGGCAAGGACACCCGCGGCATCATCCGCGTCCACCAGTTCCACAAGGTGGAGATGTTCTCCTTCTGCCGCCCCGAGGACGCCGCGGCCGAGCACCGGCGGCTGCTGGGCTTCGAGAAGGACATGCTCGCCGCGGTCGAGGTCCCGTACCGCGTCATCGACACCGCCGCGGGCGACCTGGGCTCCTCGGCGGCGCGCAAGTTCGACTGCGAGGCGTGGGTGCCCTCGCAGGGCGCCTACCGCGAGCTGACGTCCACCTCCAACTGCACGACCTTCCAGGCGCGCCGGCTGGGCATCCGCGAGCGCGTCGAGGACGGTGCGGGCACCCGCCCGGTCGCCACCCTCAACGGCACGCTGGCCACGACCCGCTGGCTGGTGGCGATCCTGGAGAACCACCAGCAGGCCGACGGCTCGGTGCGGGTCCCGGCGGCCCTGCAGCCGTTCCTGGGCCTGGAGGTCCTGCAGCCGGTCGGCTGAACCCTCCCCGCCCACCGGGCCGCCCCGCGTCCCGTTGACTAGGGTGCTGACGTGAGTGGGGGGCTTGAGGGCGTGCTGGTCGCGCTCGACATCGACGGGACGATCGTCGACCTGGACGAGGTGCTGTCCGACCGCGTCCGCGCGGCGGTGCGGCAGGTGGCGGCGGCGGGCGCGCACGTGGTCGTGGCCACGGGGCGCTCGCTGCACGGGGCGCTGCCGGTGCTGCAGCGCCTGGGCCTGAGCACCGGGTACGCGGTCTGCTCCAACGGCGCGGTCACGGTGCGGCTGGAACCGGACGCCGAGGAGGGCTACGCGGTCGTCTCGCTGCACACCTTCGACCCGTCCGGGGTGGCGGAGGCGCTGCGCGAGCACCTGCCGACCGGGTTGTTCGCCGTGGAGGTCCTGGGCCGCGGGTTCAAGCTGACGGCGCCCTTCCCGGACGGCGAGCTGACCGGCGAGATCGAGGTCGTCCCCTTCGAGGAGCTGTTCACCGAGCCGGTGATGCGCGTCGTCGTGCGCAGCCCCGAGCACACCTCCGCCGAGCTCAGCGGCCTCGTCGAGCAGGTCGGCCTGCACGGGGTGGCGTACTCGGTGGGCTGGACCGCCTGGCTGGACCTGGCGCCCGACGGCGTCACGAAGGCCAGCGCGCTGGAGGAGGTGCGCGTGCGCCTGGAGGTCGAGCGCTCCGCGACGCTGGCGGTGGGCGACGGGCGCAACGACGTCGAGATGCTGCGGTGGGCCGGGCGCGGGGTGGCGATGGGCAACGCCCCCGCCGAGGTGCAGGCCGTCGCCGACGAGGTCACGGCGAGCGTCGACGACGACGGCCTGGCGCTGGTGCTGGAGGAGCTGCTGGCCCGGCGGACGGCCCGCACCGCCTGAGCCGGCCCCGCCCTCAGGCGGTGCTCGTGCCGAACAGCAGCCCCAGCCCGTAGGTGACGGCGGCGGCGGAGCACCCGATGGCGAGCTGGCGCAGCCCGCGCCGCAGCGGCGGGCCCCCCGACAGCAGGCCCACGACGGCACCGGTCGCCAGCAGGCTCAGCCCGACGAGCACGACCGCGGCGACGAGGGCGCTCGTGCCGCGCAGGCCGAGCAGGTGCGGCAGCACGGGCACCAGCGCCCCGGAGGCGAAGAAGCAGAAGCTGGAGGCGGCCGCGCCCAGACCGGTGCCGACGGCCTCGTGCTCGTCGACGTCCGCGGCGTCGGCGGCCGGGGCGCTGCGGGTGCCGGCACCGGGCACCTCGCCGGGAGCGGCGAGGCGGTGCTCGCGCAGCACCTCCGCGGCGTGGGCCGCGGCCTCGGCCTCGCCCATGCCGCGGGCGCGGTAGACCAGCGTCAGCTCGTTGGCGTCCACGTCCAGGTGCGGCACGGCGTGGCGGGCCTGCGGGTCGGGGGTGGAGGCCTCCAGCAGCTCGCGCTGGGAGCGCACCGAGACGAACTCGCCCGCCCCCATCGACAGCGCCCCCGCGAGCAGGCCGGCCACCCCGGTCAGCAGCACGGTGCGGTTCGAGACGCCGCTGGCGCTGATCCCCAGCACCAGCGACAGGTTGCTGACGAGGCCGTCGTTGGCGCCGAACACCGCCGCGCGGAACGTCCCCGACAGCCGGTTGCGGCCGCGGGTGGCCAGCCCCCGCACGACCTCGCCGTGGATGCGCTCGTCGGCGGCCATCGCGGCGGTGGCGTCGGCGTCGGTCTCGTACGGCGAGCGGGCCTCGGCGCGCTGGACGAGCGCGAGGACGAAGACGGAGCCGAAGTGCCGGGCCAGGAACGCCAGCACCCGGGTGCGCAGGTCCACCCGGCGCGGGCGGCCCACGTCCTCGCCCAGCAGCGCCTCCCAGTGCGCGGCGTGCCGGTCCTCGGCCTCGGCGAGCGCGAGCAGGATCTCGCGCTCCTCGCCGCCGCGGCGGGCGGCCAGGTCGCGGTAGACGGCGGCCTCGGCGCGCTCGTCGGCCAGGTGCTGGCGCCAGCGGCGCAGGTCCGCGCCGCTGGCGGGGCGCTCGCGAGGGGGGACGCTCACCGCGCCATCATCGCGGCCGCCCCGCCCCTTGACGCGCTGGCGGCACCCGCCGGCGCAGGGTGCGCTGGCGTGGATCTGGGCGCGCAGCCCGCGCACGGTCCCGATCCCGGGGTGCCGCACGGTGGCGCAGGTGGAGGAGAACGTCGGGGCGATGGCCGCCGGCCCGCTGACCGCGCAGGAGTTCGCCGCCGTCGAGGAGGTGCTGCGCCCGGCACCGCAGGGCTGAGCGCAGGGCTGAGCGCAGGGCTGAGCGGGGGGGGGGGCGCCGGTCAGCCGGCGGGCGCCGGCTGCGGCGGCGCGACCAGCCAGGCGCTCAGGTAGCGCTGGTCGCCGTCGCGCAGGCCGGTGTGGTTGCGGGTGCCCGCGATGCCGGCGAACGGCCGGAACGCCGGGTGCAGGGGGCGCGGGATCCACGCGTCGATGAGGCCGAGCTTGCGCTCGCTGTCGCGCTCCAGGGCGCGCAGCACCCCGGCGCTGACGTCCTCCTCGCGGTGCACCCGCAGACCGCAGGCGGCCAGCTCGGCGCGCAGCCGCTCCACCTGCCGGGCGGGGCGCAGGTCGGCGAAGAAGAAGTCCCCGCCGGGGCGCAGCACGCGGCGCACCTCGGCCAGGAACGCCGGGACGTCGCCGTAGCAGTGCGAGGACTCCACGTTGACGACGGCGTCGAAGGAGTCGTCCGGGAAGGGCACGGCCAGGGCGTCGCCGTGGACGAAGGAGGCGCCGGGGCCGCCGCGCTCGCGCGTGCTCAGCGCCACCGCCCGCGCGGAGAGGTCCAGCCCGACCACCGAGCGCGGCCCGCGGTAGCGGCTGAGGTAGGAGACCCCGCCGCCGCGGCCGCTGCCGACCTCCAGCACGTCGCGCCCGCGCAGGTCCCCGGCCACCACGTGCTCGTAGAGCTGGATGCACAGCCGGTCCGCCTCGTCCCGCGGTTCCAGCTCCAGCACCGGCGGCCCCGGCGGCGCGTAGCCGTAGTCCATGAAGGCCCAGCGGGGTTCGCGCACCCGCGCGGCCAGCAGCTCGTAGCAGGCCCGCCACACCAGCCGCCTCGCGCTCATGCGCGACGGTACCGCCGCCGGGGCCGGGCGGGAGCCGCTCAGCGCCGCCGGGGCGGGCCGGTCCCCGCGGCGGCGGCGAAGCGGTGGGAGAGCGCCGCGCACGCCGCTCGCAGCTCGGCGGGGCCGACGACCTCGAAGTCGGCGTCGAAGGCGCCGACCGCCGCGGCCAGCGCCGGCCACGACCAGGAGCCCAGCACCAGTCGGCAGCGCTGCGGCCCGAGGTCCTCGACGACCCCGTCCCCGGCGTGCGGGAGCACCGCGGCGGCGGGCAGGTCCAGCAGCACCTCGCCGCGGCAGGGCCAGCCGCCGGGACCGCCGGCGCCCTTGAAGACGCCGTCGACGAAGGCGGCCACGTCCCCGCCGGGCACCTCGCGCGGGACGAAGCGCGGCCCGGTGGGGGAGCGCGGGGTGATCCGGTCCGCGCGGAAGGTGCGCCAGCCCTCGCGGTCGAGGTCCCAGCCGAGCAGGTACCAGCGCCCGCCCCGGGTGAGCAGGTGGTGCGGCTGCACGCGCCGCGGCGGCGGTGGCGCGCCGGGCCCGCCGCCGTCCCCCGCCCTCGGCACGGGGGCGGGAGCGGGGGCGTGGTCGAAGCGCAGCACCTCGCGGGCGCGGACGGCGGCGCTGAGCGCCAGCAGGACCTGCGGGTCGGCCGGGGAGCCGCCGGCCCCCGCCGCGGGCGGGACGGCGGTGACGTGCAGGCCGTCGAGGCGGTGGCGCAGGCGCGCGGGCATCACCTGGCGCACGCTCTCCAGCGCGCGCGCCGCGGCCTCCGCGGTGCCGGTCCCCGTGGCGGCGGCCGCGCGCAGCGCCACGGCCAGCGCCACGGCCTGCTCGTCGTCGAAGAGCAGCGGCGGCAGCTGCGCGCCGGCGCCCAGCCGGTAGCCGCCCTCCGGGCCCCGGGTGGCGGCGACCGGGTAGCCCAGCTCGCGCAGCCGCTCCACGTCGCGGCGCACGGTGCGCCGGCTGACCCGCAGCCGCTCGGCCAGCAGCTCCCCCGGCCAGTCGCGGCGCGCCTGCAGCAGCGAGAGCAGCGCCAGCAGCCGCGCGGAGGTCGCGTTCACGACCTCGATGCTGCCGCAGGATGCGGACAGCGGTTGACCGCATCCTGCGCGAACGTCGTCCTCGGCCGGCAGCAGCCGGACGACCCCCGCAGGCGAGGAGCCCGTCGTGATCACCACCACCACCCACCTGAACTTCCGCGGCGAGGCCCGCGCGGCGCTGGAGCTGTACGGCTCCGTCGTCGGCGGCCGCGTCAGCGTCGTCACCTACGACGACGCGCACGCCGTGCAGGACCCCGCCGACGCGGGCCGCGTCCTGTGGGGCGAGGTCGTCGGCGACGGCGGCTTCCACGTCATGGCCTACGACGTGCCCGCCCGCACGCCCTTCGAGCGGGGCGTGAACTCCACCTTCGTCTCCGTGCGCAGCACCTCCCCCGAGGAGGTCAGCGCCTGCTGGGCGGGGCTCGCCGAGGGCGGCCGCGTCGTGCAGGACCTCGCCCCCTCCGGCTGGTCCCCGCTCTACGGGATGCTCGAGGACCGGTTCGGGATCGTGTGGGTCCTCGACGTGGTCCCCACCGCCGATCCCACCGCCGGGAGCGGTGCGGGCGCCGTCGCGGCCCCCTGAGCGGCCCCGCCGCCCCGCCGCCGGGCCTGGGCGGCGGCGACGTCGGCGAGGTCGGCGACCCGCCGCCCCGCCAGGCCGTCCCAGGCGGTGCGGCCGGCGTCCGGCGGCCGCACCACCTGGGAC
>NZ_JAAALL010000182.1 GCF_009906315.1 Kineococcus vitellinus | reverse complement strand
GCCGTCCCCTGCGCCCCGCCCGCCGTCGACGCCGCGCTGCGCCGCACCGGCGCGCACCGGGTGCTGCGGGTGAGCACCTCGGCGCTGCTGGGCACCGCCGGGGTGCTGCTGGTGCGCTGGTCGCACTTCGCGACGACCTGGCGCAGCACGGCCGACGCGCTCACCGGCGAGGTCACCGACGGGCCGCTCGCCGCGCTGGCGGGACCCGTCGTCGGTGCCGGTCTGCTCCTGGTGCTCGCCGGGGCGCTCGTGCTGCTCCTCCCGGCGCCGGGGCTGCGGCGCGCACCGCGGGCGGTCGCCGCGTGAGCGCCCTGCACGTCAGCGTGGACACCACCTCGGCCGTGCCCGTCTACGAGCAGCTGCGCCACCAGGTGAGCGCGCTCGTGACGACCGGCGCGCTGCGCGAGGGCGACCGGCTGCCCGCGGCCCGGGCGCTGGCCGCCGACCTGGGGATCGCCGTGGGCACCGTCCAGCGCGCCTACCGGGAGCTGGAGGCCGCCGGGACCGTGACCTCGCGCCGGCGCACCGGCACCGTGGTCGCGGCGAGCACCGCGCTCGAGGAGGACGTGCGCTGGGCCGCGGAGGGCTTCGTCGAGCGCGCGCTCAGCTCGGGGCTGTCCGCCGAGCAGGCGCTCGACGTCGTGCGGGCCGCCCTCGTCAGCGTCGCCCGCTCGCGCGCCCGCTGACCCCGGAGGGGCGGGTTCACAGGCGGGCGCCGACGAGGACGGGCTCGTTGACCAGGCGGACGCCGAAGCGCTCCTCGACGCCGTCGGCGACCGTGCGGGCCAGCCGGAGCAGGTCCTCGGCGGTGGCGCCGTCGCGGTTGGTCAGCGCGAGCACGTGCTTGGTCGACAGCGCCGCCGGGCCGGGGGCGCCGAAGCCCCGCCCGAAGCCGGCGCGCTCGATCAGCCAGGCGGCGGAGGTCTTCACCGCGCCCCCGTCCGCGGGGAAGCGCGGGGCGTCCGCGGGCAGCCGGTCCGCCTCGGCCGGGCTCAGGACCGGGTTGGTGAAGAACGAGCCGGCGCTCCAGGTGTCGCGGTCGGACAGGTCGCGCGGGTCCCAGACCATGCCCTTGCCCGCGCGCAGCTCCAGCACGGCGGCGCGCACGTCGGCCGCCGGCGCCCGCTCGCCCACCCGCACGCCGAGCCGGCGCGCCAGCTCGGGGTAGGCGACGGCGGTGGAACGGTCCGAGAGCCGGAACTGGAACGTCACCGCCAGCACCACGTAGCGGCTCTCCGGGTGCTCGCCCGCCAGCGCCACCCGGGAGGTCTTCAGCAGCGAGGTGCGGTAGCCGAAGCCCAGCTCGGCCGCCGCGAACGTCCGCTGCCGGCGCTCGACGCGGTCCCAGGTGCGGACGGTCTCGATCGTCTGCGAGACGTCCTGGCCGTAGGCGCCCACGTTCTGCACGGGCGTGGCGCCCGTGCTGCCCGGGATGCCGGACAGCGCCTCGACGCCCGTCCAGCCGCGGCGCACGGCCGTGGCGACGAAGTCGTCGAAGGGGTGCCCGGCCGCGACGGTGACGACCCCGCCGCCGCAGGCGTCCTCGGAGTCGACGCCGATGCCGGTGGTCGCCACGTGCACCACCGTGCCCTCGAAGCCGGCGTCGGCGACGAGCAGGTTGGAGCCGCCGGCCACCAGCAGCAGCGGCTCGCCGGCCTCGTCGGCGGTGCGCACGGCGTCGACGAGCTCGGCCTCGGTGGTGGCCTCGACGAGGGTGCGGGCGGGGCCGCCCACGCGCAGCGTGGTGAGGGGGGCGATCGAGGTGTCGGTGCGGACGCTCACGAGGACACTGTGCCCCGGCCGCGCTCGCGGTCCGCGCCGAGGGCGGTCCCGGCGTGGTGCGGGGCGGCGGCGCCGGAGACGACCAGGGCGAGGGCGGACATCACCGCGGCCGCCGTCAGCGCGTCGAGCACGCCGATCCGGTCGGCGAGCAGGCCGAGCACGGGCGGGCCGGCGAGGAAGGCGGCGTAGCCGACCGAGGAGACGACGCTGACGCGCACGGCGGCGTTGACCTCCTCGTCGGCGGCGGCGCTCATGCCCAGCGGGAAGCCCAGGGCGGCGCCGATCCCCCAGACGGCGGCACCGGCCACGGCCAGCGGCACCGAGGGCGCGAGGACGAAGAGCAGCACCCCGGCGACGGCGAGCGCGGCGCAGACCCGCAGCGCGGGCACCCTGCCCACGCGCGCCAGGACGACGGGGCCGAGCAGGCGCCCGACCGTCATGGCCGTGACGAACACCGCGAAGCCGGCGACGCCGACGGCGTGGGTGGTGCCGTAGCCGTCGACCATGCCGACGGCGAGCCAGTCGTTGGCGGTGCCCTCGACGAAGGCCATTCCGAGGACCATCACGCCGATGAGCAGCGTGCGCGGCTCCGTCCACGCCCGGCGCAGCGTGATCGCCCCCGCGGGGACCTGGCCGGGCTCCGGCGCCGGGTCGTCCAGGAAGGAGCGCACGACGACGGCGGCGCCGCCGAGCGCGAGGACGGCGGTGACCGACAGGTGCAGCCAGGTGGGCACGGACAGGGCCAGCAGCCCGGCGCCCAGCCCCGCGGCCAGCACGGTGCCGAAGCTGTACCCGGCGTGGAAGCGGGACATGATCGAGCGGTCGAGGCGGCGCTCGACGACGGTGCCCTCGACGTTCATGGCGACGTCCCAGGCGGCCACCCCGGCGCCCTGCACGAGCAGGCCCGCGGCGGCCAGCGGCACGCTGCCCAGGCCGTCGACGGCCAGGGCCGTGGTCGCCATGCCGACGGCGACGGCGGTGGCCCCGCCGAGCACGGTGCGGGCGCGGCCCAGGCGCACCACGACCGCCCCGGAGAGCGGCATCGCGACCACGGAGCCGACGGAGAGCGCCAGCAGGAGCAGGCTGAGGCGCCCGGGGGTCAGCTCGAGGGTCTCGCGGACCGAGGGGATGCGGGCGACCCAGGAGGAGAAGCAGAAGCCGTTGAGGACGAACGCCGCGTAGACGGCGGTCCGTGCGCGCAGAGCGGCGGTGGGGGCCGGGCTCACCGCAGCCGGACGACGGCCCTGGCGCGCCCCAGGACCCGGGTGCCCGCGCTGGTGGCCACGAGCTCGACCTCGACGGTGCGCGCGGCCTCGTCGCGGCCGACGACGGAGCCGGTGACCTCCAGGACGGCCTCGGCGGCCGCGGGCACGACGACGGGCGCGGTGAACTTGGTGCCGTAGGCGAGCACGGCGCCCGGGTCGCCGGCCCAGTCGGCGACGACGGTGCCCGCCAGCCCCATCGTCAGCATCCCGTGGGCGATGACGTCGGGCAGCCCGACCGCGCGGGCGGTGGCCTCGTCGAGGTGGATGGGGTTGCGGTCGCCGGAGGCCTCGGCGTAGGCGCGCAGGTCCTCGCGGGAGAGCTCGTAGCGGGCGGCGGGCAGCTCGCGCCCGAGGTGCGCGGCCTCGAAGGTGCCGTCGAAGACGTCCTCGAGCGCGTCGGGGGCCTGGCCGGCGGTGCTCACGCGTCGTCCTCCGCTGCTCGCACGACGAGGGTGGAGGTGGCCGTGCAGACGGGGGTGCCGCCGGTGCGGGCCAGCTCGGTGCGGGTGGTGACCATCGCGTTGCCGCGCACCACGCGCACCCGGTCCACGTGCACCTCGGCGGTCAGCTCGTCGCCGGCGACGATCGGGGCGTGGTGGCTGAAGCGCTGCTCGCCGTGCACGACGCGGGAGAAGTCGATGCCGGCGGCCGGGTCGGTGATGAAGCGGGCCTCGGCGGCCTGCGCCAGCGTCACCGCGAAGGTGGGCGGCGCGACGACGTCGGCGTGGCCGAGCGCCCGCGCGGCGGCCGCGTCGTGGTGGGCCGGGTGCACGGCGCGCACGGCCCGGGCGAAGGCCCGGACCGCGTCGGCGCTCACCGTGCTCGCACCGGACGCGGGGTACACGCGCCCCTGGAAGGACTCGTCGACGCTGACGGTCGCCACTGGGGTGCTGCCTCCCGGTCCGGTGCGCTCGCTGCTGGGGGTCAGCGGGTCTCGCGGTGCGTGGTCTTCTTGCCGCAGCGCGGGCAGAACTTCGCCAGGTCCAGGCGGTCCGGGTCGTTGCGGCGGTTCTTCTTGGTGATGTAGTTCCGCTCCTTGCACTCGGTGCAAGCCATCGTGATCTTCGGGCGGACGTCGGTGGTCTTGGCCACGGCGGGTGCCTCTTCCTCGGCTTCTCAGCTTCTCTGACGGTCCAGCGGGCAGCGCGTGCGCCGCGGTCGCGCTCCAGGGTACGCGACGAGCGGCCGGCGGCCGGACGCGCGACGAGCGGCCGCCCCCGGGGGGACGACCGCTCGGTGCTCGCCGTGCGCTGTAGCGAGGGCCGGACTTGAACCGGCGACACAGCGATTATGAGCCGCTTGCTCTACCAACTGAGCTACCCCGCCGTGCGTCCGGCGGGCGTGCCCGCCGGTGTGCGAGCCCCGATCGAGGATTGAACTCGAGACCTCTTCCTTACCAAGGAAGTGCTCTACCACTGAGCTATCGGGGCGTTCATCGCGCGTTCGCGCCGTGTCACCACGACCCTACACGCCGCGACCCAAGACCGTTGCCGGCCCCGGGTCGCGTGGTGCGACGTGGCGGGTGATGGATTCGAACCAACGTAGGCAATGCCGGCGGATTTACAATCCGCTCCCTTTGGCCGCTCGGGCAACCCGCCGTGCCACCGGCGAGCCGGCGACAGTGAGACGATAGCAAGCCGGAGGGGGTGCTCGGCAACCGAGCCCCGCCACCGGCCGCCCCGGCACCCGCCCGGGCACCCGCACGAGCACCCGCACAGCACCAGGAGGAACCCCGCGTGGCCAGCGAGTCGTCGTTCGACGTCGTCAGCAAGGTGGACCGCCAGGAGGTCGACAACGCGCTCAACCAGGCCGCGAAGGAGATCTCCCAGCGCTACGACTTCAAGGGCACCGACGCCTCGGTGCGCTGGAGCGGGGAGAGCATCCTCATGTCCGCCAGCTCCGAGGACCGCGTCAACGCCGTCCTCGACGTGCTGCAGACCAAGCTCATCAAGCGCGGGGTCTCGCTGAAGGCGCTGGACACCTCCGAGCCGTTCGCCTCCGGCAAGGAGCACCGGATCACCGCCACCCTCAAGGAGGGTCTGGCCCAGGACGTCGCGAAGAAGATCGGCAAGATCATCCGCGACGAGGGCCCCAAGGGGATCAAGACCCAGGTCACCGGCGACGAGATGCGCGTCAGCTCCAAGAGCCGCGACGAGCTGCAGGAGGTCATCGCGCTGCTCAAGGGCGCCGACCTCGACGTCGCCCTGCAGTTCGTCAACTACCGCTGACGCGGGCGCAGCACCCCGTGGACCGACCGATGCCGCGCCGGCTGCTGCTCGGCGCCTCGCTGGCCTCCGCCGCGGGCCTGGCCGCCTGCACCTCCGGCGGCCGGGACACCCCCGACGAGGCCCCGAGCACCGCGACCGCGACGCCGTCCCCCACGGCGACCCCCACGCCCACCGAGGAGCCGTTCGTGCCGCCGGGGCTGCAGGAGTCCCAGCGCGACGAGTACCGCTTCGGGGACCACCCGCGCCAGGTCAGCGACCTGTGGCTGCCGGCGGGCGAGCGGCGCGAGGCGATCGTCGTGCTCGTGCACGGCGGCGGCTGGGACGCGGGCACCGACCGCCGCGACCTCAACGCCCTCGTGGCCGACCTGGTCCAGCGCGGCTGGCCCGTGCTCAACGTCGACTACCGCGGCAACGGCGACGGCGGCGGCTGGCCCGGCACCTTCACCGACCTCGCGACGGCGGTGGACATGGCCGCCGAGGCCGCCGCCGAGCACGGCCTGCCGCTGGAGCGCACGGCGGTGGTCGGCCACTCCGCGGGCGGGCACCTGGCGGTGTGGGCCGCCGCCCGGCACACCCTGGCCGCGGGCGAGCCCGGCGCCGGCCCGCGCGTGGTGCCGGTGGCCACCGCGGCCATGGCCGGCGTGCTGCACCCGACCGCGCTCGGGGAGGACGGCGGGGACCCCAACGTGCAGCTGCTGTTCGGCGGCCCGCCCAGCGCCGTCGACGAGCGCTACGCCGTGGGTGACCCGACGCGGCGCGTGCCGCTGGGGATGCCGCTGCTCGTCCTGCACGGCACGGCCGACGACACGGTCCCGCCCTCGCAGGCGCAGGAGTTCGCCCAGGCCGCGCAGGCGGCCGGCGACCGCGTCGACCTGCGGCTGCTGGAGGGCGTCTCGCACGGCGACCCCAAGGAGCCGGAGGGCGCCACGTTCCCGCAGGTGCGCGAGTGGCTGGAGTCCGTGCTCGGCTGAGCGGGCCGCTCAGCGGCGGTAGCCGGCCAGCGCCTCCAGCCGGGCGATGCGCTCGGCCATCGGGGGGTGGGTGGAGAACAGCCGCGCCACGCCCTGCCCGCGGAACGGGTTGGCGATCATCATGTGGCTGGCGTTGACGAGCTCGCGCTCCGGCGGCAGCGGCAGCTGCCGCGTGCCCAGCTCCAGCTTGCGCAGCGCCGAGGCCAGCGCGAGCGGGTCACCGGTCAGCTTCGAGCCGTCCTCGTCGGCGTCGTACTCGCGGGTGCGGGAGATGGCCAGCTGGATGACGGTCGCCGCCAGCGGCGCCATCAGCGACAGCAGCAGCAGCGCCAGCGGGTTGGGGCGCTCGTCGTCGCGGCCGCCGGCGGAGCCGAAGAAGACCCCGAACTGCGCGATCGAGGTGATGACGCCCGCGAGCGCCCCCGCCACCGAGGAGGTGAGGATGTCGCGGTTGTAGACGTGCATGAGCTCGTGGCCCAGCACGCCGCGCAGCTCGCGCTCGTCGAGCAGCTGCAGGATGCCCTCGGTGCAGCAGACCGCCGCGTTCTCGGGGTTGCGGCCCGTGGCGAAGGCGTTGGGGGCCATCGTCGGCGAGACGTGGAGCTGCGGCATGGGCTGGTGGGCGCGGGTGGACAGCTCGCGCACGATCCGGTGCAGCACGGGCTGCTCGGCCTCCGAGACCGGCCGCGCCCGCATGGCGCGCAGGGCGAGGCGGGCGGAGTTCCAGTAGCCGTAGGCGGAGGTGGCCAGGCCGACGACGACGAACAGCAGCAGGAACGCGGAGCTGCGGAAGGAGGCGGACAGCAGCGCGCCGATGAGCAGGAGCACGGCCCAGATGACGCCGAACAGCACGGCCGTCTTCAGCCCGTTGTAGTGCCGGTGCATCCCGTCCTCTCCCCCGCGACCGCGCGCCCGCAGGCGCACCCGGTGGCAGAACGCCCGGAGCGGCCGCGGCGTTCCGAGCCCGCCGGCGGGGCCCCGTTCGCCGGTGGTGCAGGATTCGTCACTGCGAGCACGTGAGGCATCGACGCTCCGTATGCTGTGATCCCGGTCCAGCGGTCCACGACAGGAGGTGCGTGCCCGTGCCGACTGGCGTGTGGGCACGCGCCTGGGACTCCTCCGCCGACGGCATGCTCGTGCTCGGCAGCGACTGGAGCGTGCGCTACGTCAACCGCGCCGGCGCGCGGGCGCTGGGCCTGCAGGCCCGCCCGGGCAGCCGCCGGGACGTGTGGTCCCTGCTGCCGCAGCTGCGCGGGACGCCCTTCGAGGACGCGCTGCGCCGCCTGGAGCGCACCGGCGAACCGGTGACCTGGGAGATGGAGCACGCGCCGCACGGCTGGTTCGAGGCGCGCGCCTACCGCGTCGACGACCGCACCGTCGTCGTCCTGCACGACGCGGACGCCCGCCGCGCGGCCCAGCTGGAGCGCGGGCACCTGCTGGGGCGGATGAGCGTCCTGCTGAGCCTGGCCAGCGCGCTGGCGCGCACCGACACCGTCGAGGACGTGGCCCGCGCGGCGCTGGCGGTGGTGCGCGACCACCTCGGCGCCGACTACGCCGGGCTGTCGATGATCGACGGGCCGTGGGTGCGCACCCTGGCCCTCGGCCAGGTCGACGCGGCCGTCGAGGACGCCTGGAGCCGGCTGCCCCTGGACCACCCGGGGCCCGGGCCCCAGGTCGCCCGCACGGGCCGGCCGCTGACCTTCGCCACCTTCGAGGAGCTCGCGGCGGCCTTCCCCGCCGCGCGCGAGCGCCTGGAGCGCGCCGGGCTGCGCTCGGGCACGGTCCTGCCGCTGACCATCGCCGGCGGCTGGCGCATCGGGGCGTTCTCGGTGGGCTGGCACACCGACCACCGCCTCACCGACAGCGAGGCGGAGCTGCTGAGCGCCGTCGCGGACGCGACCGCCCAGGCGGCCCGCCGCGCCCAGCTGTACGCCGAGCGCCGCGACGTCGCGCACACCCTGCAGGCCGCGATGCTGCCGGAGCTGCCGCGGCTGCCGGGCCTGCAGCTGGCCGGCCGGTACGTGCCGTGGTCGCCCACCGACGAGCAGGTCGGCGGCGACTGGTACGACGCGCTGGGCCTGCCCGGCGGCGGCTGCCTGCTGGCCATCGGCGACGTCGCCGGGCACGACGTGCAGGCGGCCGCGCAGATGGGGCAGGTGCGCGCGATGCTGCGGGCGCTGGCCGTGGACCGGCCGCAGGAGTCCCCGGCCGCGCTGGTGACCCGCCTGGACCACGTCCTCGCCGAGCTGGGCGCGGACACCCTCACGACGCTGACCGTGGCGCGGCTGGACCCGCCGGGAGCGGCGCGGCGGCTGCGCTGGAGCACCGCCGGGCACCCGCCGGGCGTGCTCGTGGACGCCGGCGGGTGCAGCACCCTCGTCGACGGGTCCCCGGACCTGCCGCTGGGGGTGGACGCGGGCGTGCCCCGGCACGAGCACGTCGCGGCGTGGCCGCCCGGCGGCACGCTCGTGCTCTACACCGACGGCCTCGTCGAGCGGCGCGACCAGGACGTCTGGGAGGGCGTGGGGCTGCTGCGGCGGGCGCTGGAGCGCAGCTCCACCGCCCCGCTGGAGGAGCTGCTCGACGCGCTCGTGGCCGACGTGGTCGCGCGGGCCGAGGACGACTGCGCCGTGCTCGGCGTGCGCGAGGCGCACCGGCCCTGACTCCCCGGGGACGCACGACGGCCGGTGATCTTCCACGGTGCACCGTGGAAGATCACCGGCCGGGTGGCGGTGGCGGCTGTCGGGTGAGGACCGTCAGCCGTCGGGGACCCTCAGGTGCCGGGCTCTCAGGTGCGGGGCAGGGTGAAGGAGGCCACCAGCTCGTTCAACTGCACCGCCGTGCGCGAGACCTCCCCCGCCGTCGAAGCGGTGTGGCTGGCCCCCGCCGTCGTCTGATCCGCCGACGCGGCGATGCCGGAGATGTTGGAGGCGATCTCCTGGGAGCCGGTGGAGACCTCGGTGACGTTGCGCACCATCTCACTGGTGGTCGCGCTCTGCTCCTCCACCGCCGCCGCGATGGTGGCCTGCAAGC
>NZ_JAAALL010000181.1 GCF_009906315.1 Kineococcus vitellinus | reverse complement strand
GGCCAGGACGGGGCGGGGGCGGGGGGTGTGAGGCACGCGGGGACGCTAGGGACGCCCGCCGACGCCGGGCCGAACCCCGGGGGTCCGCTGCGCGTCGGCCGGGTGACGTCCAGGGGCGGCGCCGCGCCGCCGGGCTGCTAGCTTCCCGGCCGTGGCGAAGAAGCAGCGGTGGCCGAAGTCGAAGTGCTGCGAGTCCAGGGACCGGTGCACGCGCTGCCCGCTGCGGATGCTCAAGGAGGGCACGCTGCCCCCCGGCTACACCGTGAAGAAGCGGCGGCTCGTCAAGGTCGCGTAGCCCCTGCGCCCGGCTCCCCGGGCGGCTGCTCGCGCCCGGCGTCGGCGACCTCCTCCTCCGGGCGCGGCGGCACGTCCCCGTCCACCTCCAGCTCGGGGACGGGCGGGTCGGCGGGGTCGAAGGGGGGAGTGCTCACGGCCTCGACGGTAGGGCGCTCAGGCCGCGCCCGCCCTCCGGCGCGGCGGCACCGGCACGACGTCCAGGTCGCGCGCCACGTGCACCCGCGTGGCGGCACCGAGCTCGGCGACCGCGGCCCGCGCCTCCTCGCCGAGCTCCTCGGCGTCGGGGTAGCGCTGGGAGAAGTGCGCGAGCACGAGCGTGCGCACGCCGGCGCGGGCGGCGGCCAGCCCGGCCTGGCGGGCGGTGAGGTGGAAGTGGGTGCGGGCCAGCTCGGCGTCGCGGTCGGCGTAGGTGCACTCCACGACGGCGAGGTCGGCGCCGCTCAGCAGGTCCACGACGGCGGGGTGGTCGCGGGTGTCCATGACGAAGGCGAACACCTGCCCGGGCCGGGGGGCGCTGACGTCCTCCAGCCGCACGCCGCGCAGCTGCCCCTCGCGCTGCAGGCGGCCCACGTCCGGGCCGGCGACGCCCGCCGCGGCGAGGGCGGCGGCGTCGAAGGCGCGGCCCGCGGGCTCCTCCAGGCGGTAGCCGATCGCCGGGACGCGGTGGTCCAGGCGCCGGGCCGTCAGCCTGCTGCCCGCGACGTCGGCGACCTCGACGCGCTCGTCGCGCTCGGGGACGCCCTCGACGGTGACCTCCACGTTCGCCGCGGCGACGACCGCGAGCAGCCGCAGGTGCTCGAAGGCGTCCTGCGGGCCGGTGAGGACGGCGCTGCGGCCGGGGACGTCCAGCGCCATCCGGTTGAGCACCCCCGGCACGCCCATGCAGTGGTCGTTGTGCCGGTGGGTCACGCAGATGCGCTCCACGCGCGGGGAGGCGACCCCGGCCAGGACCATCTGGCGCTGGATGCCCTCACCGGGGTCGAAGAGGACGCAGGTGCCGTCCCAGCGCAGCAGGTAGCCGTTGTGGTTGCGGGTGCGGGTCGGCGTCTGGCCGGCGGTCCCGAGGACGACGAGTTCGCGGCTGGCCACCGGGACAGCTTGCCCGCCGGTGCCGGTCGGCACGAGCGCTGGCGCGGAGGCACATCAAAGTGATATCACTTTGATGTCCCCTTCGAGAGGAGCCCGTCGTGACCGCCACCGACGACCAGATCCCGTCCGACGCCCCCGCCGCCACCACGCCCGTCGGCCACGACGGCGCCCGGGTGGACGTCACCGAGCGCCGCGCACCGCACCTGCACGGCGGCCGCGCGCTGCTGGCCGCGCTCGTCCCGCTGGTGCTGACGCTCGCGCTGGTGGGCCTGGCCCTCACCGCGCCCGGCGCCCGGCCGCCGTGGTGGGTGGCGGCCGCGCCGGCCGCCGTGCTGACCCTCGTGCTCGTCGGCTCGCTGGGCACGATCCAGCCCGGGCAGACCCGCGTGGTGCAGTTCTTCGGCCGCTACACCGGCACGATCCGCGAACCCGGTCTCGTGATGGTCGTGCCGTTCTCGACGACGAAGAAGGTCTCGGTGCGCGTGCGCAACTTCGAGACCGGCCGGCTGAAGGTCAACGACGCCACCGGTTCCCCCGTCGAGGTCGCCGCGATCGTCGTCTGGCAGGTCGCCGACACCGCCCGCTCCACCTTCGCCGTCGAGGACTACGCCGAGTTCGTCGAGATGCAGAGCGAGTCCGCGCTGCGGCACGTCGTCACCACGCACCCCTACGACGACCCGGCCGGCGGCGGCACCTCGCTGCGCGGGTCCACCGACGTCGTCGCCGACGAGCTGGCCCACGAGGTCGCGGCCCGCGTCGCCGTCGCCGGCGTCGAGGTCGTCGAGGTCCGCATCACCCACCTCGCCTACGCCGCGGAGATCGCCCAGGCGATGCTGCAGCGCCAGCAGGCCTCGGCCATCGTCGCCGCCCGCGAGCAGATCGTCGCCGGCGCCGTCGGGATGGTCGAGCTCGCCCTCGCCCGGCTGCACGAGCTCGACGTCGTGGAGCTCGACGAGGAGCGCAAGGCCGCCATGGTGAGCAACCTGCTCGTCGTCCTGTGCGGCGACGGGCGCGCCACCCCGGTGGTGAACACGGGAACCCTCTACGGGTGAGCGGGGCCCGCTGGTGAGCAGGCCCCGCAAGCAGGTGCTGCTGCGGCTGGACCCGGCCGTGCACGACGCGCTGGCCCGCTGGGCCGCCGACGACCTGCGCAGCGTCAACGCGCAGGTCGAGTTCCTCCTGCGCGAGGCGCTGCGCCGGGCCGGGCGGATGCCGGCCGACGCCGGGGGGCTGCCCCGGCGCGGCCGGCCGCCGTCGACCCCGGACGACGGGACGGACCGACCCGACGAGAGGTGACGGAGCGTGAGCGGTTTCCGACGGTGGGCGAGGCGGGTGCGGACGGAGGGTGACGCGCTCGCTCGTCCGGCGCAGCGGGGCTGTCGGGACGCTGTGGGCGCTCCCCGCGCCCGGTCACAGTCGGTCCACGGCCGGTTCCCGTCCGTCCCGAACCCCGCTCTCCCGGAGGACCTCCCATGCGCGCCACGTCGCTCGCCACCCTCGCCGGTGCCGCCCTCCTCGGCGCCACGGTCGTCACCGCCACCAGCGCCGCGGCCGACTCCCCGGCCCCGCACGTCGAGCGCCAGGCCCGCGCGGTGGCGGACGACGCGACGCGCTCGATCGCGCTGCGCTCGGCCGTCTCCGCGAACGGCAACATCCGCCTGTCGGGTGCCGACCGCTACGAGACGGCGGCCGAGATCTCGAACCTCGTGTGGGAGCCCGACTCCACCGTCGCGGTCTACCTGGCCTCGGGCACGTCCTTCCCCGACGCCCTGGCGATGGCACCCTCCACCGGGCTCCTCGGCCCGCTGCTGCTCACCGACCGCGACCACCTGCCGGCGGCCACGCGCGCGGAGCTGCAGCGGCTGCGCCCGTGCTACGTCATCGTGGCCGGCGGCACGTCGGCGGTCTCCGACGCCGTCTTCGCCGACGCCGAGCAGTACGCCGACGCCACGGGCTGCGACGCCTGACGCACCCCGATCGGTGATCTTCCACGTTCCACCGTGGAAGATCACCGATCGGGGAGGGCGGCGCGAGAGTTGAGCGGAACAAGCTCAAGTCTGGCATGGTTGGACGTGGTGACCGTCCCGCCCAACCACCCGGAGGTAGCCCGTGGACCTCAAGCTCACCACCCGCGCCCAGGAGGCGCTGGCCGACGCGGTCGGCCGCGCCACGTCCGCGGGTCACGCCCAGGTCGAACCCCTGCACGTCCTCGCCGCGCTCGTGGCCCAGGAGAACGGCGTCGCCGGCGGGCTGCTGGACGCCGTCGGGGCCGACCGCGCCCTGCTGGCGCGCCGCGTCGACGGCGCGCTCGCCTCGCTGCCCAGCGCGTCCGGCTCCTCGGTGAGCCAGCCCACGCTCTCGCGCCCCGCGCTGGCCCTCATGCAGGCCGCCGGGGACGAGGCGCGCGCCCTCGACGACGCCTACGTCTCCACCGAGCACCTGCTCCTCGGCGCCGCCAGCGGCCAGTCCGCGGCCGGCGAGGCGCTGCGCGCCGTCGGCGCCACCCGCGACGCGCTGCTGGACTCGCTGCCGGACGTGCGCGGCGGTGCGAAGGTCACCTCGCCGGACCCCGAGGGCACCTACAAGTCCCTGGAGAAGTACGGCGTCGACCTCACCGCGCAGGCGCGCGAGGGCCGCCTCGACCCGGTCATCGGCCGCGACGCCGAGATCCGCCGCGTCGTGCAGGTCCTCTCCCGGCGCACCAAGAACAACCCCGTCCTCATCGGCGAGCCCGGTGTCGGCAAGACCGCCGTCGTCGAGGGCCTCGCGCAGCGCATCGTCGCCGGCGACGTGCCGGAGTCGCTGCGCGGCAAGCGGCTGATCTCCCTCGACCTGGCCAGCATGGTCGCCGGCGCGAAGTACCGCGGTGAGTTCGAGGAGCGGCTGAAGGCCGTGCTCTCGGAGATCCAGCGCTCCGAGGGGCAGATCGTCACCTTCATCGACGAGCTGCACACCGTCGTCGGCGCGGGCGCCGGCGAGGGCGCCATGGACGCCGGGAACATGCTCAAGCCGATGCTGGCGCGCGGTCAGCTGCGCCTGGTCGGCGCGACGACCCTCGACGAGTACCGCGAGCGCATCGAGAAGGACCCCGCCCTGGAGCGCCGCTTCCAGCAGGTGTTCGTCGGCGAGCCCTCGGTGCCCGACACCATCGGCATCCTGCGGGGCCTGCGCGAGCGCTACGAGGCCCACCACAAGGTGGCGATCTCCGACGCCGCGCTGGTGGCCGCGGCCACGCTGTCCGACCGCTACATCAGCGGCCGCCAGCTGCCGGACAAGGCCATCGACCTCGTCGACGAGGCCGCCTCCCGGCTGCGCATGGAGATCGACTCCTCGCCCGTGGAGATCGACGAGCTGCGCCGCGCGGTGGACCGCATGCGCATGGAGGAGCTCGCCCTCTCCAAGGAGGACGACGCCGCCTCCCGCGAGCGCCTGGAGGCGCTGCGCGCCCAGCTGGCCGACCGCCAGGAGCAGCTCACCGCGCTCACCGCGCGCTGGGAGCAGGAGAAGGCCGGCCTGAACCGGGTCGGCGACCTCAAGCACCGGGTCGACGAGCTGCGCTCGCAGGCCGAGCGGCTGCAGCGCGAGGGCGACCTGGGCGGCGCCAGCGAGATCCTCTACGGGCGCATCCCCGCGCTGGAGCGCGAGCTCGCCTCCGCGCAGGCGGCCGAGGAGAGCGGCCCGGTGAGCACCCCGATGGTCGCCGACGAGGTCGGGCCCGACGACATCGCCGAGGTCATCGCGGGCTGGACGGGCATCCCGGCCGGGCGGATCCTGGAGGGCGAGACCGAGAAGCTGCTGCGCATGGAGGAGTTCCTCGGCGCCCGGCTCATCGGCCAGTCCACCGCCGTGCAGGCGGTCTCGGACGCGGTGCGCCGCAGCCGGGCCGGGGTCAACGACCCGGACCGCCCCACGGGTTCCTTCCTGTTCCTCGGGCCGACCGGCGTCGGCAAGACGGAACTGGCCAAGGCGCTCGCGGACTTTCTCTTCGACGACGAGCGGGCCATGGTCCGCATCGACATGAGCGAGTACTCCGAGAAGCACGCGGTGGCCCGCCTCGTCGGTGCCCCCCCGGGCTACGTCGGCTACGAGGAGGGCGGCCAGCTCACCGAGGCCGTCCGCCGCCGGCCGTACTCGGTCGTGCTGCTCGACGAGGTGGAGAAGGCGCACCCGGAGGTGTTCGACATCCTCCTGCAGGTCCTCGACGACGGTCGCCTGACCGACGGCCAGGGCCGGACGGTGGACTTCCGCAACGTCATCCTGGTGCTCACCTCCAACCTCGGCTCGCAGTACCTCGTGGACCCGGAGCTGTCGCGGGCCACCAAGCACGACGCCGTGATGAGCGCGGTGCGGGCGAACTTCAAGCCGGAGTTCCTCAACCGCCTCGACGACGTCGTGGTCTTCGACCCGCTCTCGACGCAGGAGCTGAGCCGGATCGTGGAGATCCAGGTGCAGCGGCTGGCCGACCGCCTGGCCGACCGCCGGCTGGTGCTCGACGTCTCCGACGCCGCGAAGGACTGGCTGGCGATCACCGGGTACGACCCCGCCTACGGCGCCCGGCCGCTGCGACGGCTCGTCCAGCGCGAGATCGGCGACCGCCTCGCCCGGGCGATCCTGTCCGGCGGGGTCCGCGACGGCGACACCGTCGAGGTTGACGTCGCCGGCCGCGACTTCGACCTGGACGACCCGGCCGCCTCGGGCCCGACGGGTCTGGTCGTGCGGCGCGCGGAGACCGCGCTGACCGTCTGACCGACCGACCGACCGGCGCCGGCGGCCCCGCACCCGCGGGGCCGCCGGCGCCGCGGCGTTCAGAGCGGGCGGCGGTTGGCCAGGACGGGCAGCGTCGAGCGGGCGCCCTCCACCCGGGCCGGGTCCAGGTCGACGACGAGGCGGCCGGGTTCGGCGCCCAGCTCGGCGACGACCTCGCCCAGGGGCCCGACGACGCGGCTGTGGCCCACGCCCAGCGGCGCGGTCGAGCCCTCGGGCAGCGGCCCGGGGTCGGCCTGCCCGCAGGCCACGACGAACGAGGTGCAGTCCAGCGCGCGCGCCCGCGACAGCAGTTCCCACTGCTCCACCTTGCCCGGGCCCGCGCCCCAGGAGGCCGCGACCACGACGACCTGGGCGCCCCGGTCGGCGAGCGCGGTGAACAGGCCCGGGAACCGCAGGTCGTAGCAGGTCGCGAAACCCACCCCGACGCCGTCGACGTCGACGACGACCGGGGCCGCGCCGGGTTCGACGCCCTCGGACTCGACGAAGGAGAACGCGTCGTAGAGGTGGATCTTGTCGTAGTCGGCGTGCACCCCGGCCCCGCGCACGAGCAGGGTGTTGCGCACCCGGCCGCCGGAGCCGGGGGAGAAGGCCCCGGCCACCACGGTGATCCCGGCCGCGTCGGCCAGCGAGGTCAGCCGCGTGGCCCACGGCCCGTCGACGGGTTCGGCGACCGGGCCCAGCGGCACCCCGAACCGGCACATCGTGGCCTCGGGCAGGACGAGCAGGCGGGCGCCCGCGCGGGCGGCGTGCTCGACCTCCGCCGCGACGAGGTCGAGGTTGGCGGCGGGGTCGTCGCTGCTGCTGATCTGTGCCAGGGCGGTGCGCACGGCTGCTCCTTCGTGCTGGAGGGGTGGTTCGGTGGTGTACACATGTGGTGTGCCAGGACGTTCGACCGGTCGGGAACGGGCCTACCAGTTCCTCCGCGACGAGGTGCTCGTGGACCCGGCCGTCCAGGGCACCTTCCTCAACGAGGCCGACCTCGCGGTCCGCGTCGGAGTCTCCCGCACCCCGGTCCGGGAGGCGCTGCTGCTGCTGGTCGCCGAGGGCCTGGTGGAGCTGGTGCCCCAGCGGGGCGCCTACGTGCCGGTGCTCACCGGGCGCCAGATCAGCGAGCTCATGGACCTGCGCGGCGCCCTGGAGCGGCACGCCGCCAGCCGGACGATGGCCGCGGGGACCGTTCCGCTCGGGGCGCTGGAGGAGGCGCTGGACCAGCAGCGCCTCCTCCTGTCCGACCACGTCCCCGGCGACGAGCGCGACGCGGCCCGCCGGTTCATCGAGTGGGACCGGGTGTTCCACTCGGTGCTCGTCGACGCCGTCGGCAACGCCCTGCTGTCCTCGACCTACGCCAACCTGCGGGTGCGGCAGGTGCGCATCGGCGTGCAGGCGCTGTACTCGGCCGCCGGCCGCCAGGAGACGGTCTGCGAGGAGCACCGGCGCATCGTCGACGCGCTGGCCGCCGGGGACGTGGCCGAGGCGCACGCGGCGATCGACGAGCACCTGCGGGTCACGCTGCGCGTCCTGCTGGCCGCCTAGCCGCGCTCTCCGCCAGCAGCGCGTCGTCCTCGGCGGGGTCGGGGTCGCGCCCGAGCGCGAGCCCGACGAGGGTCACGGCCGCGGCCACCGCGATGTAGACGGCGATGGCGGTGCCGCCGCCGGTGGCGTCGAGCAGGGCGGTGAACGCCAGCGGCGCGATCGCCCCGCCGAAGATCCCGGCGATCGTGTAGGCCAGCGAGGAACCCGTGTAGCGCAGCCGGGGCGAGAACTGCTCGGTGACGAACGCGGCCTGCGGGCCGTACATGAAGGCGTGGATCGCCAGGCCGACGACGACGCCGAGGGTCAGCGCCACCTGCGAACCGCCGTCGACGAGGGCGAAGAAGGCGAACGGCCAGACCATCGCACACACGGCCGCGATCCCGTACAGCAGCCGGCGGTTGACCCGGTCCGACAGCGCGCCCGCCAGCGGCATGAGGAACAGCTGGCACGCCGACCCGGCGAGCACGGCGGCCAGGACCTGCCCGCGCGAGAACCCGACGACGGTCGTGCCGTAGGTCAGGACGAACACCGTGAACATGGCGTAGAGGACGTCCGGGCCGACGCGGGAGCAGATCGCGGCGACCAGCCCGCGCGGCGAGGTGCGGAAGACCTCCCGCACCGGGGCCGAGGGCGCGTCGCCGCGTTCGGCGATGGCCTGGAAGACGGGGGTGTCCTCCAGCTTCAGGCGGATCCACAGCCCGAAGGCGACGAGGAGGGCGGAGAGCAGGAACGCGATGCGCCAGCCGCCGCCCTCGAAGGTCTCCTCGCTCATCGTGACGGTGAGCAGTCCGAGGACGCCGTTGGCCAGCAGGTTCCCGGCCGGCGGCCCCACCTGGGCGGCGGAGGAGTGGAAGCCGCGGCGGTGCGGGTCGCCGAACTCGGCGGACAGCAGCACCGCACCGCCCCACTCGCCGCCGACGCCGACGCCCTGGGCGAAGCGCATGAGCACCAGCAGGACCGGTGCGGCGACGCCGATGGTGGCGTAGGTGGGCAGCAGGCCGATGACGAAGGTGGCGACGCCGATGAGCAGCAGCGTCGCGACGAGGACCTTCTTGCGGCCGATCACGTCGCCGAGCCGCCCGAAGAGGATCCCGCCCAGGGGTCGGGCCACGTAGCCGACGGCGTAGGTGGAGAAGGCCAGCAGGGTGCCGGTCAGCGGGTCCGAGGAGGGGAAGAAGAGCTGCGGGAGGACGAGGGCCGAGGCGCTGGAGTAGACGGCGAAGTCGTACCACTCCAGGGAGGTGCCGGTGAGGCTGGCGGCGTAGGCCTTGCGGACCGAGGCGCGGGACACGCCCGCCGCGGGTGCTGCAGCGTCCATGGTGTTCCTCTCGTGCGGGACCGTGCGGGATGTGCCGACGGTAGTGCATGCGCGTTGTATGCAACAGGTGTAACCTCGGTGCCCCGACGAACCCCAGGAGCGCCCGTGCCCACCGCCACCTCCGTCCCCGCCCACCTCGGCTCCCTCGACCTCGAGCTGCCCGACGGGCGGGTCCGCTCCGTCACCGTCACGCGGCTGCTCAACGCCGGGTACACCGGCCGGGACCAGGAGGAGGTCGCCCGCCACGTCGCCGAGCTCGCCGAGCTGGGCGTCCCGGCCCCCGCGACGACCCCCGCCCTGTAC
>NZ_JAAALL010000180.1 GCF_009906315.1 Kineococcus vitellinus | reverse complement strand
GTGCTGGGCCGGGCCCGGGGACCTGGGCGCGGCCCAGGCCGTTGGGCAGCCGGCCCAGCACCTCGCGCGCCTGGCCCGCCAGCTGCGGCAGGCACAGCACGAGGTACTCCGAGGCCACGATCTGGCTGGAGGAGGTGAAGTCGCGCCGGCCGCCGGTGAGGGCGTACGAGATGACGCCGAAGAGCATGCCGAAGCCGGCGCCGACGAGGACGCCGGTCAGCAGCGCCCCGCTGCCCCCGCCGCCGAAGACGGACAGCATGAGGCCGATGAGCAGGCCGAACCAGGCGCCCGAGGCGGCTCCCGCGCCGGCGGCGCGCCCGTAGGTGAGCCGCCCGGTGACCCGCTCGACCATCTGCAGGCCGTTGCCCACGATCGTCACGTTCTGCACGGGGAAGTGCTCGTCGGAGAGGAAGTCCACGGCGCGCTGCGCCTCGGAGTAGGTGGCGTAGCGCCCGATCGCCTCCCCCGACGGCGGGGTGGGGGTGGTGACCCGTTGCGGACCACCCATGGGCCCGAGGTTCGACATCGCGACTTCCTCACCGGTTCTCGTCCCGCGGCTGCTCCGCGGGATCGGGTGTCGATCGGGCCGGCGCCGGTGCGGCACGGGACCTCGACACCTGCTCCAACGCGGACGCACCGCGCGCGGTGCCCGCGGGCGGTGCGCCCGCTGGCGCTCAGGTGCTCAGGCGCTCAGGCGGTCTCGCGCTTGGCGCCGGCCCGCTCCCCCGCCTGCCGCTTGGCCTGCCGCTCGGTCTCGGCGCCGGCCGTGGACAGCTGCCCGCCGGAGGTCTCCAGGTGGGCGCGCACGAACCAGTGGAACTGCTCCAGCTGCGCGGACTGCGCGATGAGCATGTCCTCGGTGATCGGGTCCAGCTCGCCGGCCGTCTCGATGGCGCGGCGGTGGTCCTCGATGACGCCGGCGTAGACGAGGTCGAGGGCGCCGAGGTGCTCGATGGCGCCGGCGCGGCCCACGGAGTAGTCGTCCCAGCCGCGGTCGGCCACGATGGCGCCCGGGGTGCCGACGGGCGAGAGCCCCAGGGTGGCGATGCGCTCGGCGGTGGTGTCGGCCATGTCGCGCACGGCCTCGACCTGCGGGTCGAGCATCTCGTGGACGGCGACGAAGTGCGGGCCGACGACGTTCCAGTGCACGTGCTTGAGCGTCAGGTGCAGGTCGGTGAGGGCGTTGAGGCGGTCCTGCAGCACCACCGCCACCTGGGCGCCCTGCTCGGTGCTCAGCCCGGGGACCGTGTAGAGGGGCGCGCCCTCCGACTTCAGCTTCTTGCTCTCCTTGGCCATGGCGTCACCGTAGGAGCGCCGTGGGCGGCCCGCGCGGCGAAACGGGCGGTCGGGCGGCGCGCCGTCGGCCACTAGATTGGCGGGTGTGACCGGCCCCACCACGCGCGTCTTCGCCGCCCGACTCGCCGGCACGGCGGTGTTCGACCCGCAGGGCGACCAGGTCGGCCGGGTGCGCGACCTCGTCGGCCTGCTGCGCGCCCGCGGTCCGCTGCGCGTCATCGGGCTGGTCGTCGAGGTGCCCGGCCGCCGCCGGGTCTTCGTGCCCATGACGCGGGTGACCAGCGTGGACACCGGCCAGGTGCTGACGACGGGCCTGGTGAACATGCGCCGCTTCGAGCAGCGGCGCACCGAGACGCTGCTGCTGGCCGAGCTGCTGGACCGCACGGTGGAGCTGGCCGACGGCAGCGGCGCGGCGACCATCGAGGACCTCGCGATGGAGCCGGTGCGCCCGCGCGACTGGCAGCTGACGAAGCTGTTCGTGCGCCGCGGTGCCGCCCCGCGCGGGCTGTCGGGCCGGCTGCGCCGGCGCGGGGAGACGATGACGGTCGACGTCGAGGCCGTCGTCGGGCTGACCGTGGCCGACGGCGACCAGGGCGCGACGAACCTGCTGGCGGCCTTCGAGGAGCTCAAGGCCACCGACCTGGCCGAGGTCATCCACGAGCTGACGCCCAAGCGCCGGCGCGAGGTCGCCGCCGCCCTCGACGACGAGCGGCTGGCGGACGTGCTGGAGGAGCTGCCCGAGGACGACCAGGTCGAGATCCTCTCCGCGCTGGAGGGCGACCGCGCCGCGCACGTGCTGGAGGAGATGCAGCCCGACGACGCCGCCGACCTGCTCTCGGACCTGCCCGCCGAGCAGGCCGAGCGGCTGCTGGCGCTCATGGAGCCCGACGACGCGGCCCCGGTGCGCCGGCTGCTGGCCTACGACGAGCACACCGCGGGCGGGCTCATGACCACCGACCCGGTGGTCCTGGCCCCGGACGACACCGTCGCCGAGGCGCTCGCGCACGTGCGCCGCGCCGAGCTGCCCTCGCCGCTGGCGACGGCCGTGTACGTGTGCCGGCCGCCGCTGGAGACGCCCACCGGCCGCTACCTGGGCACCGCGCACCTGCAGCGGCTGCTGCGCGAGCCGCCGCAGACGCCGCTGGGGCAGATCCTCGACGACGACGTGGACCCGCTCTCGCCGGAGGAGGGCCTGCAGGCGGTGACCCGCCAGCTGGCCGCCTACAACCTCGTCTCGCTGCCCGTCGTCGACGAGGACGGGCACCTGCTGGGCGCGGTGACCGCCGACGACGTCCTGGACCACCTGCTGCCCGAGGACTGGCGGGAGGCCGAGGGCGAGGTCTTCCACCACGCCGGGGAGCGCGGCGCGTCGGCGGTGAGCCGTGGCTGAGCGCGCACCGCGGGTGCCGCGCCGCTCGCCCCGGCGCGCGCGCGCCGAGTCCGTCGCGCTGGACGTGCCCCGCGAGACGCGCCGCCAGCTGCTCTCGCGCCCGCAGGTGGACCCGGACGCCTTCGGGCGGGCCTCGGAGAAGTTCGCCCGCTTCATGGGGACCGGGCGCTTCCTCGTCTACATGACCGCCTTCGTCGTGGTCTGGGTCCTGTGGAACGTCGCGGCACCGGAGCGGGTCCGCTTCGACCCGTACTCCTTCACGTTCCTGACGCTGGTGCTGTCCCTGCAGGCCTCCTACGCCGCGCCGCTGATCCTGCTGGCGCAGAACCGCCAGGACGACCGCGACCGCGTCCTCAACGAGCAGGACCGCTCCCGCGACGAGCGCGCGCTCGCCGACACCGAGTACCTGACCCGCGAGGTCGCGGCGCTGCGCATCGCGCTGCGCGAGGTCGCCACCCGCGACTTCGTGCGCTCGGAGCTGCGGGCCGTGCTGGAGGAGCTGCGCGACGAGGAGGAGGGCGCGCCGGCGCGCGAGGGCAAGCGCAAGGGCGGCAAGAAGCGCAAGCGCACCGGCGAGCCGGGCGCGGATCCCCCCGGCTCCGCCGGCCCCGCCGGCCGCGCCGGGTCTTCCCGTCCCGCACCGGCGTCCCCCTCCGGCGCGGGGGCCGCTGACCCGTCCGGCCCAGCGCGGACCTCAAGCGGTGACGAGGACGTGCCGACACCCAACGGGTGACGACTCTCGACGCCGCCCCGGGGGCTGTCCCCGCGCAGCCCGGCCAGCCGGCCACCCAGGTCCGCCGGCGCCTGGGTGACGTGCTCGTCGAGAAGGGCCTGCTGCTGCCGGAGGACCTCGACGTCGCGCTGGCCGAGCAGCGCAACATGGAGGGCCCGCGCCGGCGCCTGGGGCAGATCCTCGTCGAGCTGGGGATGGTCTCCGAGTCCGAGCTCGCGCAGTGCCTGGCCGAGCTGCTGCAGCTGGAGCACGTCGACCTCTCCCGGCTGAGCCTGTCCCCCGACGTCGTGCGCCTGCTGCCGCGCGCGGTCGCCGAGCGCTGCCGCGTGCTGGTGCTGGACAAGACGCCGGAGTACCTGCTCGTCGCGGCCGCCGACCCCACGAACGTCCTGGCCCTGGACGACGTGAAGCTCTACACGCGCACGCCCGAGCTGCACGTCGTCGTGGCGCCGGACTCGCAGATCCGCGACCACCTGGCCCGCGCCTGGTCGCTGACCGAGGACACCACCCAGGTCTCGCGGATGGTGGAGGAGGCCTCCGACGACGACGACGAGGACCCGCTGGCGGCCCTCAACGGCTCCGTCGACGACGACGCGCCCATCGTCAAGCTCGTCAACCGCATCCTGTCCGACGCCGTGCGGCTGCGCTGCTCCGACATCCACCTGGAGTCCCAGCGCGACCAGCTGCGCGTGCGCTTCCGCATCGACGGCCTGCTGCGCGACGTGATGTCGGCGCCCAAGCGGGTCGCGCCGAGCGTCATCAGCCGCATCAAGATCATCTCCGGGCTGGACATCTCCGAGCGGCGCATCCCCCAGGACGGGCGCACCCGCGTCACGGTGGACGGCGCGGCCATCGACTGCCGCGTCTCGACGCTGCCGGCGCTGCACGGGGAGAAGGTCGTCATCCGCCTGCTCACCCGCGGCGACGACGTGCCGTCGCTGCCGTCGCTGGGCTTCGAGCCCGAGCAGCTGGAGGTCTTCGAGAAGGCCCTCAGCGTCCCGCAGGGCCTCGTGCTCATCACCGGCCCCACCGGCTCGGGCAAGACGAACACCCTGTACGCCGCCATCCACGCGACGATGTCGCCGGAGAAGAACATCATCACCCTCGAGGACCCCGTCGAGGTCCAGCTGCCCGGCATCACCCAGGTGCAGGTGCACGCCAAGGTGGGCATGACGTTCTCGGCCGGCCTGCGCTCGGTGCTGCGCCAGGACCCCGACATCGTCCTCATCGGCGAGGTCCGCGACTCCGAGACCGCCGAGCTGGCGCTGAAGGCCGCGATGACCGGTCACCTGGTGCTGACCACCCTGCACACCAACTCCGCGGTCGGGGCGCTGACGCGGCTGGTCGACATGGGCGCCGCGCCGTTCCTCGTCGCCAGCTCGCTGACGGCCGCGATCGCGCAGCGCCTGGTGCGCCGCCCCTGCGAGTCCTGCGCCGACGGCTACATCCCCGACGACGACGTGCTGGCGCTGCTGGGCCTGACGATCGAGGACATCCTCGACGCGACGCCGCTGAAGGGCACCGGCTGCCCCGAGTGCGGCGGCACGGGCTACCGCGGCCGCACCGCGGTCTACGAGGTCCTCGACGTCACCCCGAGCATGCGCAAGGTGCTCATGAGCGACGCGACCGAGTCGGCGCTGCTGGCCGAGGCCGAGCGCATCGGCATGAAGACGCTGCGCCAGTCGGCGCTGGCCAAGGCCATGCGCGGGGAGACGACCTTCGAGGAGGTCGTGCGCGTCACGGCGGGCTGACCGCCTCCCTCCCGGAGCGGTGGTCGGCCGGAGCGGTGGTCGGCCGGTCGGGCCGCCGGGCACCCGGCCACGTACCCTGGCGCCATGCCGCCCACGCCCACCGCCGACAGCGTGCGCGAGGGCGTCCTGCGCGCCCTGGCCACCGTCGACGACCCCGAGCTGCACCGCCCCATCACCGACCTCGGGATGGTCGACGGCGTCGACGTCGACGCCGAGGGCCTGGTGGACGTGCGGGTGCTGCTGACGATCGCCGCCTGCCCGATGCGCGACACCCTCACGCGCGAGGTCACGGCGGCCGTGGGCACCGTCGAGGGCGCCCGCGGGGTCCGCGTGCACCTGGGCGAGATGACCCCCGAGCAGCGGCGCGGCCTCACCGAGAAGGTGCGCGGCACCACCGGCGCCGCCCCGACCATCCCCTTCAACGCCCCCGGCAGCCTCACCCGCGTCTACGCCGTCGCCTCCGGCAAGGGCGGCGTGGGCAAGTCCAGCGTGACGGTGAACCTGGCGGCCGCGATGGCCGCCGACGGCCTGCGGGTGGGGGTCCTGGACGCCGACGTGCACGGCTTCTCGGTGCCGCGCCTGCTCGGGGTGACCGGCAGGCCCACCCGCGTGGACAACATGATCATCCCGCCCACCGGCCACGGCGTGCGGGTCATCTCCATCGGGATGTTCGTGCCCGGCAACGAACCCGTCGCCTGGCGCGGGCCGATGCTGCACCGGGCGCTGCAGCAGTTCGCCAGCGAGGTGCACTGGGGCGACCTCGACGTGCTGCTGCTGGACCTGCCGCCGGGCACCGGCGACATCGCGATCAGCGTCGCGCAGCTGCTGCCGCGCGCCGAGGTGCTCGTCGTGACCACCCCGCAGGTGGCGGCCGCGGAGGTCGCCGAGCGCGCCGGGGCGGTGGCCGCGCAGACCGAGCAGCGGCTGGTCGGCGTCGTGGAGAACATGAGCTGGCTGCAGCTGCCCGACGGGCAGCGCATGGAGGTCTTCGGCTCCGGCGGCGGGGCGCGGGTCGCGCAGTCGCTGAGCGCCCGGCTGGGCACGGACGTGCCGCTGCTGGGTCAGGTGCCGATGGACGTGGCGCTGCGCGAGGGCGGCGACGAGGGGCTGCCCGTCGTGCTGCGGGCACCGGACTCCCCCGCGGCGGTCGTCCTGCGCGACCTGGCGCGCACGCTCGCCCGCCGCCCGCGCGGGCTGGCCGGGCGGAAGCTGGGCGTCAGCGTCGCCTGAGCCCGCGGCGGGCCCGCGGGCCGGGGCGCGGGCTCAGGTCGCGTCCTCGTCGTAGGGCACCGGCGACGGCTCGGCCGCCGGCCGGGCCGACCTCTTGCCGAGGTCCACGCCCGTGCGCCCGCCCGCGGCGGTGGAGCCCGCGCCCGGCTTGGCCGGTGCGTCGTCGTCCTCCCACGCCTCGCTGAGCGCGTCGCGCACGATGCGGCGCGGGTCGTACTGGCGCGGGTCCAGCTTCTGCCAGTCGATGTCGTCGAACTCCGGACCGAGCTCCTCGCGCATCTGCGCCTGCGCACCCTTGGCGAACCGGCGCGCCGACTTCACCAGCGACGCCAGCTGCTCGGCGTAGTGCGGCAGCCGCTCGGGTCCGAGGATCACGAGCGCCACGACGAGGAGGACGAGGAACTCGCCCCCGTTGATGCCGAACACGCAGCGATCCTAGCCGTCGGCTTCGAGGGTCACGGGCACCTCCGAGGTGGAACCACCCCGGCGCACCGTCAGGGTCACCGTCTCGCCGGGCTCGCGGGCCCGGATGTCGACGATGAGCTCGACCGCCTCGGTCACCGGCCGGCCGTCGATGGCGAGCACGACGTCACCGGGCCGCAGCCCCGCGCGGTCGCCCGGACCGCCCGGTGCCACCGCGTCGGCGGCGTCGGCGATGCGCACGCCCTCCCCGGTGTAGCCGCTGTCCAGCGACACCCGGATCACCGGGTGCTCGGCGCGGCCGGTGCGGATGAGCTGCTCGGCGGTGCGGCGGGCCTGCTCGGAGGGGATGGAGAAGCCCAGGCCGATGCTGCCCGTCGTCGAGGTCACCCCCGGCAGCGAGGCGATCGCGGAGTTGACCCCCACCACCTGGCCGGCGCTGTTGAGCAGCGGGCCGCCGGAGTTGCCCGGGTTGATGGCGGCGTCGGTCTGGATGGCCTGGATGTAGGAGGCGTCCCCGGCGGACTCCCCCGCCGACACCGGCCGGTTGAGCGCCGAGACGATCCCCTCGGTGACGGTGCCCTGCAGCCCCAGCGGAGCGCCGACCGCCACGACCGGGTCGCCCACGACGACCGCCGAGGAGTCGCCCATCGGCAGCGCCCGCAGGCCCTCGCGCTCGACCCGCACGACGGCCAGGTCGTAGGAGACGTCGGCGCCGACGACCTGGCCGGCGACCTGCACGCCGTCCTGGAAGACGACGGTCACGCCGTCCTCGTAGGCGCCCGCGACGACGTGGTTGTTGGTGAGGACGAACGCGGAGCCGCCCCCGGAGGCGTCCAGCACGAAGCCCGAGCCCGTGCCCTGCCCCTCGGCGCCCTCCACCTGCAGCGCCACGACGCTGGGCAGCGCGGCCGCGGCGATGCCGGCGACGCTCCCGCTCGGGCGGTCCGTGGAGGCGGGGGCCGGCGAGGGGATGCTCACCGCCGGGTACGTGCCCGCGCCGCCGTCGGAGAGCTCCTCCTGCAGCAGCGCCCCGGCGAAGCCGCCGCCGACGCCCAGCACGAGCACCGCCGTCGCCGTCCCGATCCAGCGCGCCGGCTGCCCGCGGCGGCGGCCCGGGCCGGTGCCCCGCGGATCGGCCGCGGGATCGCGGTAGGGGTCGTCCCAGCCGGGCAGCGGCGCACCGCCGGCGCCCGGCGCGGGCCGGGTGCCGTCGTCGGGACCGGGCCAGGCACCGGCCGGCGCCTGCGGCGGGAACGCGTCGTGCCCCGCGTGCTGCGCGGCGTGCTGACCCGCGTGCTGACCGGCGTGCTGACCCGCCTGCTGCCCCGCGTGCTGACCGCCCGGCTGCCACCAGGGCGAGGCCCCGCCCGCGGGGGCGGTGGGCGGACCGGCCCACGGGTCGCGCTCGGCGGGCTCGGCCCAGCCCTCGGGCGCGGGACGCCGGTAGGGGTCGTCCCGGCCGTCACCCGGACCGGACGGTGTCGTCATCGCGCGCTCGTGCTCCTCGACGGCTCAGCGGGCGGCGGCGGGCGCCGTCGGCGCGCCGGCCGCGGGTGCGCTCGTCGGTGCCCCGGCCGCGGGTGCGCTCGCGCTGGGCGAGGTCGCCGCGGGGCGGGTCGCGCTCGGCGGTGCGGGGGTGGCCGTGCTGGTGGACGTGCTGGTGGCCGTGCTGGTGGCCGTGCTGGTGGACGTGGCCGAGGGCCTGGTGCGCAGCTCCGCGACCGGTGCCGGCGCGTCGCCGCCGGGTGTGCCGAGCACGAGCACGCCGACGATGCCCGCGCCGAGCAGGGAGAAGGTCCCGGCGGGCGCGCCGCCGCCCCGCGCGAGCTCCCGGGTGGGGCGCGACGGGGGCGGAGCCACCCGGCGGGGGAGTCGTCGATCGGGACGTGCGGCCGCGTCGCGGCAGTCGGCAGCCGATCGGGACTGGCGACCGGGCAACCATGAACACGACCATGGTAACCGCGCGGCGCCCGCCGCGGTGCCGCACGGTCACCGGACGCGGACGGGGCGCGCACCGCCGCAGCGGTGCGCGCCCCGTCCCGGCGCTCCTCGGCGTCCTCAGCCGAGGCCGAAGCCGACCTTGCGGACCTCCGAGGCGCCGATGTCGACGTAGCCCAGCGACGCCGCCGGCACGACGACCAGACGGCCCTTCTCGTCCTTCAGCTGCAGCACCGAGCCGCTCGAGAGCGCCCCGGTGACCGCCGCGGTGATCTCCTCGCTGGTCTGGGCCGACTCGAACACCAGCTCGCGTGCGACGTTCTGCACGCCGATCCGAACCTCCACCGCAGTCCCTCCCGGGTCATCGACTCGTCCTGCTCACCCGCCACGCTAGTCGCCGCCGCTCGCGGGCTGCCCGCCGGTTCGCCGCCAGCGGACGCCGCGGGTGCTGCTGCCATGCTCGGGACGTGCCCGCTCCGCTCCCGCCGCCGTCCCCGGCGACCTCCCGCAGCGCCCCGCGCAGCACCGCAGCCGCCTCCGCCGGCACACCCCGCCGG
>NZ_JAAALL010000017.1 GCF_009906315.1 Kineococcus vitellinus | reverse complement strand
ACCGGCGGCTGCGATGCTGGAGCGGTGCCGGCACCGCAGGGTCCCCGCGAGCCCACGGGACCGGTGCGCGGACCGGTGGACGGGCCGGCGCACGACGCGCGGACGGCCCGGTTGTCGCTGCGCGCCCCGACCCCCGACGACGTGCCCGAGCTGTTCGCCCTGTACTCCGACCCCCGCGTCTGGCGGGGCGACCCGCTCCTGCGCCACCCCTCGCCCGCGCGCACGCGGGAGCTCCTCGAGCGCTGGCGGGAGAGCTGGCGGAGCGCGGGCCTGGGGCTCTGGGTGGCCAGGGCCCTGCCTGCCCCCGGCGCGGACGAGGTGGCCGGCACGGGTGAGCTGGTCGGCGTGGGCGGCTGCAGCCTGCGCGCGGCCGGCGCCTGGAACCTGGCCTTCACGCTGCACCCGGAGCGCTGGGGGCGGGGGTACGCCCAGGAGGTCGCCGCCGCCGGCACCCACCGGGCGCGGCGGGCGCGCCCGGAGCTGCCGGTCACCGCCGTCGTCGCCGGGCGCAACGAGCGCTCGGTGCGGGCCGTGCGGCGCGCGGGGCTGCACGAGGTCTGGCGCGGCCCCGACGCGCGCGACCCGGACCCGGCGGCCACGCTGCTGCTGTTCGCCGACCGCCCGCTGCCGCGGGAGCGGGTGCGCGCGCTCGTGGCCTAGCGCGGGCCGCACCGCGAGCGCGGGGACCTACGCGCCCACCGGGCTCGCCGGGGAGGACGTTCCGACGGCCCCGCTCCGCAGCAGCGCCAGCAGCGCCTCCTCCGGGCGGGGCGGGCTGTAGAGGTAGCCCTGGACGGTGTCGCAGCCGTGGCGGCGCAGCAGCTCCGCCTGCTGCGGTGTCTCCACGCCCTCCGCGACCACCGTCAGCCCCAGGGCCGCGCCGATGCCCAGCACGGCGCGCACGACCGCGTCGCAGCTCGGGTCCCGGCCCAGGCCGGCGACGAAGGTCGGGCCGATCTTCAGCAGGTCCACGGGCAGCTCGCTCAGCCGCGCCAGGCCGGCGGAACCGGTGCCCAGGTCGTCGACGGCGATGCGCACCCCCTCCCCGCGCAGGCCCTGCAGGTCGGCCAGCAGCGAGCGGGTGATCCTCGGCACGGCGGTCTCGGGCAGCTCCAGCACCAGGCGGTGCGCGGGCAGCCCGTGGCGGGCCAGCGCGGCGCGCACGTCGGCGCCGAGGGTGCCCGCCTCGATCTGGCGTCCGGAGACGTTGACGTGCACCGCCGGCGCCGCCGGGCCCAGGGCCTCGCTCCAGCGGGCGGCCATCCGGCAGGACTCCGAGAGCACGCGGCGGCCGATCCCCAGCACCAGCGGGCCGGTCTCGGCGACGTCGAGGAACTCCGCCGGGCTCAGCAGGCCGCGGGTGGGGTGCTGCCAGCGCAGCAGGGTCTCCACCGCCACCGGGTGCCCGGTGGCCAGGTCGAGGACGGGCTGGCCGTGCAGGACGAGCTCGTCGCGCTCCAGGGCCTCGCGCAGCTGGGGCAGCAGGCGGGCGGCCCGGCCGCTGGAGGCCTCGGCGTCCCGGCTGCGGGTGTGGGCGCGGTTCTTGCCGGCGCGCTTGGCCTCGTACATCGCGCTGTCGGCGTGGGCCAGCGCGTGCTCGGCCGCGCTCCACGCGTCCTCACCGCCACCGCTCGCCGCGTCGGTCAGGGTCGCCAGGTGGCTGCCGATGCTCACCCCCACGGTGAAGGTGCCCGCGCTCAGGGTCACCGGCTCGCGCAGCGAGGTCAGCAGCCGCCGCGCGATGACGTCCAGGTCGGCGGCCGCGGTGACGTCGGGGCAGACGACGGCGAACTCGTCGCCGCCCAGGCGCGCCAGCGTGTCGCCCGGGCGCAGGCAGCCGGTGAAGCGCTCGGCGACCACGCGCAGCAGCTCGTCGCCGGCGGCGTGGCCGGCGGAGTCGTTGACGGCCTTGAACCCGTCCAGGTCGCAGAAGAAGACGCCCACCCCGGTGCCGCTGCGCCCGGCGGCGGCCAGGGCGTGCTCGAGGCGGTCGTGCAGCAGGGTGCGGTTGGGCAGGCCGGTGAGGGCGTCGTGCAGCGCCTGGTGGCGCAGCGCCTGCTCGGCCGCCTTCCTGGCCGTCACGTCCTCGACGAGGCACAGCAGCTGTGGCCGGGCCTGCGGGGCGCCGGTCCCCCGGCTCGCGGACCCCTGCGCCGGGGAGGCCGTCATGGCGGTGACGGTCAGCAGGCCCCAGCGGGTGCTGCCGTCGGCGTGGCGGTAGCGCTGCTCCACCTGGCCGTGGGTGCGCTCGCCCAGCAGGAAGGGTGCGAAGGCCAGCAGGCTCTCGGCCCGCTCCTCGGGGTGCACCAGCTCGTGGACCTCGCGGGTCAGCAGCTGCGCGGCGCTGAGGCCGGTGAAGGTGCACAGCGTGGAGTTGACCTGCAGCAGGCGCCCCGCGTCGTCCTCGCCGAGGCCGACGATCATCATCCCGACGGGTGCGGTGTCGAAGGCCAGGCGGAAGCGCTGCTCGGACTCGACGAGGCGCTGGCGGTCGGCGCGCTTGTCGGTGACGTCCTCGACGTGGGTGACGCTGTAGCGGGGCACGCCGTCGTCGTCGGCGATCACCGCCACGTCCAGGGCGACCCAGATCACCTCCCCGTCGGAGCGCACGTACCGCTTCTCGAAGTGGGCGCTGGGTGCGGTGCCGTCCACGAGCCGCTGCAGCTGCCCGCGGGAGGTGAACAGGTCCTCGGGGTGGGTGACGTCGGCGAACGCCTTGCCGACCAGCTCCTGGCGCGAGTAGCCCAGCATCGTGCAGGCGGCGGGGTTGGCGCTGAGGAAGCGGCCCGCCTCCTCGCCGGTCAGCGCGGTGATCAGCACGCCGGTCGGGGCGTGGGTGAAGGCCAGGCTGAAGCGCTGCTCCGCCTCGCGCAGCGCCTCCTCCGCGCGGCGGCGCTCGGAGACGTCGCGGGCGGCGATGGAGGCCCCGACCACCGCACCGGCGGCGTCCAGCACGGGCGAGACGGTGATCGAGATGCTCAGGGGGTGGCCCTCGCGGTGGCGGCCGACCGCGTCGGTGGGGCCGATGGAGGCGACGCCCTCACCTCTGGCCGCCCTCGCCAGCCAGCCCGCCAGCCGCCGCACGTCGACGGCACCGGCGACGGGGCTCAGGTCGCCGCCCAGCACCTGCTCGGCGGCGTGGCCGTACAGCTGCTCGGCGGCGGCGTTCCAGGAGGTGATGCGCCCGGTGAGGTCGACGGAGACGATGGCGTCGCGGGCCCCGGCGACGATGCCGGCCAGGGAGCGGGCCTCCTGCTCCAGGCGGCGGCGCTCGGTGACGTCGCGCAGCGCGGCGTAGACGCGCCGCTCCCCCTCGACCTCGATCGGGGTCAGCGTCAGCTCCACGACCAGGGCGGCGCCGTCGCGGCGGCGGGCGGGCACCTCCACGCCGGCGCCCAGGGTCCGGGTCCCGGTGCGCAGGAAGCGCTCGAAGCCGGCGTGGTGGGCGGCGGCCGCGGCCGGGGGCAGGATCGTCTCGGCCAGGGTCCGGCCCAGGGCCTCGTGCGCGGGCCAGCCGAACAGGCGCTCGGCGGCGGCGTTCCAGGAGGTGATGCGCTGGTCCTCGTCCACGGCCAGGAAGGCGTCGCTGGTGGCGGTCAGCACCAGGCGCAGCTCGGCGTCGCGCGAGGCCAGGCGCTGGGTCCGGGCGGCGTGCCGGCGGGCCTCCACGGCCTGCTGGCGCGCCTCGGCGGCGTAGCGCTCGGCCAGGCGGCTCTGGCGGCGGCGCTCGAAGAGGGCCACCACGACCTGCGCCAGCCCCTCGAGCCCGCTCAGCTGGGCGGCGGTGAGCTCACCGGGTGCGGTGTCGAAGACGCAGAGGCTGCCCAGGGCGTGACCGCGCGGGCTCACCAGGGGCGCGGAGGCGTACAGGCGCACCCGGGCCAGGCGGCCGTCGACCCAGGGGTTGGTGCGGTAGCGCTCGTCGAGGGCGGCGTCGGGGACGTGGACGACCTCACCGGCGGTGAAGTGCAGCGCGCACATGGAGTCCTCGCGCGGGGAGTCGGCGCCCTCGAAGCCGACGGTCGCCAGCTGGCACTGGCGGCGCTCGTCGATGAGGTTCAGCGTGGCGTTGGGGAGCCCGGTCAGCAGCGCCGCGGCGCGCACGACGTGCTCCAGCTCGGCGTCGACGGGGGCGTCGACGACGTCGTACTCGTGCAGGGCGGCCAGCCGCAGGACCTCGAGCTGCAGCCCGTCCCGCACCGGGCGGTGGAGCGATCCGGTGGCAGGTGTCACGCGGGATCAGCTCGGCGCGCGGGGGCCCGACCTTGAGGCGCGCCGCGACGCCGGGTGGCGCTCGCGCGCCCGGGCGCTCAGGCCGCGCGCTCCTGCTCCCCCTCGTCCAGCCCGTCCCCGTCCAGCCCGTCCCCGTCGAGGCCGTCGCGCTCGGGCTCGGCGGCCTCCAGCTCGCACGCGACCGGCTGCAGCATCTCGGCCAGGCGCCACGCCTCGGAGCGGCTCAGGTGCAGGCCCATCTCCCGGTGGGTGCCCAGGCCGGAGTAGATCGCCACGCCGGACAGGTCCGGTTCGGACCCGTCGTCGGCGATGACGCTCAGGCAGATCCACGGCTTCATGCCGGGGCGGAAGTGCGCCAGCCGCATCGGGGGCAGGTCGCGCTCACCCCGCAGGTACGGCACGAGCATCCGCACGTAGGCGAGGTCGTAGACCTCGGTGCGTCCCTCGGCGCGCAGGACGACGTCCCTGCCCTCGATGGTCACGGATTCGGCGGCAGTGGCCCCTAGCTGCACGTGCCTCATTGCAGTGCACGTCGCGGCGATGCGCACGCCGAACCGTGTCCGCACCGTGTCCGCACCGTGTCCGGGCCGGCCCGGGCGGGCCGCTGGGGCCGGGCGGCGGGGAACGGCGGGGGTTCAGGAACGGGCGGCCGCGGTGTCCTCCACGAGCTCGCGGGCCGCGTCGAGGGCGGCCCCCAGCGCCGCCGGGCCGCCGCCGAGACCGGCGAAGACCGCCGCCGCCCGCTCGCCGAAGCGCTCCGGCGCGCCGGGCAGCCGCCCGGCCGCCGCGACCGCGCCCTTCTCGTTGACGACCCAGCGCCCCGCGCGGGCGTGCACGGCGTGCGCGCACAGCAGGACGGCCCGGAACAGGCACCCGGCCACGTAGGCGCCGTCGCCGCGCGGGGCGGCCTTGCGGGCACCGCCGAGCAGGAAGCGGGCCTCCTCCAGCGCGGCGACGACGGCCTCGCGCAGCGCCGGCGGGTAGGTCCCGGCCTGCTGCCGCAGGCGGGTCAGCTCACCGGTCGGGTCCGCCAGCACGACCGCCAGCGCCGCCTCGCCGGCGTAGGCGAAGCTCGGGAAGCCCAGCGGGTGCCCCACCTGGAAGTGCCACGCGAGCTCCCCGGCCCGCGCCGCCGCCCAGCTGCGGTGCACGCGGTCCAGGTCGCGGTAGATCCAGTCCACCGGGGTGCCGTCGACCTCCAGCCAGCCGCCGCCGTCGACCCACGGCCCCCACCCCCCGGGGGCGGTCACCTCGGCGGCCGGGCCGGCGAGGTCGCGGGCCAGCCGGCCCAGCGCCGCGGTGTCCAGCGGCGGGCGGTAGTAGAGCCCCAGGTCGACGTCGGAACCCGGCCCGTGCTCGCCGCGCGCGCGGCTGCCGCCGAGGGCGACCGCCACGACCCCGGGGACCTCGACGAGGCGTTCGGCCAGCTGCGCCAGGCGCGCGTCGGTGAGCACCGGGCCAGCATGCCCGCGCAACCGCGTCGACCGCCCCGCGCGGGCCGCCCACGATGGGCCGGTGAGCACGCGCGAGCTCGTCTACTTCGTCGCCGTCAGCCTCGACGGGTTCATCGCCGCGCCCGACGGCGGGTACGGCGACTTCACCGCCGAGCCGGAACTGCTGCACGAGTTCACCGACGCGTTCCCCAGCCACGTCCAGCGCCTGGCCGGGGTGCGGGTCGACCGCTCGCGCTTCGACACCGTGGTGATGGGGTGGAACACCTGCACCCCCGCGCTGGACGAGGGCATCGAGAGCCCGTACGCGCACCTGCGCCAGTACGTCGTCGCCTCGCCCGGGCGGCGGGTCGGCGCGGACGTGCACCTGGTGCACGACGCGGTCGCCACGGTGCGCGCCCTCAAGGCCGAACCCTCCGGCACCGCGATCCACCTGGCCGGCGGTGGCCGGCTCGCCGGGTCGCTGCTCGACGAGATCGACCGCCTCGTGCTGAAGGTGAGCCCGGTCGTGCTGGGCGACGGCGTGCCGCTGTTCGGCCGCGCGGGGTACTCGCCCCGCCCGCTGCGGGTGCTGGAGCAGCGGCGGTTCGGCTCGGGGCTGACGCTCGTCGAGGCCGTGCCGCGCCGCTGACCGCCCGCGGGCCGGTGCACGGGCGGCGAGGGGCGGGAGGTGTCGGGGGCCGGTCGTAGGCTGCCGCGCGTGCTCCTCGTCCACGGCCTCTGGACGCGTGCGCAGACGCTGGCGCTGTGGGTGGAGGTCCCGCGGCGGCTGCCCGGCGCCGCGCGCGCCGGCGACCTCGCGCAGCTGGCGGGGGCCGCCCCGGCCGCGCCGCACCTGGCCGGTGCCCTCGCCCGGCCGCGGGGCCCGCTGACCGTCCTGCTGCCGTGCACCGCCGCGGGCCGGCCGGCGGCCTCCGGCGCCCGCCCGCGCGAGGACTGGCGGCTGCTGCCGGTGGACCTGCAGGTCGTGCAGCTGCACGGCCGGCAGGCGGTCGACGTGCTGGCCGAGGTCGCCGGTCCCGCGGCCGCCGTGGCCGGCGACGGCCTGCGCTGGCTGGCGCACGTGGCCGCGGGTGCGCGCACCGCCGTCGACGCCGGGCACGTCGTCCCCGACCTCGCGGTGCGCGACGGGGAGCTCCTGGCGCGCTGGGTGCCGCTGCCGGACCGGCGCGTGCACCGCTGGCGGGCAGCGCTCGCCGAGGCCTGCCCACCGGTGCTGCGCGCCCAGGCCGGGGCCTCGCCGCCGACGGCCGCGGAGCTGGTCGACGACGTGCTCGCCGTCGTCACCGACGTGCTCGCCGCGCAGCGCACCGCGGACGCGGTCCCCGGGCCGCTGCCCGCCGCCCCGGCGGTGCGCCGGTGGCTGACGGCCCTGCGCACCGGGGAGCCGGTGCGGGCGCCCGGCAGCGCGCAGGCGCTGGTGCGCCGGGTGCGCGAGTGGCAGCGCAGCAGCCAGGACGGCGGCTTCGAGGTGCTGCTGCGCCTCGTCGAACCCGGTCCGTGGGAGCAGGACGGCGCGGAGGAGGCCTGGCGCCTGCAGCTGCGGCTGCGCCCGCTGGACGAGCCCAGCCTCGTGCTGGACCTCGCGCAGGCGCGCGCCGAGGGCGGGCGCGCCGCCGACGGCGAGGACCCGCTGCTGCTGCTGCTGTCCGGCGCCGCGCGCGCCGGCGCGGCCCACCCGCCGCTGCGCCGGCTGCTGAGCGGTCCCGGCGCCGAGGCCGCCTCCGCCGCGGGCGTCGAGCTGGGCGTGGAGGAGCTGCTGGACCTCGTCGAGCGCGGCGGTCCCCGGCTGGCGGCCGCCGGCGTCGCGCTGCAGGTGCCGCGGCACTGGACGCGCGGGGCGGTCTCGCTCTCCCTGGAGGCCTCCGCGACGCAGCCCGGCGCGGTCACCGACCCGCAGCTGCGCAAGGACGACCTCGTGGACTTCCGGTGGCGGGCGGCCCTGGGCGGGACGCCGCTGAGCGAGGCCGAGCTGCTGGCCCTGGCCGCCGCGGGCAGCTCCCTGGTGCGCTTCCGCGGCGAGTGGGTGCAGGTGGACCTGGAGGACCTGCGGCGCAGCGCGCGCTTCCTGCGCACCCGCGGCAGCGGCTCCGCGCCGGTGCGCGACGTCCTCGCCCTCGTCGGCGCGGGGCGCGACCTGCCCGCGCCCGTCACCTCCGTCGACGCGCGCGGCGTCCTGGGCGACGTGCTGTCCGGGCGGGCGGCCGAGCGGCTGCCGGAGCTGGCGGACCCGCCGGGGCTGCGGGCCGTGCTGCGCCCCTACCAGCGGCGCGGGCTGACGTGGCTGGCCACCATGTCGCGGCTGGGGCTGGGTGCGGTGCTGGCCGACGACATGGGCCTGGGCAAGACGCTGCAGCTGCTGGCGCTGCTGGCGCACGAGCACGCGGAGGACGGGCGGGCGGAGGTGCCCGCCGGCGGTCCGACGCTGCTGGTGTGCCCGATGTCGGTCGTGGGCAACTGGCAGGCCGAGGCCGCCCGCTTCACGCCGGGGCTGCGGGTGCACGTCCAGCACGGCCCGGCCCGGCCCCGCGGCGCGGACCTGGTGGCGGTGGCCGCCGGGCACGACCTCGTGGTCACCACCTACGGGCTGCTGGTGCGCGACGTCGCGGACCTGGCCCGGGTGCCCTGGCGGCGGGTCGCCCTCGACGAGGCCCAGCACGTCAAGAACGTCGCGACCCGCGCGGCGCGGGCGGTGCGGGCGCTGCCGGCCCGGCACCGGGTGGCGCTCACCGGGACCCCGGTGGAGAACCGGCTGGAGGACCTGCGCGCGGTGCTGGACGCCACCAACCCCGGGCTGCTGGGCTCGGCCGCGCACTTCCGCGACACCTTCGCGGTGCCGATCGAGAAGCTGGGCCAGCAGGGGCCCGCCCGCCGGCTGGCCGTCGTCACGCGCCCCTTCGTGCTGCGGCGGGTCAAGACGGACCCCGCCGTCGCCGGCGACCTGCCCGAGAGGATCGAGATGACGGTGCGGGCCAACCTCACCCCCGAGCAGGCCGGGCTGTACCGGGCGGTCGTCGACGAGCTGGTGCGCCGCCTCGCCGACCCGGAGGTGGAGGGCGTCTCGCGCAAGGGCCTGGTGCTGGCGGCGCTGACCCGCCTCAAGCAGGTCTGCAACCACCCGGCCCACTACCTCGGCGACGCCTCCGGCGTGCTGCACCGCGGCCGGCACCGCTCGGGCAAGCTGGAGCTGCTCGACGACATCGTCACCAGCGCCCGCGCCGAGGGCGAGAAGGTGCTGTGCTTCACCCAGTTCGCGGAGTTCGGGCACATGCTGGCCCCGCACCTGGCCGAGCGCACCGGTGAGCCCGTGCCGTTCCTGCACGGCGGCGTGCCGCGCCGCCGGCGCGACGCGATGGTGGCGGAGTTCTCCGAGGCGGACGGGCCGGGCGTCCTGCTGCTCTCGCTGAAGGCGGGCGGCACGGGGCTGAACCTCACGGCCGCCAGCCACGTCGTGCACGTGGACCGCTGGTGGAACCCGGCCGTGGAGGACCAGGCCACCGACCGCGCGCACCGCATCGGCCAGCAGCGGCGGGTGCAGGTGCGCAAGCTCGTCAGCGTCGGCACCGTCGAGGAGCGCGTCGACGCCCTGGTGCAGCGCAAGCGCGACCTCGCCGGCGCCGTCGTCGGCAGCGGCGAGGGCTGGATCACCGAGCTCGACGGGGATGCGCTGCGCGAGCTGCTCAGCCTCGGCGCCGACGCGGTGGGCGACTGACGTGGCCTTCGAGGGGTACGGGCGGCGGCGGCCGGGGCGCGGGGCGCAGCTGCGCTCGCGGCGCGGCGCGATCGCGCAGACCTGGTGGTCGCAGCGCTTCACCGCGCACCTGGAGGCGACGGGCAGCCGGGGCCGGCTGGAGCGGGGGCGCACGTACGCGCGCGCCGGCCAGGTCGTCGAGCTGCGCCCGCGCCCGGGGGCGGTGCGGGCGCGGGTGCAGGGTTCGCGCCCGCGCCCCTACCTCGTCGAGGTCGGCGTCCGCCGCTGGAGCGCCACGGAGGTCGAGGCCGTCGTCGCGGTCGTCGTCGAGAACCCGCTGCTGCTGGCCCCGCTGTTCGCCGGGGACGTCCCGCCCGGCCTGGTCGACCTGCTCACCGGCATCGGCGTCGAGCTGCTGCCCGCGGACGCGGAGGTCGCCTACGACTGCAGCTGCCCCGACGACGCCGAGCCGTGCAAGCACGCGGCCGCCGTCGTCTACGCCCTCGCCGAGCGCCTGGACGCCGAGCCCGCCACCGCGCTGCTGCTGCGCGGGGTCGAGCTGGCCGAGCTGCTGCGGCGCATCCAGACCGCCGCCAGCGGGCCGTCGCAGCCGGTGGAGGACCTGTCGGTGCACCTGGCGGGCTTCCACCGCGCCGGGGGCGAGCTGCCCGCGCTGGGGGTTCCGCGGGCCCTCCCGGGGCGGACCGTCGCCGACGACCTCGACGACGTGGTGCTCGGTCCCGGCGCCGAGGGGACGGCGCAGGCGCTGCGCCCGCTGCTGCTGGCCCTGCGCGACACGCCGGGGCCCGGAAACGGCGGGAGAAACCTCCAGGAAACCTGAGGGGTGCACAATCGGGCTCCGCCTGTCCGCCCGACCTCAGGAGCTGTACCCCCATGCGGCGTCGCCACTTCCTCTCCGCAGCAGGACTCGCGACGACCGCGGTGGCCGCCGCGGGCTGCAGCTCCGACTCCGGCTCGGACGCCGAGGGCTCCGGCGGTTCGGGGGGTTCCGGGGGCGGCTCGCTGGTGGTGGACAACGCCTTCGACCTCAAGACCGCCGACCCGGCCCGCTCGTTCGAGCTGACGGGGGCGATGCTCAACAAGCAGTTGTACGAGACCGCGCTCACCTACACCGGTTCCGACGTCAGCGAACCCGTGGCGCAGGTGTGCACGTACGCCCTCTCCGACGACCAGCGCGTGCTGACGCTGACGATCGAGGGCGAGCACCTGTTCGCCGACGGCTCCGCCGTGGACGCCGACGACATCGTCTTCTCCTACCAGCGCGTGCAGGGCGTCAAGGGCAACCCGAGCTTCCTGCTCGACGGCGTCACCGTCGCCAAGGTCGACGACAGCACGGTCACGCTGACCAGCGAGACGCCGAACCCGGCGCTGCCGTACATCCTGCCGAACCCCTCGCTGGGCATCCTGAACTCCGAGCTCGTGCAGGCCAACGGCGGGACGACGGGCCCGGACGACGCCGCGGAGACCTTCCTGAACTCCACCTCCGCCGGCTCGGGCGCGTACCAGCTCGACACGCTGCAGGTGACCAGCCAGGTCGTGCTGGAGCAGAACCCCTCCTACGGCGGCGAGGCGCCCGCGTTCGGCCGCGTCGTGCTGGAGAACGTCCAGCCGGCGACCCAGAAGATCAACGTGCAGTCCGGCACCGCGCAGATCGCCACCGACCTGTCCGCCGACGAGGTGGAGGGCCTCGACGGCGGCCGCACGGCCGTGGTGAGCACCGCGTCCTCCTACATGATCTTCGCCTGGTTCAACACCGACCCCGCCCACGGCGGCCCCGCGGCGAACCCGGCGTTCGTGCAGGCCGTGCGCAAGGCGCTGGACTACGACGCGCTGCTGGAGCTGACCGGCGAGGGTTCGGTGCAGCCCGGCGGCGTCGTCCCCTCGCAGTTCGTCGGGCACCTGGAGTCCGACCCGTCGAACTCCCACGACCCGGCCGCCGCGGAGCAGCTGCTCGCGCAGTCCGGCTACGCCGGGGAGCCGATCGAGTTCCTGTTCTCCAACGACGTCGCGGTCAGCGGGGTCCAGCTGCAGCTGCTCGCCCAGGCCGTCCAGTCGCAGCTGCAGGCGGTCGGCATCACGATCACCCTGGCGCCCAAGCCGTCGGCGACGTCGCTGGACTCCTTCCGCAGCGGCCGGTTCCAGGCCGGCCTGGCCTACTGGGGCCCCGACTTCCCGGACCCCTCGAACTACCTGGCCTTCACGCCGGGCGAGAACGTGGGCCTGCGGGCGGGCTGGACGCCGCAGTCGCCGACCGCCGCGCAGGTCATGCCGCTGGTCGAGGCGGCCCGCGCCGCCTCCGGCCCCGACGCGCGCGACGCCGCCTACCAGGCGCTGCAGCGGCAGATGAACGTCGACGGCCCGTTCGTGCCGATCGTGCAGCCCGCGCAGAACGTCGTCACCTCCTCCGACCTGCGCGACGTGGCGCTCAACCCGATCTGGACCCTGGACCTTGCCGCCCTCTCCTGACGCCCCCGGGCGGACCGGCGCGGGGCGCGGCGGCCACCCGCTGCTGCGCTACCTGGGGATCCGCTTCCTCGTCAGCCTGCTGCTGGTGTGGGGCGTCACGCTGGTGACCTTCGTGCTCACCGCGCTGGTGCCGGCGGACCCGGTCGCCGCCGTGCTCGGCGACCAGGCCGCCGCCGACCCCGAGGTCGTCGCCCAGTTCCGCCGGGAGCTGGGCCTGGACCGCCCGCTGGCGGTGCAGTACCTGCTGTACCTGCAGCGCCTGGTGCACCTGGACCTCGGCACGTCCGCGCAGACCCGGCAGCCGGTGCTGGACGACCTGCGCGAGGCGGTCCCGGCGACGCTGGAGCTGGCGCTGTTCGTGCTCGTCGTCTCCGTCGTCCTGGGCGTCGGCGCCGGCCTGCTCGCGGCGCTGCGCCACCACCGGCCCGTCGACGGCGTCGTGCGCGTCCTCAGCCTCGTCGGCATCTCCACCCCGACGTTCTGGCTGGCGCTCATCCTCTTCTACGTCGGCTTCTACCGGCTGGGCTGGTTCCCCGGCTCCGGGCGCCTGGACGCGCGGATGGCGCCGCCGCCGGAGGTCACGGGGCTGCTGACCGTGGACAGCCTGCTGGCCGGGGACGCCGCGGCCTTCACCGACGCGGTCGCGCACCTGCTGCTGCCGGGCATCGTGCTGACCCTGTACGCGGTCGGGCTGCTGGCCCGCTTCTCGCGCTCGGCGGTGCTGGACGTGCTGTCCGCCGAGCACGTCACGGCCGCGCGCGCCAAGGGCCTGCCGGCCCGCGCGGTCGTCTTCCGCTACGTGCTGCGCGCCGCGCTGGTGCCGATTCTCACCGTCGTCGGCCTCAGCTTCGGCTCGCTGCTGTCGGGGTCGGTGCTCACCGAGGCCGTGTTCGCCTGGCACGGCCTGGGCCAGTACGCCTACCAGTCCGCCACCCGGCTGGACCTGCAGGCCGTCATGGGAGTGGGACTCGTCGTGGGCATCACCTACATCACCATCAACTTCGCGGTCGACGTGCTGACCGCGTTCGTCGACCCGCGGGTGCGCCGGCGGTGAGCGCGACCACGCCCGCGCGGCCCGCGCCGGCCGCGCCCCCGGCGCGCCCGGGCTGGCTGCGGCGCTCGCTGCGGCCGCGCTCGCCGCTGACGGCGATCGGCGTCGTCGTCGCGCTCGCCTGGCTGCTCGTCGTCGTCCTGGGCCCGATGCTGCCGGTGCAGGACCCGCTGGCCCAGACGCCCGACCGGCTGGCCCCCCTCTCCAGGGAGCACTGGTTCGGGACCGACAGCCTGGGGCGCGACGTCTTCGCCCGCGTCGTGGCCGGGGCGCGCGTGTCGATCCCGCTCTCGCTGCTGCTGGTCGTGCTCTCGATGCTGCTGGGCTCCTTCGTCGGCGCGGTGGCCGGGCTGCTGGGCGGCGTCGTCGACGAGGTGCTCATGCGCGTGGCCGACCTCGTCCTCGCCTTCCCGACGATCATCCTGGCGATGGGGGTGGCGGCGGCGCTCGGGCCGAGCCTGACCCACGCCGTCGTCGCGATGCTCGTCGTCACCTGGCCGCAGTACGCCCGCGTCACGCGCTCGCTGGTGCTCGGCGCCCGCGACCGCGAGTTCGTGATCGCCGGCCGCCTCATGGGCATCGGCTGGTTCACCTCGCTGCGCCGCGACGTCGTCCCCAACGTCACCGGCCCCGTGCTCGTGCTCGCCACCCTGGACTTCGGCAACGCCGTGCTGCTGCTGTCGGGGCTGTCCTTCCTCGGGCTGGGCACCGTGCCGCCCACGCCCGAGTGGGGGCTGATGGTCTCCGACGGGGTGCAGAACTTCACCGCCTGGTGGGTGGCCGCCTTCCCCGGCCTGGCGATCGTCAGCATCGTCCTGGCCTTCAACTTCATCGGCGACGCGCTGCGGGACGCGCTGGACCCGCGCACCCAGCAGGCCGTCGGGAGCAGGGCGCTGTGAGCACGCACGAGGACTCCCCCGCCACCACCACCGGGACGGGCGGCGCGAGCAGCACGGGCGGCGCCACCGGTGCGGGCGGCGGGCTGGTGGTGCGCGGCCTGGCCCTGGAGCTGGGCGGGCGCCGGCTGCTGGACGGGGTGGACCTGGACGTGCCCGCCGGGCGGGTCACCGGCCTGGCCGGCGAGAGCGGCTCGGGCAAGACGCTCACCGGGATGGCCGTGCTGGGGCTGCCGCCGCGCGGCGCGCGCCTGAGCGGGTCCATCCGCTACGGCGGGCGCGAGCTGGTCGGGCTGGGGACGCGCGCGCACAACGCGCTGCGCGGCAAGGAGCTGGCCATGGTCTTCCAGGACCCCACGGCCAGCCTGCACCCCATGCTCTCCATCGGCGGCCAGCTGACCGACCACGTGCGCCACCACCTGCGGCTCTCGCGCCGCCAGGCGCGCGAGCGCGCGCTGGAGGTGCTGGAGCAGGTGCGGGTGCCCTCGCCCGAGCAGGCGCTGCGCCGCTACCCGCACGAGTTCTCCGGCGGCCAGCTGCAGCGCATCGCCATCGCGATCGCCATCGCCTGCCGGCCGCGGGTGCTCGTGGCCGACGAGCCGACGACGGCGCTGGACGTGACCGTGCAGGCCGGGATCATGCGGCTGCTGCGGCAGCTGTGCGACGAGCTGGACCTCGCCGTCCTGCTCGTCACCCACGACCTGGCGGTGATGTCCTCGCTGGCCGACACGATCACGGTCATGCGCACCGGCGCGGTCGTCGAGCACGGCCCGCGCCACGACGTGATCCGCACCCCGCGCCACCCCTACACGCGCTCGCTCGTCGAGGCGCTGCCCGACCACACGAGGAGGCTGGACGGTGCCGGGTGAGCTGCTGCTGGAGGACGTGGTCGTCGAGCACGGCCGCGGCGCCCGCCGGGTGCGGGCCCTCGACGGCGTGAGCGTGCACGTGGCCGCCGGCGAGGTCGTCGGCCTCGTCGGCCCCTCCGGCTGCGGGAAGTCGACGCTGGCCAAGGTGGCGACCGGGCTGGTGCCGCTGACCTCCGGGCGCGCCGTCTTCGACGGCGTCCCGGTCGAGCGCAACGGGCTGCGCCGGCGCCCGCGGCCGCTGGTGCGGCTGCAGATGGTCTTCCAGAACCCGTACGCCTCGCTCAACCCGCGCCGCCGGGTGGGCTCGCAGCTGGAGGACGGGCGCGCGGTCCACCCCGGCACGGCGCCCGGCGTCGCCGAGCTGCTGGAGCAGGTGGGGCTGCCCGCGGACGCGGCCCGGCGCTTCCCGCACGAGTTCTCCGGCGGCCAGCGCCAGCGCGTCGCGATCGCGCGGGCGATGGCCACCGGCCCCGACCTGCTCATCGGTGACGAGCCGATCGCCTCCCTGGACGCCTCCCTGCAGGCCCAGGTCGCCACCCTGCTGCGGCGGGTGGCGCTCGCGTCGGGGGCCTCGCTGCTGTTCATCAGCCACGACCTGTCCGTCGTGCGGCTCGTGGCCGACCGCGTCGTGGTCATGGACAGCGGCCGCGTGGTGGAGGAGGGCCCCACCGAGCAGCTGTGGCGGCAGCCGCGCTCGCCCTTCACGCAGCGGCTGCTGGCGGCCGTGCCGGTCGCCGACGGGCTGGGCCGCATCCCGCAGGTCTGAGCACGGCGGGGCCCGCGGCGCGGACCCGCAGCGCGCGGCGGGAATGGACTGCCCCTAGGTTGCTGCTGCACCTTCAGGCGCGCCCACGGTGGGCGCCCACCCCCAGGAGGACACGCCCCATGCGTCGCAGGACCCTCGGCATCGCCAGCGCTCTCGCCCTCACCGGCCTCCTCGCCGCCTGCGGCGGCGACGACACCAGCACGGAGGGCTCCGGCTCCTCGGGCTCCTCGCAGGAGGCGCTGACCTTCGGCACCGAGGGCACCTACGCGCCCTTCAGCTACCACGACGAGAAGACCAACGAGCTCGTCGGCTACGACATCGACGTCGCCAAGGCCGTCGGCGAGCAGCTGGGCCGCGACGTGGAGTTCTCCGAGAACAACTGGGACTCCCTCTTCGCCGGGATGGAGGCGAAGCGCTACGACGGCATCGCCAACCAGGTGTCCATCACCGCCGAGCGCCAGGCCAAGTACGCCTTCTCCACCCCGTACACCGTCTCCACGGGTGTCGTGGTGACCCGCGCCGACGACACCTCGGTGACCTCGCTGGCCGACGTCGCGGGCAAGAAGTCCGCGCAGTCCACGACGAGCAACTGGGCGCAGACGGCCACCGAGGCCGGTGCGACCGTCGAGGGCGTCGAGGGCCTCACCCAGGCCGTCACCCTGCTCAAGCAGGGCCGCGTCGACGTGACGATCAACGACAACCTCGCCGTCCTGGACTACCTGAAGACCTCCGGCGACACCGGCATCAAGATCGCCACGACCACCCCGGACACCACCGAGCAGGGCTTCGTCTTCCGCAAGGACGAGGCGGAGACCGCCGAGCAGGTCAGCGGCGCCCTCGACGCGCTGCGCGCCGACGGCACCCTGGCGGAGATCTCCTCCAAGTGGTTCGGCCAGGACGTCTCCGGCCCGGCCGCCGGCTGAGCACGGCCGAGGACGAGGGGGCGGCGCGTGGACCAGGGCACCTGGCAGCTGGTGCTGGACTCGCTGGGCCCGCTGCTCAGCGGGACGGTGCGGGGCACGATCCCGCTGACGGCCGCCAGCTTCGCGCTCGGCCTGGTCCTCGCGCTCCTCGTCGCCCTCATGCGGCTGTCCAGCGTCGGCGTCCTGCGGGCGGTCGCCCGCTTCTACGTCTCGATCATCCGCGGGACGCCGCTGCTGGTGCAGCTCTTCCTCATCTACTACGCCCTGCCGGAGTTCGGGGCCACGTGGGACCCCTTCCCCAGCGCGGTCGTCGCCTTCAGCCTCAACGTCGGCGGCTACGCCTCGGAGGTCATCCGCTCGGCCATCCTCTCGGTGCCCCGGGGCCAGACCGAGGCCGCGCTGACGATCGGCATGGGCTACGCGACGACGATGCGCCGCATCGTGCTGCCGCAGGCCGCGCGGGTCGCGGTGCCGCCGCTGTCGAACACGCTCATCTCGCTGGTCAAGGACACCTCGCTGGCCTCGAGCATCCAGGTGGTCGAGCTGCTGCGGAAGGCCTCGGAGATCGCGGCGCCCACCTACGAGTTCTTCGCCCTCTACGGCGTCGCGGCGATCTACTACTGGGTCGTCTGCCTCGTGCTGTCCTTCGCCCAGACCCGCGCGGAGACGCGCCTGAACAAGCACGTGGCCAGGTGAGCGGGGTGAGCCGGGTGGACGAGCCGGAGGACGCGGACGGCGTGGGCGGGGTGGACGGCGCGGGCGGGCCGGGCGGCCGGGCGCTGCTGGAGGTCCGCGGGCTGCGCAAGTCCTTCGGGGACCACGAGGTCCTGCGCGGCATCGACGCGAGCGCGGCGTCCGGCACGGTCACCGTCCTCATCGGCCCCTCCGGCTCCGGCAAGACGACGGTGCTGCGCTCCCTCAACGCCCTGGAGGTGCCCGACGCGGGCACCGTGCGCATCGGCGACGTCGCCGTGGAGTTCTCCCCCGCGCTGCGCGGGCGGGCCCTGCAGCGGGCCGCGACCCGGCTGCGCGCCCAGAGCGGCATGGTCTTCCAGAGCCACAACCTCTTCCCGCACCTGAGCGTGCTGGCGAACGTCATGGAGGGCCCCGTCGTCGTGCAGGGCCGCCCGCGCGAGCAGGCGCGCGCGGAGGCGATGGTCCTGCTGGAGCGGGTCGGGCTGGCCGAGAAGGCCGGGCAGCACCCCTTCCAGCTCTCCGGCGGCCAGCAGCAGCGGGTGGGGATCGCCCGCGCCCTGGCGATCCGCCCGCAGATCGTGCTCTTCGACGAGCCCACCTCCGCCCTGGACCCCGAGCTGGTGGGCGAGGTGCTGGCGGTGATGAAGGACCTGGCCGACCAGGGCTGGACGATGGTCGTGGTCACCCACGAGATGCGCTTCGCGCGGCGCGTGGCCGACCGGGTGCTCTTCCTCGACGGTGGCGTCATCCTCGAGCAGGGCCCGCCGGCGGCCGTGCTGGAGGACCCGCGCGAGGAGCGCACCCGCCGCTTCCTGCGCCGCCTCGTCGACCCCATCTGAGGCGACCGTCCCGCCGACCGGTCCGCAGGGCGGTCGGCGGGGTCGCCGCCCGCTCAGACGGGGACGATCTCCGGGGCCTGCAGCCGCACGGCGTCGGCGGAGGCGTCGTCGGGCTGCTCCTGCGAGGCGCGCTCGGCGGCCACGCGCTCCAGGTAGGTCTTCACCTCGGTCGCGCGGCGCTCGGCGTCCCAGCCCAGCGCCTCGCCCACGAGGTCGGCCACGAGCTCGGCGCTCTCGGTGCCGCGGTCGTAGGTCTCGATGGAGATGCGGGTGCGGCGGGCCAGGACGTCGTCGAGGTGGCGGGCGCCCTCGTGGGTGGCCGCGTAGACGACCTCCACCTTGAGGTAGTCGTCGGCGTGCGGCAGCACCTGGCCGAGCGAGGGGTCGGCGGCGACGAGCGCGAGGACCTCGTCGATCGCCGAGCCGTAGCGGTTGAGCAGGTGCTCGACGTGGTCGACGTGGATGCCGGCCCTGGCCGCCAGCACGTGCCGCTGGTTCCACAGGGCGTGGTACCCCTCGGCGCCCACGAGCGGCACGTCCTCGGTGGTGGAGGCGGGGACCTTGCCGTCGAGGCCGTCGACGGCGACGTCGACGGCGTCCTTGGCCATGACGCGGTAGGTCGTGTACTTGCCGCCGGCGACGACGACGAGGCCGGGCACCGGGTGGCCGACGACGTGCTCGCGCGAGAGCTTGGAGGTGGACTCCGACTCCCCCGACAGCAGCGGGCGCAGCCCGGCGTAGACGCCCTCGACGTCCTCGCGGGTCAGCGGGGACTTCAGCACCGAGTTGGCGTGCTCGAGCACGTAGTCGATGTCGGCGCTCGTGGCGGCCGGGTGGGCCTTGTCCAGCTCCCACTCGGTGTCGGTGGTGCCGATGATCCAGTGCCGGCCCCACGGGATGATGAACAGGACCGACTTCTCGGTGCGCAGGATGACGCCGGTGCGCGACTGGATGCGGTCGCGCGGGACGACGAGGTGGATGCCCTTGGAGGCGCGCACCTTGAACTGCCCGCGGGCGTTCACCAGGGCCTGCGTCTCGTCGGTCCACACGCCGGTCGCGTTGATGACCTGCTTGGCGCGGACGCGGATCTCGGCGCCGGACTCCAGGTCGACCAGGACCGCCCCCACGACGCGCTCGCCCTCGCGCAGGAACTCCTTGACGCGGGTGCGGTTGGCCACGTGCGCGCCGTAGGTGGCGGCCGTGCGCGCGATCGTCATGGTGTGGCGGGCGTCGTCGACCTGCCCGTCGTAGTACTGGATGGCGCCGACCATGGCGTCCTTGCGGATGCCGGGGGCCTCGCGCTGCACGCCCTTGCGGCTGAGGTGGCGGTGCAGCGGGAACCCCTTGTTGTTGCCGCCGGAGATCGCCATGGCGTCGTAGAGGGCGACGCCGGAGCCGACGTAGGGGCGCTCGGTGAAGCGCTTGGAGAGCGGGTACAGGAACGGCACCGGCTTCACCAGGTGCGGGGCCAGCTTGTTGCGCAGCAGGCCGCGCTCGGACAGCGCCTCGTGCACGAGGGCGAAGTCGAGCATCTCCAGGTAGCGCAGGCCGCCGTGGACGAGCTTGCTGGAGCGGCTGGAGGTCCCCGACGCCCAGTCGCGCGCCTCCACCAGCGCGGTCCGCAGCCCGCGGGTCACCGCGTCCAGCGCCGCCCCCGTCCCGACGACACCGCCGCCGACGACGAGGACGTCGAGCTCACCTTCCGCCATCTCGCGCAGCGCGTCCGCCCGTGCCTGCGACGACAGTGCCTTGATCTCCACGTCCTGCTCCTCAGCCGTCTTCGTGTTCCGTGCTCGTGCCGGTCGGACCAGCCGGTGTGTCCGACCATGGTGCGCGCCGGGCGCGCGCTGCGCGCGCCCGGCGTGCTCGTGGCGCTGCGGGGGGCGTCAGTCGACGTCCACCCAGTCCAGGGTCCGCTGGACGGCCTTCTTCCAGCCCGCGTACCCGTCGGCGCGCTGGGTCTCGTCCCAGGTGGGCTCCCAGCGCGCGCCCTCGTTCCAGTTCTCGCGCAGCTCGTCGATGTTCTGCCAGAACCCGACGGCCAGGCCCGCGGCGTACGCGGCGCCCAGCGCGGTGGTCTCGGCGACGACCGGCTTGGAGACCGGGACGCCGAGGACGTCGGCCTGCAGCTGCATGCACAGCTGGTTGGCGGTGATGCCGCCGTCGACCTTGAGGACCTCGACCTGGACGCCGGAGTCCTCCGTCATCGCCTCGGTGACGTCGCGGCTCTGGTAGCAGATCGACTCCAGCGTCGCCCGGGCGATGTGGGCGTTGGTGTTGTAGCGCGAGAGCCCGACGATCGCGCCGCGCGCGTCGGAACGCCAGTAGGGCGCGAACAGCCCCGAGAACGCCGGCACGAAGTAGCAGCCGCCGGAGTCGGACACCTGGCGGGCCAGCGACTCCGACTCCGCCGCGCCGGAGATGATGCCCAGCTGGTCGCGCAGCCACTGCACGGCCGAGCCGGTGACGGCGATCGAGCCCTCGAGGGCGTAGACGGGCTTGTCGTCGTTGAACTGGTAGCAGACCGTCGTCAGCAGCCCGGCCTTGGAGCGCACCAGCTCGGTACCGGTGTTCAGCAGCATGAAGTTGCCGGTGCCGTAGGTGTTCTTGGCCATGCCCGGGTCGAAGCAGACCTGGCCGACCATGGCGGACTGCTGGTCGCCGAGGATGCCGGTCAGCGGGACCTCCCCGCCCAGCGGGCCGTCGGCGCGGGTGGTGCCGTACCCGGGCGTGCACGAGGAGGGCTTGATCTCCGGCAGCATCGAGCGCGGGATGCCGAAGATCTCCAGCAGCTCCTCGTCCCAGTCCAGCGTCTCCAGGTCCATGAGCATGGTGCGGCTGGCGTTGGTGACGTCGGTGACGTGGACACCGCCCTGCACCCCGCCGGTGAGGTGCCAGATGAGCCAGGAGTCGGTGTTGCCGAAGACGGCGTCACCGCGCTCGGCGGCCTCGCGCACGCCGGGGACGTTCTCCAGGATCCACTGCACCTTGCCGCCGGAGAAGTACGTCGCCGGCGGCAGGCCGGTCCGCTGGCGGATCTTCTGCCCGCGCTCGTCGCGGTCCAGGGCCGCGGCCAGGCGGTCGGTGCGGGTGTCCTGCCAGACGATCGCGTTGTAGTACGGGCGCCCGGTGCGGCGGTTCCACACCACGGCGGTCTCGCGCTGGTTGGTGATGCCCAGGGCCGCGAGGTCCTCCGCCACGAGGTTGGCCTGGCGCAGGCCGCTCTGGATGACGGAGCTGGTGCGCTCCCAGATCTCGATCGGGTCGTGCTCCACCCAGCCCGGCTTGGGCATGATCTGGGTGTGCTCCAGCTGGTACTTGGCGACCTCGTTGCCGCCGTGGTCGAAGACCATGAACCGGGTCGACGTGGTGCCCTGGTCGACCGCTCCGACGTACTGGGGACCGTTTCCGTTCGACATGCTGTGCGCCTCTCTGCTTCGGGAACGTCGGTGGTCAGTCGTCCTCGGACGGCACGCGGCCGGCCGGCTGCTCGTCCTGGTCCTCGTCGGGCAGGTGCCGCTCCACGAGCACGCGGTAGAGCGCGCCGCCGATGAGGGCGCCCAGCACGGGCGCCACGATCGGCACCCAGAAGTAGAAGGCGCCGCCGACCGGCTCGCGCATCGCGCTGGAGTAGCCGGTGACGAAGCTCGCCACCCGGGGGCCGAAGTCGCGGGCGGGGTTGATGGCGTACCCGGCGTTGCTGCCCCACGCCATGCCGATGCCGACGACGACGAGGCCGATGATGAAGGGGGCCAGGTTGGCCGCCGGCGGGGTGGCCCGCAGCTCGGTGATGGCGAAGATGAGGAAGACGAGGATCGCGGTGCCCACGACCTGGTCGAGGAACGCGGTGCCGATGCTCACGCCCTCGCCGGGCAGCGTCGAGAAGATGCCCTGGGTGGCCGACGTCGTGTCCGGGTCGACCGTGGCGATGGCGTCGGCGTAGGTCCAGCGGACGATGAGCGCGGCGACGAAGGCGCCGAGGAACTGGGCGATCGAGTAGGGCAGGACCTTCTTCCAGGCGAAGCCCTTGAAGACGGCCAGCGCGATGGTGACGGCCGGGTTCAGGTGGGCGCCGGTGGTGCGGCCCGCCACGTAGATGCCGAAGGTGACGCCGAGGCCCCAGGCCCAGTGGATGGAGTCGTCACCGCCGTTCTGACCGGCGACGACCTGGGCGACGACGCCCACGCCGAAGAGGATGAGGATCGCGGTGCCGGCGAACTCGGCGAGCATCTCGCCGGCCAGGGTGGGGGTCCGGCGAACCGCAGGCCGCGGTGGCGCGGACGTCGCGGAACTGCTGGAGGACATGCAGAACTCCTCGTTGAGTCGGTGGAACGGCTCGGGTGCCGCGTGGGGGAACGTAGGAGGGGCCCGCAGCCGCGTCAACGCCGTGCGTTCGACCATGTCGAACGATCGCGGGACGGGCACCGCCGGGCGCTCAAGGTCGCCACCCGTTCGGCCGATCCAGGAGCCGTGACCGGCTGAGCACCGCCCGCCCACCGGCGTCCAGCAGCCGCTCCAGCGCCGGGGCGGGGGTGGGCCGGACGTGCACTTCCAGCGCGTCGTCGACCTGCGCACGGGCCGGACCGCCGGCCTGGAGGCGCTGGCCCGGGGCCCCGAGGGCAGCGACCTGGCCCTGCCGCGCCCGCTGTTCGAGGCCGCCCGCTCCCTGGGGCGCACCGGCGACCTCGACGCCGCCTGCCGCCGCACCGCGCTGGGCGCCGCCGCCCGGCACGGGCTCGGCGCCGCCTGGACCCTCTTCCTCAACTGCGCCCCCGACACCGTCGCCCTGGAGGCCGGCGCCACCGCGGCGGGCCGGGCGCCGGCCGGCGCCACCGTCGTCCTCGACCTGCCCGAGCAGTTGCTCGTGCGCCGCCCCGTGCACGCCCTGCGCCTGGCCGCGCAGGCCCGCCACCGCGGCTGGGGCGTCGCGCTCGACGACGTCGGCGCCGACCCGGCCGCGCTCGCGCTGCTGCCGCTGGTGCGCCCCGACGTCGTCAAGGTGGACCTGCGGCTGCTGCCGGCCGCCGGTGCCCGCCTGGCCGCCGTCGCCGCCGCGCTCGCCGAGCCCGCCGCCGGACCCGCTGTCGAGCCCGCCGCCGAGCCCGCCGCCGAGGAGGCAGCCGAGCCCGCCGCCGGGCCCGCCGCGGAGCCGGTCGCGGCGCTCGACGCGGCGCTCGGCGACGCCCTGGCCCAGGACCGCCGCTGCGGCACCGGCACCGGGCTGCTGCTCGTCTCCCTCGACGCGCGGGCCGGCGCCAGCGCCGACCCGGCGGCCGTGGTCCGCCGCGCGCGCCGCGCCGCCCGCTCGCGCGACCGCTGGTTCCCGCTGGCCGCCGACCGCTTCGCGGTGCTGCTGACCGGGCTGCCCGCGGGCGGCTGCGAGGCCGTCGTCGAGCGGGTGGCCGACGCGCTGCTGCTGGCGGTGGAGTCCTCGCCCTCCACCGCTCCCGAGCTCGGCGTCCGGCTGAGCATCGGCGCGAGCCTGGCGCCCGACCGGGCCCGCAGCGCGGAGCAGGCCCGCGAGCAGGCGGGCGCCGCCCTCGAGGCGGCCCGCCGCGCGGGTGGCCACTGCGCGCGCATCTGGCCCGTCTGACAAGCTCGGCACTGGAAGGTCCGAGTACCGGAAAGCGCCTGCACGGTCGCGGCGCCGTCAGGAACGGTGAGGATGTCGGGGTACTTCGCGCTGCTGCGCGATCCGCTGGTGGCACGTCCCTTCGTCGCATCGGTGGTGGCGCGCGTCCCCATCGCGACGGCCCCGCTGGGCCTGGTCCTGCTCGTGCGCGAGCTGCGGGACTCCTACGCGCTGGCGGGGCTGGTCACCGGGGTCTTCGCCGTCGGGCTGGCGATCGGCTCGCCCGTGTGGGGCCGGGCGATGGACCGGCGCGGGCAGCCGCGGGTGCTGCTGCCGATCGCCGCCCTCAGCGGCGCCCTGCTGCTGCTGCTCACCGGGGCGACGGCCTGGCGGGCGGTGCCGGCGGCGGTGCTGCCCGTGCTGGCGCTCGTGGCCGGCCTGTTCTTCCCCCCGCTGTCCCCGGCGATGCGCGCCACCTGGCGGGTGGTGGTCACCGACGAGCGCCGGCGCCGGCGCGGCTACGCCCTGGACGCGGTCGCCGTCGAGTCGATCTTCGTCGGCGGTCCGCTGCTGCTGTCGGCCCTGCTGCTGCTGCACGTGCCGGTGCTGCCGCTGCTGGTCACCGTCCTGCTGCTCGTGGGCGGCACGGTGGCCTACGCGCGCACGCCCGGAGCCCGGCGCGGCTCCGGACCGGCCGCCCGCGCGGGCACGGCCGGCGGCGCGTCGGCGCTGCTGCACTCCCCGGCCTTCGTGCTGCTGCTGGTGGTCATGGCCGCCATGAGCATCGGCTTCGGCATCGTCGACGTGTCCCTGGCGGGGCTGGCCGAGCACCTCATCGGCTCGGCCAACGACCTCGGCGTGATGTTCGCCCCCATCGCCGGCGGCAGCGCGGTCGGCGGGCTGGTCTACGGCAGCCGCGACTGGCGCGCCCCCGACCGGCGCCGGCTGCTGGTCACGCTCACCGCCTTCGGCCTGCTGCTCGTCGTCGTCGCCCTGCTCGCCGGTGCGGACGCGCCGCTGCTCGCGCTGGTGCCGGTGCTCTTCCTCACCGGCCTGACCATCTCGCCCAACCTCATCGCCGCGCAGAGCCTGGTCGACCAGCTGACCCCCGCGCACCGCCTGGGCGAGGCGCAGGCGTGGCTGTCGACCGCGATCACCGCGGGCTCGGCCGTCGGCAACGCCGTCGCCGGCGGCGTGCTCGACGTCGCCGGTCCCCGCGCGGCGCTGTCGCTGGCCGCGGCCGCGGTGCTGGTCGCGGCGCTCGGCACGCTGGTCGCGCAGCGGACCTGGAACCCCGCCCGGGCGGTGGTGGGCGAGGTGGTGGACCGCGTTCCGTAGGCTCGCCCCTCGTGACGAGCACCTCCAGCACCGCACCGCAGAGCACGCGCCGACCCACCGCCCTCGTGACCGGGGCGACCGCCGGCCTGGGAGCGGGGTTCGCGACCTCCCTGGCCCGGCGCGGGCACGACCTGGTGATCGTGGCCCGCGACGCCGAGCGGCTGGAGCGCACCGCCGCGCAGCTGCGCGCCGCGCACGGCGTGCAGGTCGAGGTGCTCGTGGCCGACCTCGCCGACCGGGCGGCGGTCGCGCGGGTGGCCGACCGGGTCGCCGACGCGGACCGGCCCGTCGACGTGCTGGTCAACAACGCCGGCTTCGGCCTCAAGCAGCGCTTCCGCGACGGCGACCTGGCCGACCACGAGCGGATGTTCGACGTGCTGTGCCGCGCGGTGCTGGTCCTGTCGCGGGCCGCGGCGGGGGCGATGGTGGCCCGCGGGCGCGGTCACGTGCTCAACGTCGGCTCGGTGGCGGGGATGGTGCCCGGCGGCGGGCACTACTCGGCGGCCAAGGCCTACGTCATCGTCCTGACCGAGACCCTCGCCGGCGAGCTGCGCGGCACCGGTGTCGGCGCGACCGTCGTCGCGCCCGGCTACGTGCGCACGGAGTTCCACTCCCGCTCGGGGATGCGCTCGGGCGGCAGCTCGGGGCTGTCGAGCCGCGTCTGGCTGGACATCGACGAGGTCGTCGACGCGGCGCTGGACGACATGTTCGCCGGGCGCCCCGTCAGCGTGCCCACCCGGCGCTGGAAGGCGGTCTCGGCGCTGCTGGACGTGGCCCCGCGGCGCCTGGTGAGCGCCGTGTGGAACGCCGCGCCCTCCGGGGCCCGGCGCCGCCACCCCGGCACCGGAGGCTGAACCCGCGTTCTAGAACACTCAGCGTAGTCATGGCGTAACTTGGAGGAGTGAACACTGCCACCTCGGCAGGAACCACCGAGGTGGCTCCTCAGCAGGCCGAACGCGCCCGGCTGCTCGCGCTGCGCGACTACGTCGACGTCTCCGCGCCCCCGCCGCACGAGCTGCAGGCGGTGGTGCGGCTGGCCACCCGGCTGACGGGGCTGTCCAACGCCGTCGTCAACATCATCGACGAGCACCTGCAGCGCCAGCTGGCCAGCGAGGGCTTCGACCGGGCCGACTGCGCCCGCGAGGACTCCATGTGCACGTACTCCGTCGCCGTGCGCGGGGCGGTGCACACCACCGACGCCCGCCGCGACGTCCGCTTCGCCGCCAACCCCTGGGTCGACGGCCGCATGGGGCGGGTGCGCGCCTACGCCGCCGCACCGCTGCTGACCCCCGACGGCCACGCGCTCGGCACGCTGTGCGTCTTCGACCCCGAGACCGGTGAGCTCGACGAGGCCCAGCGCGCCGACCTCGCCGACCTCGCCGGCCTCGTCGTCGCCATCTTCGACCGCGAGCGCCGCGCCCGCCGCGACACCGCCCGCGAGGAGCAGCTGCACCGGGCCCGCCAGGCCGCCGACCTGGCCCGCTCCCTGCAGCAGGCGCTGCTGCCGCACCGGCTGCCGCAGACGGAGGCGGTGCGCCTGGTCTCGCGCTACCTGCCCGGCACCCACGGCGCCGACGTCGGCGGCGACTTCTTCGACGCCGTCGTCACCGACCGCGCCACCGTGCTCGTCATGGGCGACGTGCAGGGCCACAACAGCAGCGCCGCGGCCCTCATGGGGCGCGTGCGCACCGCGGTGCGCGCCTACGTCAGCGAGGGCCACGAGCCGGCGGCCGTGCTGGAGCGCACCAACCGCCTCATGCAGAGCTTCGACGGGGAGCTGTTCGCCACCTGCTGCCTGCTCGCCCTCGACGAGGGGACCGGCGAGCTCGTCCTCGCCGTGCGGCCACTCCACGACCCCGTCGGTGTGCAGCAGCAGCCGCGCGGCGAGGACGAGGACGGCGGTGACGTCGGCGAGGACGCGCTGGAGCGGACCCTGCTGCAGCACGCGGGCGCGCCCGCCGACGTCGTCGCCGACGCCGTCCTCGACCCCGCCAGGCGCCAGGGCTCCGACGACGCCGCCCTGCTCGTCGTCGACTACGCCGGACCGCTGCCGGGCACCCGCGAGACGCGCCTGCAGCTGCCCAGCGACGCGCGGGCCGTGCGCGCCGCGCGCGAGCACCTGCGCGACACGCTGGGCGCCTGGGACCTGGACGAGACGGTCGACGCGGCCGAGCTCGTCGTCTCCGAGCTCGTCACCAACGCCCTCGTCCACACCGGCTGCCCCGCCGCGCTGACGCTGCGGCACGAGGTCGGCGAGTCGCTGCTGTGCGTCGGGGTGGAGGACCTGTCCACCCAGCACCCGCGCCCGCGGGAGTCCGGCGAGGAGGCCACCGGCGGGCGCGGGATGCACATCGTCGAGCTCATCGCGCAGCGCTGGTGGGTCGCACCGCGCGGCGACGGCAAGACGGTGTGGGCCGACCTGCTCGTGGGCTGAGCGGTCCCCCGCCCCGCCCGCGACCGGTCGGCCCGGCGTCCGGGCGGGTCAGTCGACGATCGCGCCCGGGTTGAGGTTGCGGCCCGGGTCGACGCCGGAGAAGAGCGCCCCGACGATCTCGGCGCCCGCCGGCGACAGGTCCTCGGAGACCCAGCGCTTGTGCTCGCGACCCACGGCGTGGTGGTGCGAGAGCGTGCCCCCGTTGTCGATGAACGCCTGCTGGATGGCGCCCTTGACGAGGTCGTAGGCCTCCAGGCCGTCGCGGTCGGTCGGCGGCTGGAAGGCGAAGGTGAAGTACTGGCACGCACCGGAGTGGTAGCTGTGCGAGAGGTGGCAGAACACGAATCCCTTGATGCCGATCTCCGCGAACGCCTTCTGCGCGGCGGCCACCACCTCGTCGTGCAGCGACTCCAGCACCGCCCACGACGAGGAGGTCTCGGAGACGTCGCCGTAGGCGCCGCGGTCCAGGATGAAGTCGCGGATGTAGGGGGTGTCGAACTTCTTCTGGTCGTACAGCGTGCCCGGCCCGCTGCCGACGCCGAAGCCGCCGTGCTTCTTGACGATCTCGCCCACGAGCTGCTTGTTGCGGCGCACGCCGAGCGCGGAGCCCTCGAAGCCGATGAACGACAGGCACATCTTCGACAGGTCGATGCCCTTGCGCCGGCTGGCGTACAGCTGCACGCCCTTGTTGAGCAGCTGTGAGAGCGCGCTGCCCTTCTTGGAGGTCGCCAGGGTGAACTGGGTCTCCATCGCGTCCGAGACGCGGCTGATGGACGGGGAGGCGTCGGAGGCGGCGATGTCGTGCATCGCGGCCAGGCCGCTGGCGTAGTCGGGGAAGAAGTACGCCTGGATGGTGCGCTCCTCGGCCAGGCGGTGCACCTGCACCGTGGCCTCGGTGATGACGCCCAGGCGCCCCTCGCTGCCCAGCACCATCTCGCGCACGCTGGGGCCGGCGGACTGCACCGGCACCCGGGCGGTGGCCACGAGCCCCTTGGGCGTCACCACGCGCACCGCGCGGGTGATGTCGGCGATGTCGCCGAAGCGGTCGGACTGCATGCCCGAGGAGCGGGTGGCGATCCAGCCGCCCAGCGTCGAGTGCTTGAAGCTGTCCGGGAAGTGCCCGATCGTCCAGCCCCGCGCGTTCAGCTGCGCCTCCAGGTCCGGGCCGAGGGCGCCGGCCTGGATGCGCGCGGTCTGCGAGGTCTCGTCCAGCTCCAGCAGCAGGCGCATGCGGCCCACGTCCAGCGAGAGCACCGGGCGGGTCTCCTCGCGGGGGGCCTCCAGGCTGCCGACGATGTTGGAGCCGCCGCCGAAGGGGATGAGCACCGCGTCGGCCTCCAGCGCGATGCGCAGCGCGGCCTCCACCTCGGCCTCGGTGCCCGGGTAGAGCACCAGGTCCGGCAGGCGGCCGAAGTCGCCGCGGCGGATGCGCACGAGGTCGCGCATGGACTTGCCGTAGGTGTGCACGACGCGGTCCAGGTCGTCGTCGCGCACGTGCTCGGCGCCCAGCGCCTCCACCAGGGCGGCGCGCAGCTGCTCCGGCGCCCGCGCGGCGGGGACGGTGAGCTCGGACAGCTCGGGCACGCGCACGGGCGGGGCGTTGAAGTCGATGCCCGCCATCTTGAACGCGAACGGCGCGAGGTTGGGCTTGTCCTCGTGGTGGAACGCGACGCCCTCCTGGCCCCAGCCCCACCACTTCATGTGCTCGACCACTACGACTCCTGCACTCCCGCTGTCCCGACCGGTCCCCGGGAGCCTACGCGCCACCTCCGACGCGCGAGGCCAGGAACCGCACGGCGAGCTCGTAGCCGTCCACCCCGAGGCCCGCGACCACCCCCGTCGCGACGGGGGTGATGAAGGAGTGCCGGCGGAAGTCCTCGCGCGCGTGGACGTTCGACAGGTGCACCTCGACCAGGCCCGCGGTCAGCTCCGCGCAGGCGTCGCGCAGCGCCACCGAGGTGTGCGTCCACCCCGCGGGGTTGAGGACGACCGGCAGGCGCGCGTCGGCCGCCTCGTGGACCCAGCCGAGCATCTCGTGCTCGGCGTCGGTCTGGCGCAGCTCGACCTGCACGCCCAGCTGCGCGGCCAGGGCCTGCAGGCGCGCGTCGACGTCGGCCAGCGTCGTCGTCCCGTACACCTCGGGCTGGCGCTTGCCGAGGCGTCCGAGGTTGGGGCCGTTGAGCACGAGGACCTTCACCCGCCCGACGCTAGCGGCCACCGCGGCCGCGTGTCGGAGGGCGGTGCCACGGTGCGCTCCGTGACGCAGCCGCAGACGCCGCCGCAGACGCCGCCCGAGGCGCAGCCCTTCCGCTGCTTCGGCACCGGCGACCCGCTCTACGAGCGCTACCACGACACCGAGTGGGGCCGGCCGGTGCACGGCGACGCGGCGCTGTACGAGCGCCTGAGCCTGGAGGCGTTCCAGTCCGGGCTGAGCTGGATCACGGTCCTGCGCCGGCGCGAGGGCTTCCGCAGCGCCTTCGCCGGCTTCGACCCGCACGTGGTGGCCCGCTACGGCGAGGCCGACGTCGAGCGGCTGCTCGCCGACCCGGGCATCGTGCGCAACCGCCGCAAGGTGGAGGCCACGATCGCCAACGCCCGCGCCGTGGTCGCGATGGCCGGGCGCGGCGAGGGCCTGTCCGAGCTCGTGTGGTCCTTCGCCCCCGACCCGCCGCCGCCGGCCCCGCGCACCCCCGCCGACGTGCCGGCGCTCACGCCGGCCTCGACGGCCCTGTCGAAGGCGCTCAAGGCCGCGGGCCTGCGCTTCACCGGCCCCACCACCGCCTACGCCGCCATGCAGGCGTGCGGGCTGGTCGACGACCACCTCGCCCGCTGCCCCGCCCGCCGCGCGCCCCTCGACCCGGCGGCCGCCGGGTCGAGGGCGGCCGCGAC
>NZ_JAAALL010000179.1 GCF_009906315.1 Kineococcus vitellinus | reverse complement strand
CCCCCGCGGTGCGGGGCGCGAGGACGGCCCGGGGGCGGCCGGGCGCTCGGGGCCGGAGGGCGTCGCCACCGTCGGCGCCCGCGGCGCCCTGGCGGAACTGCCCGTGGTGGCCTGCAAGCTCTACCAGGCCGACGGGCGCCAGCGGCAGGTCTCCGACCTCGAGGCCGCGCTGGCCACCGCCCGCGCCGACGGCGGTTTCGTCTGGATCGGCCTGCACGGGGCCAGCGCCCGCGACCTGCAGCGCCTCGCGGTCCCCTTCGGCCTGCCCGCCCTGGCGGTCGAGGACGCGATCAACGCCCACCAGCGCCCGAAGTTCGAGCAGTACCCCGACCTGACGTTCGCCGTCCTCAAGCCGGTCCGCTACGTCGACCACGACGAGGTCGTCGACATCAGCGAGGTGGCCGTGTTCGTGGGGGCGCACTTCCTCATCACGGTCCGCCACGGGGAGTCCTCCGTCGTCGCCGACGTCCGCGCCGAGCTCGACGTGCCCGAGCTGGACCTGGCCGCGCTCGGGCTGCAGGACGGCGAGGTCGACCTCGACGTGCCGCTGCCCGGCGGGCCGCACGCACCGGCCCCGGCGTCGGTGCTGTACCGGCTGCTGGACCACGTCGTCGACGGCTACGGCGACGTCGTGGAGGCCATCGCGGTCGACGTGGAGGACATCGAGGAGCAGGTCTTCAGCGGCGGGGAGGACGAGCACGCCGAGCGCATCTACAAGCTGAAGCGGGAGGTGCTGGAGTTCAAGCGCGCCGTCGTGCCGCTGGTGAACCCGTTGCAGCGGCTCGTGGAGGGCGGTCCGGTGGGGCCGCGGGCCACCGCGGTCGCGGAGGAGAAGCGGCCCTACTACCGCGACGTGCTGGACCACCTGCTGCGCGCGGCGGACGCCGTCGACGGCTACGACCGGCTGCTGACCGACGTCCTGCAGGCCCACCTGACGCAGGTCAGCGTCCGGCAGAACCGCGTCACCGCCCAGCAGAACGAGGACATGCGCAGGATCTCGGCGTGGGCCGCGATCGCGCTGGTGCCCACGGCCATCGCCGGGATCTACGGCATGAACTTCGAGCACATGCCGGAACTGGGCACCCGCTACGGCTACCCCGTGGTCCTGGCCGTCATCGTCGCCGTCTGCGTGGGGCTGTACTTCCTCTTCCGCGCGAAGAAGTGGCTGTGAGCGGCGGCTGGGGAACGGCGCGGACGGCGCGGACGGCGCGCCGGCGCCGCCGGTGCGAGGATCACCGCATGGCCGACGAGCAGCCCGACGTCTACGACCTCGACCGCATCTCGCACGCGGTGCTGGCCATGGACCCCGACGACGTGCGGCGCCTGGTCGCCCGCGAGGAGGGCGGGCCGTGGCTGGCCGGCCCCGACCACGGCGACGGCCGCGCGCTGGGCGTGCACCCGGCCGTCGGCGGGCACGGCCTGACCGTCGAGCGCACCGACGCGATCGAGCTCGTCAGCCGCGTGCTGGACCACCGCCTCGCGGAGGGCGCCCTCGACGAGCAGCAGCACGACCAGATGCTCACCGAGGCCGTCGTCGGGCTCAGCCTCCTCTAGCGCCCGGCCCGCGGGCCCGGCGGCCCGTCAGCCGGTCGGCTCGGACACCGGCGTCCCGTCGGCACCGCCCTGCCCGCCGTCGGTGCGCAGCGTCGGGTCCGCGGGCTGGTCGGCCTCGTCGACCCCGTCGGCCGCCTCAGCCCCGTCGGCCCCGTCAGCGCTGGCCGGGTCGGGCACGACGTCGCCGGAGGGGTCGCCCCCGCCGTCCTCCTCGCGGGCGCACTCGGCGGCCTCGCGCCCGGCGAGGCCGACCCGCTCGTCGATCTCGTCGACGACCGCGGGCAGGTCCGCACCGGGTGGCGACGGCGCCTCGCGGGGCACGGGGGCGTCCTGGGGTCCGTCGCTCATGTCGCGTCCTCTCCGGTGGGGGCGGTGCGCCTCCACGCTAGCCGCGCGAGCGCCCGTCGGCGGCCCGGGTCGCTAGGGTCCGGACGTGGCGCACGAGGACGTGGCGCAGGGTGGCGCGAGCAGCTGAGGGGGTGCCGCGGTGGAGCGGGGACCGGGCGCGGGGCTGGGCGCGACGTTCGACACGGTCGCGGAGCTGTACGAGCGGGTGCGCCCGAGGTACCCCGCGGCGCTGTTCGAGGACCTGGCGCTCTCGGCGGGGCTGGCTGCCGGGGCCCGGGTGCTGGAGGTCGGGGCGGGCACCGGGCAGGCCACCCGCGGGCTGCTCGAGCGCGGCTGGCGCGTCGTGGCGCTGGAACCGGGACGGCGACTGGCGGCGGTGGCGCGGCGCGTGCTCGCCGGGCGCGGGGACGTCGAGGTCGTGACCTCCCCGTTCGAGAGCTGGGACCCGGCGGGCCGGGAACCGTTCGACCTGGTGGTCGCGGCGACGTCCTGGCACTGGCTGGACCAGCGGACCGCGTTCTCCCGCGCCGCGGACCTGCTGCGCCCCGGGGGTTCCCTGGCGATCGTCACCACCGAGCACGTGGCCCCGCCGGACGGCGACGACTTCTTCCGGGTCGTCCAGCGCTGCTACGACGAGGTCGGCATGGGCGACGGCGGGGACGGCCCGGTGCCCCCCGAGCAGGTGCCCGCCCCCGACGTGGCGGCGATGCTCGCCAGCGGGCGCTTCGGGCAGCCCGTCGTGCACCGCCACGTGACGAGCCGGGAGCACACCGCCGAGGAGTACCTGGCGCTGCTGTCGACCTACTCCGGGCACATCGCCGCGACGCCGCAGCAGCGGGAGAGGCTGTTCGCGGGGATCCGGGAGCTGATCGAGGCCCGCCCCTCCGGCACGGTCCGCAAGCACGAGCTGAACCTGCTGCAGGTCGCCCGCCGCACGAGCTGACCCCGCGCGGGAGCCGGCTCGTGCGGCGCGCCGTCCCCGGTCGTCAGCCGGCGGTCGCCGTGGCGGTGGGCGTCGCGGTCGGGCTGCTCGTCGGGGTCGCGGTCGGGGTGGCGGTCGGGGTGGCCGTCGGGGTGGCCGTCGGGGTGGCCGTCGGCTCGTCGATCGGCGCCTCACCGCCGCGGCCGTTCGCGTGCAGCCGGGTGGCGGTGAGCGTGCCGTCCCCGCTGCGGGTGCAGTGGACGCTGACGTGGTCGCCGGCGCGCAGGTCGGACACCCGCACGGTGGCGCCGTCGCGGCGCAGCACCGCACCGGTGGCCAGCGCGATGTCCATGTCCTGCCCGCGCAGCGCCTTGTCGCGGCCGCCGCGGACGGTGACGGTGACCTCGCCGGCGGCGGCGTCGACGGCGCTGAGCGTGCCGACGACGACGACGTTGCGGGCGCCGCGCGGGCCGCGGGTGATGGTCGGCGCGCTGCCGGTGGGCACTGCGGTGGCCGTCGCGGTTCCGGTGGCGGTCGCCGTCGCCGTGGCGGTTCCGGTCGCGGTGGCCGTCGCGGTGGCCGTCGCGGTGGCCGTCGCGGTGGGGCGGGCGGCGGGCTGCGGACCGCCGGTGCGCGCGGCCGCGACGGCAGCGGTGGGGACGGCCAGGGCCGCCGCCAGGGCGACCGACAGGCTGAGGGTGGTGGTGCGGCGCATCGTGGTGTCCTCCTGGTGGCCGGGCCACCTCACGAGGTGGGTCCCCTGGCTCCGCGTCCCCGCCTCGCGGCGGGTCCGCCCTTGTCACGACCAGCATCGGCGCGCCCGGTCGACGGCTCGACCGTCGCGGGCGCGCACCACCCCACCGGCGGCAGGCGGCGGCCGGGGCCTCACCCGCGCGGCGCAACCCGGCTGCGCGCGGTGCGGGCGGCGGCCGCGGGAAATTCACCTGAACGGCGGCAGCGGAGTCGGTAGCGTTCCGGCCGCACGGTCCGGGGGGAGCGTGCGACCGCGCGGCAGGGGGCCGCGCGCACCACTGGGGGGAAACCGATGACCACGCACGGATCCACGCTGCCCGCGAACGACCGCACCGCCCCGCCCGGGGCGCCCGCCGCACCGGCGGGGGTGGGCAGCACCCGGCGCGGGTTGCTGCACTGGGCGGCGGCGCTGGGCGGCGGGACGCTGCTGACCGCCTGCGGCAGCAGCACTTCACCCGCTGCACCGGCCGCGGCGCCCGAGCGCCCGGACCGGATCAGCGATCCCGAGCAGGCGCTGGAGCTGCTGCGCGCGGGCAACGCCCGCTTCAGCGCCCACCCCGAGCAGCACACCACCCACCCGGCCGCGCACCGGCTGCGCATCGCCGAGGGCCAGCACCCGTTCGCGATCGTGCTCTCCTGCGCGGACTCGCGGGTGCCGCCGGAACTCGTCTTCGACCAGGACCTCGGGGACCTGTTCGTGGTGCGCACCGCCGGGCAGGTCGTCGCACCGCCCGTCCTGGGCAGCATCCAGTACGGCGTGGAGCACCTGCACGTCCCGCTGATCGTCGTCCTGGGCCACGAGTCGTGCGGCGCGGTGGGCGCCACGCTGGAGGCGGTGCGGACGGGTTCCGCGCCCTCGGGCACCGCGATCGACTCCCTCGTCGAGGCGATCCGCCCGGCCGCCGAGCAGGCCCTGGCGGAGACCGACGCCGACAGCGGTTCCGAGGCCGACGAGGCGCAGCACCTGGCCGAGGCGGTGCGCTTGAACGTGGCCGCCGAGGTCGCGCAGCTGAGCGCGGACCCGCTGCTCGCGGAGGCCGTCGACGGCGGGCACCTGCGCGTGGTGGGCGCCACCTACGACCTGCACGAGGGCACCGTCACGTTCCTGTAGCCGCCCGCGGGCCGGCGCTGCGTAGGCTCGCCACCGGACCGCCGGCCACCCGGGCGCCAGCGGCCGGAGAACCGGAGGCCCCGTGGCCGAGTCCCCCGCCCTCGCCGAACTCGCCGTCGTCCGGCGCTCCGGTCTCGTGGAGAGCCGTCACCTCGGGGCGCTGCTCGCCCTCGACGCCGACGGTTCCGTCGCCGCCGCGCTGGGTCCCGTCGACGAGCCGGTGCTGCCGCGCTCGACGGCCAAACCGCTGCAGGCGCTGACGTGCCTGCTGGTGGGCGCTCCCCTGGAGGGGCCGGCGCTGGCGATCGCCGCGGGCAGCCACACCGGCACCGACGCGCACGTGCAGGTCGTGCGCGCGGTGCTGGCCGAGGCCGGGCTGGACGAGGACGCGCTGCGCTGCCCGCCGGACCGGCCCCAGGACGAGGCCACCCGCGACGCGCTGGTGCGCGCCGGCGAGGGGCCCTCCCGGGTGCGGATGAACTGCTCCGGCAAGCACGCGGCGATGCTGCTGGCCTGCCGGGTCAACGGCTGGTCCACCGGGGACTACCTCTCCCCCGGCCACCCGCTGCAGCAGCGGGTGCGGGCGGTGACGGCCGAGCTGACCGGGGCACCGGTGCTCGCCGACGCCGTCGACGGCTGCGGCGCACCGCTGTTCGCCACGACCGTGCGCGGTCTGGCGACGGCGTTCCGCGCGCTGGACCTCGCCGCCCCCGGGGAACCCGCCGGCCGGGTCGCCGCCGCGGTGCGCGCGCACCCGGAGTTCGTCGGCGGTCCCGGCCACCCGAACACCGAGGTGGTGCGGCGGGTGCCGGGCGTGCTGGCCAAGGGCGGCGCGGAGGGCGTGCTCGGCGTCGCCGGCCCCGGCGGTCGGGCGGTGGCGCTGAAGGTCGCCGACGGCAGCGCCCGCGCCACCACCCTGGTGGCGCTGGAGGTCCTCGCCGGTCTCGGCGTCGACGTCTCGGGCGCCGGCGACCTGCGCGCGGTGCCGGTGCTCGGCGGCGGGGAGCGCGTCGGCGAGATCGCCCCCGGCGCCGCCGTGGCGGCGTGGGCGGCCACCCGGTGAGCGGCCGGTGAGCCGCCGGTGACCCGCCGGGTGATCCGCCGGTGACCGCGGTCGAGGTCTGCCTCGACGACGTCGAGGGGGCGGTGGTCGCGCAGGAGTGCGGCGCCGCCCGCGTCGAGGTCTGCGCCGCGCTGTCCGAGGGCGGCCTGACCCCCAGCGCGGGGTTCCTGTCCGCGCTGCTGGCGCGGGTGTCCCGGCTGGAGGTCGGCGTCCTGGTGCGCCCGCGGGCCGGGGACTTCACGTGCTCGCCCGCCGAGGTCGACGTCCAGCTCGCCGACATCGCCGCCGTCCGCGCCCTGCCCGCCCCGCCCGGTGTGCGCCTGGGCGTGGTCGTCGGCCCGCTGCGCGCGGACGGCGGCGTCGACACCGCCCTGCTGGCCCGCTTCGTCGAGGCCGCCGGGGACCTGCCGGTGACGTTCCACCGGGCCTTCGACACCCTGGCGGACCTGCCCGGCGCGCTGGAGCAGCTCGTCGGCGCCGGCGCCACCCGGGTGCTCACCTCCGGCGGCGCCCGCACCGCGGTGGAGGGCGCGGACGTCCTGGCGGACCTCGTCGCGCGCGCCGGCGGGCGCATCGAGGTCGTGGCCGGCGGCGGGGTGCGCGCCGCGAACGCGGCCGCCCTGGTGGCCCGCACCGGCGTGCCCGCCGTGCACCTGCGCGCCGCCGCACCCGTCGCCGCCACCGCCGCGCCGTCCTCGACCGCCGTCAGCTACGACGTCCCGCGCCTGGCGACCGCGCCCGACGTCGTGCGCGCCGTCGTCGCGGCCCTGGCGGGGCGGTGAGCGCCGCGCCGGTCAGTGCGCGGTGTGCACGAGGGCGTGCCCGCGGCCCCGGCCGATGAGCAGGCGGTTGACGGGGACGGTGACGACGAAGGCCACCGCGAGGGCCACCGCCATCGCGCCCCAGAACAGGGCGCCGCCCAGCCCGGCGTCCATCGCCCCCGGGACGCCGAGCATCACCGCGTTGTCGACGACCTCCATCGAGACCAGGGAGACCGTGTCGGCGGCCAGCGCGGTGCGCAGCGCCCGCCGGAACGGCAGCCCCGAGCGCAGCAGCGGCCGGATCGTCAGGGCGTAGCCGAAGACGAAGGCGAGCGCGACGGCGAGGGCGACGCTGGGCACGTCCGCCCAGCCCCACCACGTCGCCAGCGCCATGCCGAGGACCTCCCCGATCGCGCAGCCGGTGAGGCAGTGCAGCGTCGCGGACACCGCCGCACCCCACAGCCGACGGCTCCTGGCCGCGTCGTGGGCTGCGTCGTGGGCCGCGTCGTGCGCGCTGCCGTCCACCGTGTCGTGCGCGGCGCCGGGCACGGGGTCCGCGATCTCCACCGGGCCCTCCTCACGCCGTCCGGGCGGGCTGCCCGACGAACGTCAGCCACTGCAGCGCGTAGTCGGCGACCTCCCGCCACCCGGAGTCCACGACCAGCGAGTGCCCCTTGCCGGGGAACTCCTCGTACTCGGTGATGCTGGAGGCGGCGCGGTAGCGCGCGGCGATCGCGCGGGTGGTGACCGCCGGGACGGTGCGGTCGCGCCCGGCGCCGATCACCAGCAGCGGCCCGCGGTCGGCGCCGGTGCGCACGGCCGCCGGGGTGCCCGCCAGCAGGTTGGCCACCGCCGCCTCGAACAGCGGCCGCCCCGGCGCGGGGATCGTCCACCGCGCGTGGATCTCGTCGGACTCTGCGCGGGGGACGGCGTTGGCGAAGGTGCGCGCGAAGCGGTCCGCGGACTGCGAGTTCGTGCCGCGGAGCTGGGCGGGGTTGCCCAGCACCGGCAGGGCGTTCCACAGCTGCACGACGGGCAGGCGCAGCACCCCGCGCATCTGGGCCGGGTCGACGGCGACGGCGGCCCGGGCCAGGCCCTCGCCGAGCAGCTTCTGCGCGACGAGACCGCCGAAGGAGTGCCCAACGACGATCGGCGGGACGTCCAGGGCGTCGATCACCTGGCGGAAGCGCTCGGTGACCTGCTCGACGCCGACCCCGGCCAGCGCCTCGGGGTGGGCGCGGGTCTCGGCGACGGTGGCGCCGTCCCCGGGCCAGCCGGGGGCGTGGGCGGCGTAGCCGGCGGACTCGAACAGCTCGACCCACGGCTGCCAGCTGCCGGCGTGCAGCCACAGGCCGTGGACGAAGACGACGGGGGTGCGCCCGGAGGCGTTGGCCCGGGCGGCGAAGCCGAGGTCCTGCGCGGTCGGGGTGCTGGTGGTGGGCTGAGCGGTCACGGTCCTTCTCCCTCGGTCCGGTGCGGCGGGAGCGGCCCCCGCCGACGCCTCCACCCTGGCGTCGCGGGCCTCGACGGATCCCACAGCGCCTGCCACGATGCCCACGCATCCGGCCACGTCCGGCCGGCACCTCGCCAGCTGGAGGGAGACCCGTGCGCCCGGGCAGACGACCCCCGACGAGTCGCGGCCGCGACAAGCACGTCATCGCGCTGCTGGTGCTGCCGGACACCGTGGCGCTGGAGCTGGCGGTGGCGCAGCAGGTGTTCGGCCGGCGCATGCCGTCGCTGGCCGCGGTGACCGGTGACGTGGAGACGCCCTACGAGGTCGTGCTCGTCGGCGAGGCGGAACGGCACGTGCTGCCCACGGGGATCGACCCCGGCCCGCTGGCGCCCCTGGAGACCGCGCTGAGCGCGGACACCGTCATGGTCCCCGGGCTGGAGGAACCGCTGGCCGAGCGCTCGGAGCGGCTGTGCGCCGCGGTGCGCGGCGCGCGGGAGGCCGGCGCCCGCATGGTCTCCTTCTGCGGCGGCGCGTTCGTGCTCGGCAGGGCCGGGGTGCTCGACGGCAGGACGGCCACCACGCACTGGCTGCTGTCGGAGGAGTTCCGCGCCGCGTTCCCGCGGGCCCGGCTGGCCGCGGAGAACCTGTGGGTCGACGACGGCCCGGTGCACACCTCCGGCGGGATCCTGTCGGCCACCGACCTGGCCCTGCACGTCCTCGCCCTGGACCTCGGCAGCGCCTACGCCAACGACTTCGGCCGCATCCTCGTCAGCGCTCCGCACCGGCCCGGCGGGCAGTCGCAGTTCGTCAAGGGTTCCCTGCGCGCGGACGAGCGCACCGGGGTGGAACCGCTCCTGGCGTGGATCCGGCAGAACATCGCCGAACCCCACACGCTGGCCTCGCTGGCCCGCCACGAGCACGTCAGCGAACGGCACCTGGTGCGCCGGTTCCGCGCCGCCACCGGCATGAGCGTCTTCGACTGGATCGCCGCCGAGCGCATCGACCGGGCCAAGGTGCTGCTGGAGACCACCGACTTCCCGGTCGCGCAGGTCGCCGCCATGGTCGGGTTCGGCAGCAGCGAGAGCCTGCGCCGGGGCTTCAGCCGCCTCGTCGGCACGACGGCCGCCGCCTACCGGGCGGCCTTCCGGGCCGAGCCCGTCCCTCCCTCCCGGCGCGCGGGCGCCACGGCTGCCGCCCCCGTCCGCCTCGCCGAGCGCACGGGAGCACCCGTCCTGGTGTGAGCGGCCGGCCGACCCTGGCGCGCCCGTCCGGGTGAGGACGGGTCAACGCCGTCCGCGGGGGCACCGATGACACGGCATGGACCACCTCCCCGAGCGCGCGCACCGCGCGCACGACGCGGGCGTCTGGCCCGGGGAGCTGGTCGAGGGGATCGCCGAGGAGCGGCCG
>NZ_JAAALL010000178.1 GCF_009906315.1 Kineococcus vitellinus | reverse complement strand
GTTCAGCTGGGGGAGGGGTCGTCGCCCTGGGCCGCCTCGCGCAGCGCGGGCAGGATCTCGGAGGCCGCGGCCTCGAGGAACTGCTGCTGCTGCTCGCCGCCGACCTGCACCAGGGCGAGGTCGGTGAACCCGGCCTCGAAGTAGGCCGAGGCGGCCTCGACGACCGCCTCCACGTCGTCGCCGCAGGGGATCTGCGCGGCGACGTCCTCGGGCCGCACGAACTGGCCGGCGCCCGCGAAACCCGCCGTGGTCGGCAGGTCGGCGTTCACCTTCCAGCCGCCGGCGAACCAGCGGAACTGCTCGTGGGCGCGCTCCAGCGCCGCGTCCCGGTCGCGGTCCCAGCTCACCGGCATCTGCCCGATCTTGCGGGCGGGCTGCTGCCCCGCCTCGCGGGCGCCGTCCCAGCCCGCGACGAGGTCGGCGTCCGGTTCCACGGCGACCAGGTGCTCGGCCAGCGGCGCGAACCGGGCGACCGACTTCGGCCCGCTCACGCCCACCGCCATCGGGACCCGGTGCTCGGGCAGGTCCCACAGCCGGTGGGAGTCCACGCGGAAGTGCTCGCCGGCGTAGGTGAGCAGCTCGCCGTCGAAGAGGGTGCCGATGATCTCCAGCGCCTCCACGAGCATGTCCTGGCGCTCCTCCACGGCCGGCCAGCCGTGGCCCACCACGTGCTCGTTGAGGTTCTCCCCCGAGCCCAGGCCGAGCACGAAGCGCCCCTCGGAGAGGATCTGCACCGTCGCGGCCTTCTGCGCCACGACCGCCGGGTGGTAGCGCAGCGTGGGGCACGTCACGTACGTCATGAGCTCCACGCGGGAGGTGGTCGCCGCCACCGCGCCCAGCACCGACCACGTGTAGGGGGCGTGCCCCTGCGTCGTCAGCCAGGGGGAGATGTGGTCGGAGAAGGCGATGCTGTCGAAGCCGGCCTCCTCGGCGGCCCGCGCGTCGCGCACCAGCCAGCGCGGGTCCGACTGCTCGCCCATGCACGTGTAGCCGATCCGCACGGCGCTCACGAGCGCGCCTCCGCGAGGACCTCGAGCAGCGTCCTGGAGAACGCCGGCAGGTCGTCGGGCTTGCGGCTGGTGATGAGCGGGCCGGGGCCGGTGCGGTCCACGACGACCTCCTCGTCCACCCACTGCGCGCCCGCGTTGCGCAGGTCGGTCTGCAGCGAGGGCCACGAGGTCATCCGCCGCCCCTTCACCGCGTCGGCCTCCACCAGCGTCCACGGCGCGTGGCAGATGGCGGCGACCGGGCGCACCGAGGCCGCGAACTGGCCGACGAAGGAGACCGCCGAGCGGCTGGTGCGCAGCGCGTCCGGGTTGGCCACCCCGCCGGGCAGCACGAGCGCGGCGTACTCGCTGGGGCTGGCGTCGTCGACGACGACGTCGACCTCGAAGGTGTCCGCCTTGTCGAGGTGGTCGAAGGCCTGCACCGACCCCTGCTGCGTGGAGAGCAGGACGGGCTGGCCCCCGGCCTCCTGCACGGCCTTCCACGGCTCGGTCAGCTCCACCTGCTCGATGCCCTCGGGAGCGACGAGGAACGCGATCTTCTGGCCCGTCAGCTGCTTGTCCGTCTGGCTGTCCGTCATGGTGCCCACGCTCGCACCGCCCCGCCGCCTCGGCATCCGGACCGGCGGGTCGCGCCCGGGGTCCCGCCCGGGGTCGCGCCCGGGGCCGCTGACGCGGCGCCGGGGCCCGTGGAAGGATCGCCCTGCCAGAGCCGCCACCACGGAGGAGCACTCGATGCCCATCGCCACCCCGGACGTCTACGCCGAGATGCTGGACCGCGCGAAGGCCGGGTCCTTCGCCTACCCCGCCATCAACATCTCCTCCAGCCTCACCCTCAACGCCGCCATCCGCGGCTTCGCCGAGGCCGAGAGCGACGGCATCGTCCAGGTCTCCACCGGCGGCGCCGAGTTCCTGTCCGGCACCACCGTCAAGGACATGGTCCTGGGCTCGCAGGCGCTGGCCGAGTACGCCCACCACGTCGCCAAGGGCTACGGCGTCAACATCGCCCTGCACACCGACCACTGCCCCAAGGACAAGCTCGACGGGTTCGTGCGCCCGCTGCTGGCCATCTCCGCCGAGCGCGTGAAGTCCGGCCGCGACCCGCTGTTCCAGTCCCACATGTGGGACGGCTCCGCGGTGCCGCTGGAGGAGAACCTGCGGATCGCCGAGGAGCTGCTCGCGCAGGCCGCGGCGGCCAAGGTCGTCCTCGAGGTCGAGATCGGCGTCGTCGGCGGCGAGGAGGACGGCGTCGCCCACGAGATCAACGACAAGCTCTACACGACCGTCGACGACGCGCTGGCCACCGTCGACGCGCTGGGCACCGGCGAGAAGGGCCGCTACCTGACCGCGCTGACCTTCGGCAACGTCCACGGCGTCTACAAGCCCGGCGGGGTCAAGCTGCGCCCGGAGATCCTCAAGGAGATCCAAGAGCAGGTCGGTGCGCGCGTCGGCAAGGACAAGCCCTTCGACCTCGTCTTCCACGGCGGCTCCGGCTCCTCCGACCAGGAGATCAGCGACGCCGTGGACTACGGCGTGGTGAAGATGAACGTCGACACCGACACCCAGTACGCCTTCACCCGCCCGATCGTCGACCACGTCTTCCGCAACTACGACGGCGTGCTCAAGGTCGACGGCGAGGTCGGCAACAAGAAGACCTACGACCCGCGGGTGTGGGGCAAGGCCGCCGAGACGGGCATGGCCGCCCGCGTCGTCGAGGCCGCGAAGGCGCTGCGCAGCGCCGGCCAGCGCCTGGGCTGAGCACCCGGAGGCGCGACGGCCCGGTCCCCCCGCGGGGGGACCGGGCCGTCGCGCCTCCGGGGCCGGGTGGTGGCCGGGTGGTGGCCGGGTGGTGGGCCCTCAGGCCGGCTGCGGCCCGTCGTCGTCCTCGGCGCTGAGCCCCGGCTCCTCGTCGACGACGTCGAGCAGCTGCACGATGTTCGTCGTCTCGATGAGGAACTTCACGACCGCCGGCGGGCGGATGAGCGTCACGCGCCGCCCGCGCGAGCGCGACGCCAGCCGGGCCAGGAAGGCCAGCCCCGTCGAGTCCATGAAGGTCACGTGGTGGGCGTCGACCTGCAGCGGCCGCCCCGAGGTCAGGGCGTCCTCGGCCGCCTCGAGCAGGTCCGGGCCGAGCTCGGCGTCGATCTCCCCGGTCAGCACGACCCGCGTCGCCCGCGGTTCGTAGAGCACGTGCACCGAGCCGGGGTCCACCGAGCGCACCTCGGGCACCCGGGGCGCCTCCTCGGGCGGTGTCGCGTCGTTCGTCATGGCTCCTCCGCAGTCCGCACGCAGCATCACCGTGCCCGGCTTCTGCAGGCAGCGGATGTCCGTCCGCACGGCCTCCACCGCGCGGTGGGCCGGCCGTCCCCCGCGCCACCCTCGACGCGCGATCCGTCCGACCCCCCTGCATGCTAGCCACCGAGGTCCGCGTCGCCGCCGCGCACCTGCGACGCCCGACGCACCCGAGGAGCACCGCCCCCCATGCCCGGCAGCAGCCCGCAGCCGCTCGCCCTGGGCGAGCCCGCCGCCGTGCTGCTGCTGGACGCCCCCGACGGCGCCGCCCGCGCGCTGGCCGGTGCCGCCGACGACGAGCTGCCCGCCGACCTCGACGCCTTCCGCCGCGAGGCCGGGCTGGCGGAGGACCCCGCCTGGCAGCGCGTGCGCGAGGGCGCCGTCGTGCCCGGCGCCCTGCTGCCCGGCGGCCTGTGGCTGGTGACCGGCCGCGTCGCCGGCCGCGGCCGGCTGCTCGTCGCGCTGCTGCGCGCCGAGGGCGGCGCCGGGCCGGAGCGCGACGAGCAGCGGCCGGAGCACGCCGGGCCCGCGCTCGCCGCCGGCCCCGGGATGGCCCTGTCGGTGGTGCGGGACGGGCGCGCGCTCGTCGACTGGGTCGACGGCGGCTACACCCGCACCACCGGCACCGCGGCCGCGGAGGTCCTCGGCGGGCTCGCCGCGCGGCTGGTGCGCTGCCTGGGGGAGGCGCCCGACCCGGTCGAGGACGCCCCCGGCGCCCCGCTCGCCGCGGCGCGCTCCGGCCTGCGCCGCGCGCTGGGGGGCGGCGAGCCGGTGGACGCCACCGTCGTCGACGTCCGCGCCGACGGCACCCGCTTCCTGCACCAGGTGCGCACCACCGCGCTGCGCGACCGCGCCGGCCGGGTGCGCGGCGTGCTCTCCCGGCACGCCGACGTCACCGGCCGCACCGCCGGCGAGGCCGTCGCCACCGGCGCCGCCCGCGCCGCCGAGCGCCGCACCGAGCGGCAGCTGCAGGTGCTGCGCGAGCTCGACGCCTTCGTGGTCGCCGACGACGACGTGCCCGCGGGGCTGCGGGCGCTGGTGCGGGCGCTCGGCGAGCACGTCGTGGCCGCCGCGCTCGTCGCCCTCACCGTCGAGCGCCCCGCCGGGCCGGTCGCGGAGGTCGAGGTCGTCGCCGCGCACGGCGCGCAGCTGCACGCCCTCGCCGGCCGCCGGCTGCGCCTGGAGCGCCCGCCCGCCGCCGACGCCCTGCTCGACGGGCTGCTCGACGCCGCGGGCGGCCCGGCCGCGCTGGCCGACCTGGCCCGCCGGGCCGCCCCCGGCAGCCCGACGGCCTGGCTGGCCGCCCTCGTGCCCTCCCCGGCGGCGCTGGTGCTGCCGCTGCGCGGGCGCGAGGACGTCGTGGGGGCGCTCGTCGTGCTGCCCCGCGAGGACGGGCTGCGCGACGGCGACGCCACCGTGCTCGGCGGGGCCGCCCGCCGGGCCGGGCTGCTGGTGGAGAACGCACGACTGCACGCACGGGAGCACGCCTTGGCAGAGACGCTGCAGCGCAGCATGTTGCCCGACCAGTCCGGCATCGACGGGATCGACGGCCTGGACGTGTGGACGTTCTACGCCTCCAACGCCGACGCCGCGCAGGTGGGCGGCGACTGGTACGACGTGCTGCCCGCCCCCGAGGGCGGCTCCGCGGTGGCGGGCGTCGTCATCGGCGACGTCGTCGGCCACGACGTCGAGGCCGCCGCCGCCATGGGCCAGATCCGCTCCGTGGTGCGCTCGGCCGCGCACGACCTCGACGACCCCGGCAGCGTCCTCATGCGCGTGGACCAGCTCGCCGCCGGCATGCGGGTGCGGCGGATGGCCAGCCTGGTCTACGCCACCCTGCAGCGCCTGGACGACGGCGGCTGGGAGATGGCCTGGTCCAGCGCCGGGCACCTACCGCCGCTGCTGCGCCGCGGCCGCGGCGGCGAGGGCGGGGGCCCGCAGCGCGTGGACGTGCTCAGCGACGCCACCGGCACCCTCGTCGGGCTCGGCGAGCGCCCCCGGCCCACCCGCGAGCGCGCCCTGGGCCCCGGTGACGTGCTCGTCTTCTACACCGACGGCCTCATCGAGACCCGCAGCCGGCCCATGCGCGACGGCCTGGAGGTCCTCGTGGAGCTGCTGGCCACCTCCCGCGCCCGCGACGCCGCCGGCATCGGCGAGGAGCTGCTGCAGGGCCTGGGCGAGTCCCCGGAGGACGACACCGCCATCGTCGTCGTGCGGGTGCCGGAGGAGTCCGAGCTCGCGGGCGGGCCGCTGCCCACCGCCGACACCCCGCGGCGGCGGCGCTGGCAGCTGCCCCCCGAGCCGTCCTCGGTCGGCAAGGCGCGCCACGCGACCCTGCGCGCGTGCGCGGTCTGGGGCTTGGACATCGGCCCGCGCGCCGAGATCGTCGTCTCCGAGCTGGTCGCCAACGCCGTCCTGCACGGCTGGGGGACGGTGGGGCTGCGGCTGTTCGACCTGCCCGGTGCGCTGCGCATCGAGGTCGAGGACGACAGCCCCGAGGAACCCGCCGTCGTCGAGGCCCGCCCCGACGGCGCGGGTGGGCACGGCATGCGGCTGGTCGCCTCGCTGGGGCGCTGGGGCACCGTGCGCACCCGGCGGGGCAAGATCGTCTGGGTCGAGATCCCGGCCGGGCCCGCCGGCGGGGACGAGAGGAGCACGAGCTCGTGAGCACCGGCACCAACCTGCTGGGCGGACCGCCGCCCACCCACCTGCCCGCCGACGAGGCCGTCGACGCCGCGCTGGCCGCCGGCACCGCGCCGACCGAGGTCGCCGCGCAGCACCCGGCCGCCTCGCTGCCGTGGGCCCTGCTGGCCGAGCAGGCGCTGGTGGCCGGGGAGAGCATCCCCGGCTACGCCTTCGCCCGCACCGGCTACCACCGCGGCCTGGACGCGCTGCGCCGCGCCGGCTGGCGCGGGCACGGCCCCGTGCCGTGGTCGCACGAGCCCAACCGCGGCTTCCTGCGGGCGCTGGCGGCCCTGCAGCGCGCCGCGGCCGCCATCGGGGAGGGCGTCGAGGCGGACCGCTGCCGGCAGTTCCTCGCCGACTGCGACCCGGTCGCCGCGCGCGAGCTGCTGCCCTCGTGAGCCCCGGGGCCGCCCGCGCGGCCACCCCCGAGGTGCCCGTGGTCGTCGTGGGCGCCGGCATCTCGGGGCTGGCCTGCGCGCGCGCGCTGGCCGACGCCGACGTGCCGGTGCGCGTGCTCGACCGCGGGCGCCGCCCCGGCGGGCGGATGAGCGGGCGCCGGGTGGAGACGGCGGTGGGCGTGCACGTGGCCGACCTCGGCGCCTCCTACTTCACCGCCTCCGGCGACGGCTTCCGCGCGCAGGTCGCCGACTGGCAGGCGCGCGGGCTGGCGCGGCCGTGGACGGACGCCTTCCACAGCGTCTCCGGCCGCGCCCGCGACGGCGCCCGCCTCGGCGAGCGCGGCCGGCCGGGCCCCGTGCGCTGGGGCGCCCCCGGCGGGCTGCGCTCGCTGCTGGACGACATCCTGGCCCCGCCCGGGCGCGCACCGCTGGAGCTCGTCAGCGGCCTGGACGTGGAGGCCGTGGACGCCACCGCCGACGGCGCGCTCGTCGACGGCCGGCCCGCGGCGGCCGCCGTGCTGGCCATGCCCGACCCGCAGGCAGCCGACCTGCTGCCGCGCATGGTCGCCACCCGCCTGGACGTCTCCGCGCGCTGGAACTGGCGCCCGTGCATCGCCGTCTACGCGGCCTGGCCGCAGCGGTGGTGGCCGGACTTCGACGGCGCCTTCGTCAACGACTCCGACCTGCTGGTCTTCCTCGCCGACGACGGCGCCCGGCGCGGCGACGGCGCGCCCGTCCTCGTCGCCCACACCGCTGCGGACTTCTCCGGCGACCACCTCGACGCCCCGGCGTCCGCGGTGGCGCCGGTGCTGGAGGAGCTCGGCCCGCTGCTGACCGGCGAGCCGACCCCGCCGCCGTCCTGGAGCAGGGCGCACCGCTGGTCGCTGGCCCAGCCGCTGCGCCAGCACGCCGACTCCCCGTTCGGCTTCGACGAGGCCAGCTCGATGGCCGTGTGCGGCGACGCGTGGGGGGAGCGCTCCCGGGTGGAGACGGCGTGGGAGTCCGGCACCGCGCTCGGCAGGCACCTGGCGGAGCGCTTCGCGCGCTGAGGGCGCCGCCGCAGCCGGTAGTCTCGTCCGGTCTGCGGCGACCCCCTCCGGGTGGTCCGCGCGGCCGGGAAGCACCCGGACAGTCGTGTCACCGAGGAAGCAGGGGGTCTCATGCCCGCGATCGTGCTCGTCGGCGCCCAGTGGGGGGACGAGGGCAAGGGCAAGGCCACCGACGCCCTCGGCGCCCGCGTCGACTACGTTGTGAAGTTCAACGGCGGCAACAACGCCGGCCACACCGTCGTCGTGGGCGACGAGAAGTACGCCCTGCACCTGCTGCCCTCGGGCATCCTCACCCCCGGCGTCACGCCCGTCATCGGCAACGGCGTCGTCGTCGACCCGGGCGTGCTCTTCGAGGAGATCGACGCGCTCACCGCCCGCGGCGTCGACTGCTCCAAGCTGCTCGTCTCGGCGTCCGCGCACGTCATCGCCCCCTACAACCGGGCGCTGGACCAGGTGACGGAGCGCTTCCTCGGCAAGCGCAAGATCGGCACCACCGGCCGCGGCATCGGGCCGACGTACGCGGACAAGATCAACCGCGTCGGGGTGCGCGTGCAGGACCTCTTCGACGAGAGCATCCTGCGCCAGAAGGTCGAGGGCGCCCTGGACCAGAAGAACCACCTGCTGGTGAAGGTCTACAACCGCCGCGCCGTCTCCGTGGACCAGACGACCGAGGTGCTGCTGTCCTACGCCGAGCGGCTGCGCCCGATGGTGCGCGACGTCAGCCTGGAGCTCGCGCGCGCGCTGGACCGCGACGAGATCGTCCTCTTCGAGGGCGGGCAGGCCACGATGCTCGACATCGACCACGGCACCTACCCGTTCGTGACGAGCTCGAACGCCACGTCCGCGGGCGCCTGCACCGGCTCCGGCATCCCGCCGAACCGCATCGACCGCATCATCGCCGTCGTCAAGGCGTACACCACCCGCGTCGGCGAGGGCCCCTTCCCGACCGAGCTGCTCGACGCCGACGGCGAGAAGCTGCGCCGGGACGGCGGCGAGTTCGGCACCACGACCGGCCGCCCGCGCCGCACCGGCTGGTACGACGCGCTCATCGCGCGCTACTCGGCCCGCATCAACGGCGTCACCGACTTCGTGCTCACCAAGCTCGACACCCTCACCGGCTGGGAGCGCATCCCGGTCTGCGTGGCCTACGACGTCGACGGCGTCCGCCACGAGGAGATCCCGATGTCGCAGAGCGACTTCCACCACGCGACCCCGGTGTACGAGTACTTCGACGGCTGGAGCGAGGACATCTCCTCGGCCCGCTCCACGGCCGACCTGCCCAAGAACGCCCAGCGCTACGTCGAGGCGCTGGAGGAGCTGTCCGGCGCGCGCATCTCCGCGGTGGGCGTCGGCCCGGACCGCGAGCAGACCGTCGTGCGCCACGACCTGCTGGGGTGAGCGCCCTGGAGCTGCGGGAGGCGGCGCTCGCCGACCTCCCGCCCGCGGTGCTGTACGCCCTGCTGCGGCTGCGCGTGGACGTGTTCGTCGTCGAGCAGGAGTGCGCCTACCCCGAGCTCGACGGCCGCGACCTGGAACCCGACTGCCTCCACGTGTGGGCGCAGGCCCCCGACGGCACGGTCGCGGCCGTGCTGCGGGTGCTGCGCGACCCCGACGGCCGCGGCCGCATCGGCCGGGTCGCCACCGCGCCGGCCTCCCGGGGCGCCGGTGCCGCGGCGCGGCTGATGACCCGGGCGCTGGAGCTGCTCGACGGCCTGGACGTCGTCCTGGACGCCCAGGCGCATCTGGAGCACTGGTACGCCCGCTTCGGGTTCACCGCCGACGGCCCGGTCCACCTGGAGGACGGCATCCCGCACGTGCCCATGCTGCGCCGCGCCACCGCCTCCGCCTGACCCGTGGATGAGCGGTGATCTTCCACGGTGCACCGTGGAAGATCACCGCTCATCCACAGGAGCTCAGGGGGCGGGGTCGGGGCTCGTCTCGACCTGCTC
>NZ_JAAALL010000177.1 GCF_009906315.1 Kineococcus vitellinus | reverse complement strand
CCGGGACGCCGGTGGTCATGGTCGCGCAGGCCTCGCCCCAGCGGGCCAGCACGTCGGCCAGCTCGCCCGCCCGCCCGGTGGTGACGTCGAGGGCGGCGAAGACGAGGGAGTCCTGCGCGGGCGTGGTGATGCCGGCCTGCCGCGGGCCGTGGAAGGGCACGGTGCGCGGGGCGGCGGCCGCGGGGGTGCCGGTGCGGGCGCCGAGGGCGACGGCCCCGGCGCCCAGGCCCGCCGCCCCGGCGACGGCCGCGCCGGTGAGGACGCCGCGCCTGCTCGGGCGCGGGGGCGGCGTCACCGCTGCGCGGCGCCGACGACCTTGCCCGAGACCAGCGAGAGCGGCTCGGCGAGGGCGTCGACGGCGGAGGCGAGGTCGCGGACCTGGTCCTGCGACAGGGTGGTGTAGAGGACGTAGGAGTCCCCCTGCCGGTGGGGCGCCAGCGCGGCGTCGACGTCGTCGAAGCGCTGGGTGATGGTCGTCACGAGCTCGGGGTCGGTGACCTGCAGCGCCGGGGTCAGCAGGTCGAAGGCGCGCCGGGCGCCCTCGACGTTGGCGGCGAAGTCGAGCAGGTCCAGGTGCGAGTAGGCCTCCTCCTCGCCGGTGACCTTGGAGCTGGCGACCTCGTCGAGCAGGCCGCTGGAGCCGTTGGCCAGGTCGGCCGGCTGGTAGGTCGTCGTCTGCACGAGGGTGTGCAGCTCGGCGACGTCGGCGACGAGCTGCTGGGCCACCGGCGCGGCGCCGGCGGTGCTGCCCCGCTCGAACAGCGCCTGCTCGATGCGGTGGAAGCCCGTCCAGGTGGCGGGGTCGGCGACGTCGGCGAGGCGGGCGTCGACGCGCGGGTCGAGGTCGCCGAAGCTCTCGGCGACGGTCTCCACCCGCTCCCAGGGCACCCGCGCCGGCCCGTAGAGGGCCTTGGCCCGCTCGACGTCACCGGCCTGCACGGCCGCGGCGAAGGCGTCGGTGGCGGTGACGAGGTCGGCGACCTGGGCCTTCACGTAGTCCTGGTAGCCCTGCGTCGCCGCGGCGAACAGCGGGTCCTCGGTGCCGGCGGTCGCGGCGGCCGCCCCGGTGACGGTGAACGGCGAGGTCTCGCTGGCCGCGTTCGGGCACTGCAGCGTGTACTCGCCCGCCTCCAGCTGCAGCGAGAAGCTGGCGGACAGGCCCGGGGTGAGGTTCTCCCGCTCGCCGACGATGCGCCCGCCGGCGTTGACCAGCTCGGCCTCGGTGACGGCGGTGGCGCCGTCGTTGACGACCTCGAAGGTGGCCGCACCGGCGGGCACGGAGGTGGGCTCGGCCGTGCAGCCGTCGTCGGTGATGCTCACGTGCACCGTGCCGCCGGCCGCGCCGCCGCCGCGGCGCCGCGGCTCGGCCACCGCCTGCACCCGCCCGTCGGGCAGGACCTCCAGCGCGGCCGCCGCGCCGATCTCCTCGACGGGGGTGAAGACGTGGCCCAGGGCGGCGAGCGCCTGCCCCGTCGGGGAGTCGACGTAGGCCTGCTCGGCGCTGGCGGCGGGGCCGTTCTGCTCGGAGACGCGGGGGGCGGCCACCGCCTCGGGCAGGCTGCGCCCGCGGTCGAGGCGGTCGACGAGGATGCCCAGCGTCGTGCCGATGATCGTCGCCCCGCCGGGCGAGCCGGTGGCCAGCAGCGGGCGGCCGTCGCGCAGCACGATGGTGGGCGACATCGACGAGCGTGGCCGCTTGCCCGGGCCGGGCCGGTTCGGGTCCACCACCCCGGCCACGGCCGGGCCGGTCGAGAAGTCGGTGAGCTCGTTGTTGAGCAGGAAGCCGCGCCCGGGCACGACGACGCCGGAGCCGCCGGTCTGCTCGATGGTCAGCGTGTACGAGACGACGTCGCCCGAGGCGTCGGCGGTGACGAGGTGGGTGGTCGAGGGGCCCTCGGCGGGCTGCTCGGCCGCGCCGGCGCCCGCGCCGCACGCGGCGCCGTCCCCGGCGGCGACCGGGCGCGGGAGCACCGCGGCGTCCTCGACGAGGCAGGCGCGCGAGGCGGCGAAGCCCGGGGAGAGCAGCCGGTGCAGCGGGACGTCCTGGACGTCGGGGTCGCCCACCCAGCGGTTGCGGTCGGCGAAGGCCAGGGCCGCCGCCTCGAGCTTGCGGTGCTCCAGCTGGACGTCGTCGGCGGCGGGACCGCGCTGGTCGGCGACGGCGTCGATCACCTGCAGCGCCTCGCCGACGGTGCTCCCGCCGCTGCTGGGGGGCGCCATGCCGTAGACCTCGACGGGGCCGCCGGCGGCGGGGGCGTCGTGCACGACGCGGGTGGGCACGCGCTCCAGCGCCCGGTAGGCGAGCAGGTCGTCCAGCACCATGCCGCCGCGCAGGACCTCGCGGGTGACGCCGTCGGCGACGGGTGGGGCCGCCACGGTGTCGACGACCGCCCGGCCGAGCTCACCGCCGTAGAAGGCGCCGGCGCCCTGCTCGGCGAGGACCTGGTAGGTGCGGGCGAGGTCGGGGTTGGTGAAGACCGAGCCGACGGCGGGGGCGTCGCCGCCGGGCAGGAACAGCTGCGCGGTGGAGCTGAAGTCGCGGAAGCGCTCGGCGTTCTCGACGGTCTGGTCGTGGAACTCCTGGTCGACGACGAAGCCCCGCTCGGCCAGCGAGCGGGCGCCGGAGAGCGCCTCGGCCAGCGTCATGGTGCCGGACTCCGCCAGCGCCCGCTGCCAGGTGGCGGGAGTGCCGGGCACGCCCACCGACAGCGTGGAGCTGACGAGCTCGGGGAAGGGGCGGGCCGTGCCGTCGGGGGCCAGGAAGGAGTCGTCGGCGAGGCTGGCGGGCGCCTCCTCGCGGCCGTCGAGGGTGCGCACCTCGCCGGTGGTCGCGTCGTAGCTGACGAGGAAGCCGCCCCCGCCGACACCGGCCGAGTAGGGCTCGGTGACGCCGAGCGCGGCGGCGGTGGCCACGGCGGCGTCGACGGCGTTGCCGCCGCGGCGCAGCACGTCGAGGCCGACCTCGGTGGCCTCCGGGTCCACGCTGGCCACCGCTCCCCCGTAGCCGGTGGCGACGGCCGCGCGCTCGGGCGCCGACGGCGGGGCCCCGGCGGCGGCCGCGCCCGGGGCGGTCACGACGGTGGTGAGCAGGCCGGAGACCAGCACCGCGGACAGGGAGCGTGCGCTCATGGCGCCGAACCCTCCCAGAAGGCGCACAGGACGTCCACAACTGCTGCGGGGCCACGGTTCCGGACGGGCACGGTTGCCGTGCGCCACCCGTGACGTCCCCGCCGGGGACCGCGCGGCCGGCCGGCTGGTCGGCCGCCCGGCTCAGGTCCCCGCCCCCCGGTGCCGATCAGCGGGGGGAGGCGTCGTCCGCGCCGTGATCCCCCGAGGAGCTCCGATGGCCGCAGTCCCGTCCGACACCAGCAACCGCTCGTGGATCGCCGACCGCCCGGTCGCGGTGCGCATCGGCGCGGGCGTCGCCGTCAGCGCGCTGGTCGCGGTGACGGTCGGCGGCCTGGCCACCGTGCGCCTGTCCGAGCTGCGCGAGGCGACCGCCACCTCGTACTCGCAGAGCGTGCAGCCGCTGGTGGACCTGTCCGCCGCCCAGCGCGGCTACCAGGCGGCGCGCGCCCGCGTCGTGGAGTACCCCGCGGCCTCGCCGCAGGTGCGCGCGGACCTGCTGGAGCAGTTCGAGGAGAAGTCCGCCGACCTGCAGGCGGGCCTGGACGCCTACGCCGAGAACGCCGCCGACCCCGCGCAGGTGGAGACCGTGCGCGAGGCCAAGGAGGAGATCGACCGGCTCTTCCACGACGTCCTCGTGCCGACCGCCGACGCCGGCGACGTCGCCGGCGCGGCCGTGGTCTACCGCGAGCAGGTCCTGCCCGTGGTGAGCACCGGCGCGGACGCCATCGAGGCCGCCGGCGCCGCCGAGGAGGCGCGCGCGAAGGCGCGCACCGACGCGGCGGCGGACTCGGCGGCCTCGGCGATGACCCTCGTGCCGCTGGTCTGCGGCCTCGGCCTGCTGCTGGCGCTGGTCATCGCGGTCGTCGTGGTGCGCGGCATCGTCCGCCCGCTGGGCCGGGTCAGCGCGGTCCTCGACGCGGTCGCCGAGGGCGACCTGACCCGCGAGACCGGGATCTCCTCGCGCGACGAGATCGGCCGGATGGCGCAGAGCCTGCAGCGGGCCACCTCGAGCCTGCGCTCGATGGTCGGCTCGATCACGCTCACCTCCACGACCCTGTCCTCGGCCAGCGGCCAGCTGTCGGCGACCAGCGCCGAGCTGGCCGGCGGCGCCGACGCGGCCGCCGCGCAGGCCGGGCTGGTGCACGGCGCGGCCGAGGAGGTCTCGCGCACCGTCGCCACCCTGGCCGCCGGCAGCGAGGAGATGGGCGCGAGCATCCGCGAGATCAGCGTGAGCGCCGCCGACGCCGCCCGCGTCGCGGAGCAGGCCGTCGCGATGGCCTCCACCGCCGACGCGACGGTCAGCAAGCTCGGCGAGTCCTCCCGCGAGATCGGCGACGTCGTGCGCGCCATCACCGCCATCGCCGAGCAGACCAACCTGCTGGCCCTCAACGCCACCATCGAGGCCGCCCGCGCCGGGGAGATGGGCAAGGGCTTCGCCGTCGTCGCCGGCGAGGTCAAGGAGCTCGCGGGCCAGACCGCCCGCGCCACCGAGGACATCACCCACCGCGTCGACGCGATCCAGGCCGACACCACGCGCGCGGTCTCGGCGATCGCGGAGATCCGCGAGGTGATCGCCCGCATCAGCGACTACCAGACGACGATCGCCTCGGCCGTGGAGGAGCAGACCGCCACGACCGCGGAGATGAACGGCAACGTCAGCGAGGCCGCGAACTCCTCCGAGGACATCGCCCGCAACATCTCCACCATCGCCGACAGCGCGGCGGCCACCACCCGCGCCGCCGACCAGACCCGGCAGGCGTCCGGGGACCTGGCGCAGCTGTCGAGCGAGCTGCAGGCCAGCGTCGGCCGCTTCCGCGTCTGAGCCGCGCCGCCTCGGGAGCCCGCCTCAGGAGCTCACCCCGGGAGCCCGGCTCAGAAGACCGAGCCGGGCTCCCGCGCGGGCTCGCCGGCCGGTCCGGCGCCGGCGGCCTGCGCCTGCTCGGCGTCGACGGCGGCGCCCATCCACGTCTCGCACGTCCAGCCCTCCTCCGGCGACCCGGTCAGGGTGACGACGCCGGTGTTGAGCAGGCCGGTGGCGATGACGAAGCCCGCCGACAGGTTGCGCACCCGCACGCCGGCCCAGGTGCGGACGGCGGCGCCGTGGCTGACGACGGCCAGGGTGGTGGTGCCGGCGGCGCGGGCGCGCTCGACGGCCTCGGCGATGGCGGCGTCGTAGCGCGCGAGGAAGGCGCGGCCGTCCTCGCCGCCGGGCTGGGCGACCTCGAGGTCGCCGTGCAGCCAGGCGGCCACGACCTCCAGGTAGCGGCGCACCGAGGCCTCGTCGCCGCGCATCTCCAGCTCGCCCGCCTCGATCTCGCGCAGCCCGTCGGCGACGGCCACCGGCAGGCCGAGGGCGGCGGCCAGGGGGGCGGCGGTCTGCTGGGTGCGCACGAGCGTGGAGGCGCTGATCGCGCCGACGCCCTCGTCGGCGAGCAGGTCGGCGAGGGCGTCGGCCTGCTCGCGGCCCAGCGGGCTGAGGTCCGCGCCGGGCACGGCGGTGTCGAGCAGGTGGTCCACGTTGGAGGGCGTCTGACCGTGGCGGACGAGGAGGAGGCGCACCGCCTCAGCCTCCCAGAGCGGCGCGGTACCCGCTCAGAGCACCACGTCGAGGTGGCCGCCGGAGGTGCCGCTGAGGATCGTCATGAGGCGCACCTGCAGCTCGACGGGGACGGGCTCGCGCGCGGTGACGGTGAGGCGGCCCAGGATGCGGCGCAGGTCCTCGGCGGTCAGGTCGCGCCGGCCGGAGACCGAGCCGGCCCGGCGCTCGCGGTTGATCTCGCGGGCCAGGTCGGCCACGGGGGCCTCGCCGACCCGGGCGCCGCCGCTGCCGTCGTCCTCGGCGCCGGTGCCGCCGTACAGGTGCAGCAGCAGCGCGCGGTCGGACTGGGTGAGCTCGTCGAGGGGGTCCTCGTCGATCCAGTCCGGGGTGATGCGCCGCACCGGCGTCACCGACTGCGCGGCGTCGAGGCGGGACGCGCTGCGGACCGCCGGGGGTGCGGTCACCGTTCCCAGTCGCATCGCCGTCTCCTGTTCGTCACGTGAAGTGCTTGCTGTGTGACTCCCAGTGTCAGGCACGGTGCGCCGGAACCTGAGCCCCCGTCACCCGGACGGAGCAGCGGCGCTCGGGACCGCGAGGTCGGGGCCGAGGGGTCAGGGCGCCGCGTCGCCGAGCTCGAGGGCGCGCTCGGCGCCGAGGCGGGTCAGCGCCCGCTCGAAGACCTCCGCGAGGTCGAGGGAGAAGCGCAGCGGCACCAGCGGGCTCTCCGCCGCCCCGGCCGCCACGAGGGCGTGCACGTGCTCGAGCACGAAGCGGTGCCCCTGCGCGACGGCGTGCTCGTGCACCTCCACGCGCTCCGCGCCGTCCTCGCCCCTGCTGCGCACGGTGAAGCGGGGCACCTCGTGGAAGGGGGCGTCGACCTCGATCCAGCCGCGCTCGCCCTCGATCCAGGCCCGCGAGGCCGTGCGGGCCGCCATCGTCGTCGACAGCGCCGCGACGGCCCCCGAGGGCCACCCCAGCGCCAGCGCCACCTGCCGGTCCACGCCCGACGGCGTCAGCGAGCCCGTCACCTCGACGCTGGAGGGGGTGCCCAGCAGCGTCAGCGCCAGGCCCACCGGGTACGGCCCGAGGTCCAGCAGCGAGCCGCCGCCCAGCTGCGGGTCGTGGAAGCGGCGCAGCGACTCCGGCGCGGGGAAGCCGAAGTCGGCGTGCACGCCCAGCACCTCGCCGACCGCCCCCGAGCCCACGACCTCCAGCAGCGCCGCGGTGCCCGGCAGGAAGCGCGTCCAGTAGGCCTCCACGAGCAGCACCCCCCGCTGCCGGGCCAGCTCCACGAGGTCCCGGGTGGCGGCCAGGCTCGCCGTCATGGGCTTCTCCACGAGCACGGGCTTGCCCGCCAGCAGCGCCGCGCGCGCCGGCGCGTGGTGCTGCGGGTGGGTCGTCGCCACGTAGACCACGTCGACCGCGGGGTCGGCGAGCATGGCCGTCACGTCGTCGTAGGCCGCCACGTCGTGCCCGTCGCGGTCGGCGGCGAAGCGCTCGGCGCGCCCCAGCTCCCGCGAGCACACGGCGGCCAGCCGGCCACCGGGCGCCAGCTCCAGCGCGCTCGCCACGGTCTGCGCGATGCCGCCCGTGCCGACGAAGCCCCAGCCGATCTCCGTGCCGTCCACCTCAGAGCACCTCCACGCGCTCGCCGACCCCACCCGTGCTCCCGTCCGTGCTCACGTCCGTGCTCCCGTCCGTGCTCACGTCCGTGCTCCCGCCCGCGCTCCCGGCCCGGCGCGCCGCGTCCACCAGGCCCGCGCCGTCGAGCAGCGCGTCGACCAGCGCGGCCACGAAGCCGTCGCCGTCGGGCGGCCGGAGCGCGGGCACCTCGGCGACCCCGCCGGGCGTGACGACGACGGAGCCGAGCCCGCCGCGGGCGACGATCGTCGTCCCCCGCGGGCGCACGGCGCGGGCCTGGGCCGCGAGCCCCTCGACGTCGGGGGCCACCGGCGCACCGGCCAGGACGGCCAGCTCCCCGGCGCCGGGCACGAGCAGGTCGGTGCGCGCCAGCAGCCGCTCGGGCAGCGGGCGCGCCGGTGCCGGGTCGAGCACGAGCAGCCCCGTGCACAGCTCCGCGGCGGCCAGCAGCTCCTCGTCGGGGACCCCGCAGTGCAGCAGCAGCACCCGGGCACCGCTCACGGCGGCCGCGGCGTCGGCCCCCTGCCCGACGGCGGCGACCACGACCACGGAGCGCCCGAGGCGGGTCGCGGCGGCGGCCTGGCGCGCGCCCCTGCCGCCCTCGCCGTCGGAGCCGCCCGGGCCGCCCGGGACGTCGGGGCCGCCCACGACGACCGCGACGTCGTGCGTCTTGTCCGCCAGCAGGCGGCCGTGCTCGTCGCGCCGGGTGCTCACCGCGCCTCCCCCACGCCGGGCAGGACCCAGATCGCGGCGACCGCCGGGTCGCCCAGGTCCACCTCCCGGCGGCCCCCCAGCCGCACGACCGTCGTGCCGGCGAAGCTCCTGCGGTGCAGCACCTCCAGCTTCACGTCCAGGCCGATGCCCAGGTCGGCGAAGTAGCGCAGGACGTCGGGGTCGGCGTCGGAGATGCGGGCGACGACGCCGACCCCGCCCTCGGGCACGTCGGCCAGGCCGTGCGCCCCCGGCTGCGGGACGGTGCCGTCGGGGCGCGGGATGGGGTCGCCGTGGGGGTCGCGCTCGGGGTGGCCCAGCCGCGCGTCCAGGCGGTCCAGCATGCGGTCGGAGACGACGTGCTCCAGGACCTCCGCCTCCTCGTGCACCTCGTCCCAGGAGTAGCCCAGGTCGGCGACGAGGAAGGTCTCCAGCAGCCGGTGGCGGCGCACGACGGCCAGGGCCTGCAGGCGGCCGGCCTCGGTCAGCTCGACGCCGCCGTAGCGCTCGTGCTGCAGCAGCCCCGCGTCGGTGAGCTTGCGCACGGCCTCCGAGGCGGTGGAGGCGGACACCCCCAGGCGCTGGGCGAGCATCGACAGGGTGATCTTGTCGTCGGACCACTCCCCCGCCGCGTAGACGGTCTTCAGGCAGTCCTCGGCCGCGGGGGTCGTCGTGGGGCGGGGCACGGGCCCAGCTTGCCACCGCCGCGCTCCGGGACGGGGGCCGCGGCGTTCGGGCGCCTCGGGTTTCGGTCCGCCGAACTCCGGTTTACGCTCGACCTGCACACCGTCGGACGGACTGCGGAGGAAGCGATGCCTCGTCGCTGGGTGGCTGCCGGGGACCTGATGCTGTGCGCGGCCCTCGTCGTGGTGGCCGTGGTGTCCGCGGCCTCGGCGCACTGGCCGCAGGCGGCCGCCGCCGCCGTGCTGTCGCTGGCGTGGGCCGCCGCCGCCCGGCACCGGCTGGGGCACCGCCGCGCCGCGGCACCCGCGGCACCGGCCGAGGAGCCGGCACCCCGCACCGCCGGCTGAGGCGCGGGGCACCGGCGGGCGCCGCGGGTCAGTCGAAGATCTCCGCGGACACCTCGGTCGGGCCGCCGTACTCCTTGTCGGCGATGGCTCCGAGGGCGTCCAGGACCTCGCCGGAGGCGCCGTTGCCCTTCGCCGCCTCGACGAGGGAGTCCTTGCCCGACGGGTAGCCGACCCCGTGCAGGGCCTTCTGGACGTCGATGGGGCTCACGCTGGCCATCAGTGCTCCTCCTGGGTGGGTGAGGGGTCCGTCCTGCCTCGTGTACCCGCTGGCACGCGCCTCACACCCGCCCGGGGCCGGCGCGCGGGGCACCCGCCGCGCCCGGACGCTGCGAGGATCCCCGCGTGACCCCCGACCCC
>NZ_JAAALL010000176.1 GCF_009906315.1 Kineococcus vitellinus | reverse complement strand
TGCCGGAGGCGACGTCCCCGCCGCCGACCCGAAGGACGGCGCCGATGGCACCGCCTGACCCCCGCTCCTCGACCCCGCAGCGGGGTCGTGGGCAGGACCACCCGACCGACCCGACCCACCTGACCGAACGACAGTCCAGCCCGAGAAGAGGAAACCCACTGTGACCGCGCTTAGCTCCGAGGCCGCCGACTTCAGCTGGCTCCTCGACAACTTCGTCAAGAGCGTCTCCGGCGTCCAGCACACCGTCGTCGTCTCCGCCGACGGCCTGCTCATGGCCATGTCCGAGAAGCTCGACCGCGAGGCCGGCGACCAGCTGGCCGCCATCGTCTCGGGCGTCTCCAGCCTGGCCCGCGGCGCCGCCCGCCAGCTGCAGTCCGGCGAGGTGCGCCAGGCCATCATCGAGATGGACGACGCGTTCTTCTTCCTCGTCAACATCTCCGACGGCTCGGTCCTGGCCGTCGCCGCCGAGGCGGGCTGCGACGTCGGCCTCATCGGCTACGAGATGGCGATGCTGGTGCAGCGCGCCGAGACCGTCCTGACCCCGCAGCTGGTGTCGGAGATGCGGGCCGCCCTGCCCACCTCCGCCCCCGTCGCGGCCCGGTGGTGACCGGACGTGACAGCACCTGGTAGTGCGGACCTCTGGTCCGACGACGACGACCAGGACGCCGAGGAGTTCACCGTCCGCCCGTACACCGTCACCGGTGGGCGGACCCGCCCCTCCAACGTCGACCTCCCCGTGGAGGCCCTCGTCGAGGCGCTCGGCGACCCCGACGTCGGGATGACGCCGGAGCGGCGGAAGATCCTGGAGCTCACGAAGAAGTCCTACCTGTCGATCGCCGAGCTGTCCGCCCACGTCCACCTGCCGGTCGGCGTCGTGCGCGTCGTGGTGAGCGACCTGTCCCAGACCGGGAAGGTGCGCATCCACGGCCTCACGATGACCTCGGCACCTCAACCCGCGACCACCATCAGCGTCCTGGAGAGTGTTCTCAATGGCATTTCCTCGCTCTGACGTGAGCCCCGCCGGAGCCGGAGCGCCCGCGGGAACCGACACTCAGGCACCGCCCACCGTCGTCAAGATCGTCGTGGCCGGCGGTTTCGCCGTCGGCAAGACGACCTTCATCGGCTCGATCTCCGACATCGAGCCGCTGCGCACCGAAGCCGCCATGACCGAGCACTCGGTCGGCGTCGACGACGCGGGCCTGAACTCCGACCGCAAGACGTCGACCACGGTCGCCATGGACTTCGGCCGCATCGCGCTGCCGGGCAACCTGTGGCTGTACCTGTTCGGCACCCCCGGCCAGGACCGCTTCCTGTTCATGTGGGACGACCTGGTCAAGGGCGCCATCGGCGCGGTCGTGCTGGTCGACACCGACCGCCTCGACCAGTGCTTCCCGGCCGTCGACTACTTCGAGTCGCGCGGCATCCCGTTCGTCGTCGCCGTCAACTGCTTCGACGGCGTGGCCCAGCACGACCTGGACTCCGTCCGCGAGGCGCTCGGCGTCCCGGAGAACGTCCCGCTGGTCTACACCGACGCCCGCAGCAAGGCCGCCACCAAGCACAGCCTCATCACGCTCGTGCAGACGGCCCTGGCCCGGCTGAGCACCGCGTCCTGACCGACGCCCGCACGCCGCGAGAGGCCGGTCCCCGCCCGGGGGCCGGCCTCTCGTCGTCCGCCCCGCGCATCGGCTGGACGGGTGACGTTTCAGCTCCAGGGCCCTCGTGCCGATGAGCACTGTGAGCAGGACGCCGCGGCCCGACCGGGCCGCACCGACGCGAGAAGCGGGAGTGCCACGTGGACGACATGGACGAGATCGTCCAAGAGTTCCTCGTCGAGAGCTACGAGAACCTGGACCAGCTGGACTCCGACCTCGTCGCGCTCGAGCAGGAGCCGGGCTCGCGGGAGCTGCTCGCCAGCGTCTTCCGCACCATCCACACCATCAAGGGCACCAGCGGCTTCCTGGCGTTCTCCCGCCTGGAGTCGGTCGCCCACGTCGGCGAGAACCTGCTGGCCCGCCTGCGCGACGGCCAGCTCGTCATGACCCCGGTGACGACCGACGTGCTGCTGCGCATGGTCGACACCATCCGCGCGCTGCTGTCCTCCATCGAGGCCTCGCACAGCGAGGACGGCGTCGAGGTCGCCGAGGTCGTCGCCGCCATCCGCGCCGTGCTCGACGGCGAGCAGCCCGTGCTCCCGCCCGCCGCCGGTGCCGGCGCCGAGGTGCCCGCCGAGGAGCCCGCGCCCGCCGCGCCCGCCGTCGAGGTCGCCGCGCCCGTCGAGGAGGCTCCCGCGCCCGCCGGCCCGCCCGCCGACAAGCCCGCCGCGCCCGCCGGTGAGAAGGCCTCCGCCGTCGAGGCCAGCATCCGCGTCGACGTCGAGCTGCTGGAGTCCCTGGTCCGCCAGGCCGGTGAGCTCGTCCTGGCCCGCAACCAGATCCTCCAGCGCGCCGGCGCGCTGCGCGACGAGGACCTCACCCGCGCCTGCCACCGCCTCAACCTCGTCGCCAGCGAGATGCAGGAGACGGTCATGCGCACCCGCATGCAGGCCATCGACCACCTGTGGTCGAAGCTGCCCCGCGTCGTCCGCGACCTCGGGAACATGCTGGGCCGCAAGATCAAGCTGGAGATGGAGGGCGGCGACACCGAGCTCGACCGCACGCTGCTCGAGGCCGTCAAGGACCCGCTGACCCACATCGTCCGCAACGCCGTCGACCACGGCATCGAGTCGCCCGAGGTCCGCCGCGCCGCCGGCAAGAACGAGGTCGGCACCCTGAAGCTGCGCGCCGCGCACGAGGGCGGCCAGGTCGTCGTCGAGATCCGCGACGACGGCAAGGGCATCGACCCGGCCGTCATCGGCGCCAAGGCCGTCGAGAAGGGCCTGGTGACGGCCGCCAAGCTGGAGTCGCTGACCCCCAACGACGTCCTGCAGTTCCTCTTCCTGCCCGGCTTCTCCACCGCCGCCAAGGTCACCAACGTCTCCGGCCGCGGTGTCGGCATGGACGTCGTCAAGACGAACATCGAGCGCATCGGCGGCTCCGTCGACGTCGAGTCCGTCGTCGGCCACGGCACCGTCTGGCGCCTGCGGATCCCGCTGACCCTGGCGATCGTCCCGGCCCTGACCGTCGAGTGCGCCGGCCAGCGCTACGCCATGCCGCAGGTCAACCTGCTGGAGCTGGTCAGCCTGGACACCGAGCGCATGTCCAAGGCCATCGAGGACGTCGGCGGCGCGAAGGTGTACCGCCTGCGCGGTGCGCTGCTGCCGCTGATCCGCCTGGAGGAGGCGCTGGAGCTCAAGCGCCCCGCCGAGGCGGAGATGCCGACCAACCTCGTCATCGCCGTCCTGGAGTGCGACGGCCGCCGCTTCGGCCTCGTCGTCGACCGCGTCCTGGACACCGAGGAGATCGTCGTCAAGCCGCTCTCCGGCGTGCTGAAGGCGATCGGCTCCTACGCCGGGGCGACCATCCTCGGCGACGGGCGGGTCTCGCTCATCCTCGACGTGCAGTCGCTGGCGCGGCGCACGATGCGCTCGGACGGCATCGAGCACGCCGCCGCCGCGGCCGCCGCGACGACCGCCGCGACGGGCGAGGGCCAGCGCCTGCTGGTCGTCGGCCTCGGCGACAACCGCCGGGTCGCGATCCCGCTGGACGTCGTCACCCGCCTGGAGGAGTTCAAGACGGAGTCCATCGAGCGCGTCGGCCGCCGCGAGGTCGTCCGCTACCGCGGCGAGATCCTCCCGCTGGTGCGCCTCTCGCACCACCTCGGCGGCGGTTCCCGCGGGGCCCGCTCGGCCGGCGAGGTCGACGCGGTGCCGGGTGTCGTGTACTCCGCGCGCGGCCGCTCCGTCGCGATCGTCGTCGACGAGATCGTCGACATCGTCGCGGGTCAGGACGCGCGCAGCGACATCGACGACGCGGGCCTGGTCGGCTCGGCCGTCATCCGCGACCGCGTGACCGAGCTCCTCGACGTCCGCGCCGCCATCCTGGCCGCGGACCCGAACTTCTTCACCGAGCAGGCTCAGAACGAGCTCGCCGAAGCGTCCAAGCGACTGGGGGTCTGACGTGTCCACGCAGTACGCCACGTTCCACCTGGCCGGGCACCTGTTCGGTGTCGAGGTGCGGCGCGTGCAGGAGGTGCTCACCGAGCAGCCCCGCACCCCCGCGCCGCTGGCCCCGCGGGCCGTCGCCGGCCTCATCAACCTGCGCGGTCAGGTCGTCACCGCGCTCGACCTGCGCCGCCGGCTGGGCATGCCCGACCGCGAGGAGGGCAAGGTCGCGATGAACGTCGTCGTCCGCGCCGCCGAGGAGGTCTGGAGCCTGCTCGTCGACTCGATCGGTGGTGTCATCGAGGCCGCCGACGCGACCTTCGAGCCGCCGCCGGACACGCTGTCCGGCCCGATCCGCGAGCTCATCCGCGGCGCCTACAAGCTCGACGACGCGCTGCTGCTCGTCCTCGACGTCGACAAGGCGCTGGAGATCGAGGGCGCGGTCGCCGCGGCCTGATCCGGCACCGCGACGCAGCACGGGGTGGGACCTCCTGGTCCCACCCCGTGCTGCGTTCCCCTGTGGACGGTGCGGTTGTGGACGGTGCGGTGATCTTCCGCGGTGCACCGCGGAAGATCACCGCACCGTCCACAGGGGTCAGGCGACCGGCCGGCGGTAGTAGGCGCGCTCGTCCACCGGCAGCCGGGGGATCTCCGGGCGCACCGCCGGGTCCGCTCCGCCCTGCGCCGCCGGGTCCGCCGGGTCCGCCGGGCCCGCCGGTCCCACGCCGAGGCGGGCGAAGTGCTCGCGCAGCCGCTGCGGCGGCAGGAAGCGGCCGTCGGCGCCGAGGACGTCGGTGGTGGGGGCGTTGAGCGCGCCGGGCACGTGGCCGGCGACGGGGTCGACGGGTTCGCTCTCGCCGCGGTAGCGCTCGGGCGCGCGCGCGTCCAGCAGCACCCCCGAGCGCGCCAGCGCCGCCGCGGCGGCGGCGTCCAGGACGGGCAGCGAGCCCGCGCGCACCTCGACGTCCCCGGGGACCGGCCGCGGCACCCGCGTGGTCTCGGCTCCGCCGGCGGCCCGCCAGGCGGCCAGCCCGCCGTCGAGGACGGCCACGTCGGCCAGGCCCGCCCAGCGCAGCACCCACCAGGCGCGGGCGGCGCTGGTGCCCGGACCGGCGTCGTAGGCGACGACGCGGGTGCCGGCGCAGGTCCCCGCCGCGCGCAGGGTGCGCTGCAGCGCCTGCGGGTCCGGCAGCGGGTGGCGGCCCTCCCCGGGCCCGGCCGGGCGCGAGAGCTCCGCGTCGAGGTCGACGTGGACGGCGCCGGGCAGGTGGCCGCGGGCGTGGTCGGCGGCGCCGGGCGGGCCGCCCAGGCTCCAGCGCACGTCGAGCAGGACGGGTGGCCGGGGGCCGGCGAGCTCGGCCTGCAGGTCGGGCACGGACACCAGGGGGCCAGGCACCCGGGCACCCTAGCCGCCGTAGCATCCCGGGGTGCTGCGCTGGTCGTCCGTCCCCGTCCTGCGCCGCGTGGAACCCTTCGTGCTCGCCGTGCTGGGCGCCGTGGCCGCGGCGGCCGTGCTGCCCGCCGGCGGCGGCGTCGCGACCGGTCTCTCGTGGGGCACGACGCTCGGGGTGGCGGGGCTGTTCCTGCTCTACGGGGCGCGGACCGCGCCGGCGCAGGCCCTGGCGGGGCTGCGCGACTGGCGGCTGCAGGGCACCGTCGCCGCCACCACCTACCTGCTCTTCCCGCTGCTGGGGCTGCTGCTCGCGCTGGCCGCCGGGCCGCTGCTGGCCGACGGGCTCGCGGCCGGGCTGCTGTTCCTGGCGGTGCTGCCCTCCACGGTGCAGTCGTGCGTGGCCTTCACCGCGCTCGCCGGCGGCGACGTGCCGGCCGCGGTGGTCGGCGCGACCGCCTCCAACCTCGCCGGCACCGTCCTGACCCCGCTGCTGGTCGCGCTGCTGCTCGGCTCCTCCGGGGCGGGTCCGGACGCGACGGCCGTCGGGCGCATCGTGCTGCAGCTGCTGGTGCCCTACCTGCTGGGCCTGGTGGCGGGCCGGTGGGTGGGCGGCTGGGTGCGCGCGCACCGCCGGGGCCTGGGCCTGCTGGACCGCGGGGTGGTCGTCGCAGTCGTCTACGCGGCCTTCAGCAGCGGGGTGCGCCAGGGCGTGTGGCGGCAGGTCGGTGCGGGAGAGGTGCTCGTGGTCCTGGGCTGCGCCGCGCTGCTGCTGGCGCTCGTCCTGCTCGCCGCGTGGGAGGTGCCGCGGTGGTGGGGCGCCCCGCGCGCGCAGCGGGTGGTGGTGGCCTTCTGCGGCTCGACCAAGTCGCTGGCCACCGGCCTGCCGATGGCGACGGTGCTCTTCCCCCCGCACCTGGTCGGGCTGGTGGCGCTACCGGTCGTCCTCTACCACCCGCTCCAGATCGCGGTCTGCTCGTCCCTCGCCGCCCGCCTCGGGCGCGCTCCCGCCGTCCGCGCCGTCCGCGCCGCCGTCCCGCCGCTCCAGGGGTGAGGCGCCGAACTCCACGTGCACGCGCTCGAACCCCTTGTGCCGCTGGGCCTGCGCGAGACGCGTGTAGGCGCGCTGGTCGCCCTCGGTGAGGGAGACGGCGTCGGTGAAGGGGGTCAGCAGCGCCCGCGGGTACAACCGCCGCACCCGCACGACGTCCAGCTCGACGCAGAGCACCACGGCGCAGGAGGAGACGAAGAGGAAGGCGATGACGCCCAGGACGGCCGTGAAGACCTGGTTGGAGACGCTGGAGCGCTCGCTGACCAGCCCGACGAGGTTGCCGCCGAAGCGCTGCAGGAACTGCCAGAGCACGCCCATGAGCACCGCGCCGGGCAGCACGGTGCGGAAGGGCGGGCGGTGGGCCGCCGCCAGCCGGAAGGCCATCGTGAAGCCGAGGGCGGCCAGCGCGGTGTACCCCACGCGCGTCATCCACTGCAGCAGCGTCCCCTGGGCGCCGATGACGTCGGCGAGGACGATGTTCAGCACCGTCGTGCCGACGACGAACAGGCCGGCGGTGACGATGAGCAGCAGGCTGCGCAACCGCGAGGCGAAGGGGTTCGGGCGCTCGTTGCGGGGCACGCCCCAGGCGGTGTTCACGGCGTTCTGCAGGGCCAGGCCGATCCCCAGGGCGCCGTAGAGGGCGCCGACGATGCCGATGACCAGGCCGGTGCCGCCACCGCCCAGGCGGCCGGGGGTGCCGATCTCGTCGCGGATGACGGGGATCTGGGTGGCGGCGGACTCCAGGATCGCCTGCTGCGCGCCGGGGTTGCCGGCCAGCACGTAGCCCAGGACCGTGGACAGCAGCAGCAGCAGGGGCACGAGGCTGAGCAGCCCGTAGTAGGTGATGATCGCGGCCAGGTAGGGGCCCTGGTCCTCGTAGAACTTGTAGACCACCGCCAGCGGGTAGCTCACCAGCCGGTGGCGGCGCTGGAAGCCGTCGACGCGCGAGACCCAGGACACGGACCCCATCTCCCACTGCTCGGCGCCAGGCGCTGGAAGGGTAGCGGCGTCCGCGCGCCCCGCGCGCACCGAGGTCCGCCCTCAGGCGCCGCCGGGCCCGCGCCGGCGCCGGCCCCGCGGCTCGTGCGCGGTGCGCCAGGCGCGCTCCAGCGCCGGCGCGACCGGGCGCCGGCGGCGCAGCGCGGGCGGCAGGCAGCGGGCGAGCGCCACCACCTCCCGCCCGAGGCGGCCCTCGCGGGCGGCGCCGGCCAGCAGCCGGGCGCTCTCGCGCAGCGCGCTCACCAGCGGCCGGCGCATCCAGCACACGAGGACGCGCTCGCGCTCGCGCACCGCCCGGCGGGCGGGGTCGGGCGGCCCGGACGGGCCGTGCGGGGCCTCGACGTCCGCCAGGTAGCACTGCTGCCAGCCGGCGGCGGCCAGGTCCAGGGACAGCAGGTCCTCCCCGCCGCCGCAGCGCACCAGCTCGTCGAAACCGCCGACCTGCTCGAAGGCGGCGGCGCGCAGCACCCCGGCGCGGGCGGTGAAGCCGAGCACGGGCGGTCCGGGCAGGCCCGGGTCGTGCCCCAGCGGGGCGGCCGCCATCCGCAGCGAGGCGCGGTCGGTCTCGCCCGTGGGCGCCAGGGTGGCGCGGGCGGCCACGAGCCCGAGGGCGGGGTGCGCCTCGAAGGCGGCGACGGCGCGCGCCAGCGCCTGCGGCGCCCACCAGGAGCCGTCGTCGCTGAAGGCGACGTAGCGGGTGCGGGCGCGGCGCACGCCCTCGTTGCGGGCCAGGGCGCCGCGGTCCACCGGCAGCCGCACCAGCTCCAGCTGCCGGTGGTGGCCGAACTCGGCCTCCACCATCTCCGGGCTGCCGTCGCCGGAGCCGTTGTCCACGACGACGACCGGCGGGCGGCCGGGCAGGACCACCAGGTGCGACAGGCTGCGGCGCAGCAGGTCGCGGCGGTCCGCCGTCGCGACGACGACGGTCACGTCGAGGAGGTCGGGCACGCGGCCATCCTGCTGGCGCGGCCCCGGGGCCGCAGCGGGAGCCCGCGGCCCCGCGCCCGGCCCCGTCAGCGCCGCACCCGGGAGGTCAGCAGCTCGAGGGTGCGCTCCCAGACCCGGCTGCGCGGGTCGACGACGCTGGAGTGGTCGCCGTCCTCCTCCAGCACCGCCACGTCGTCACCGGCGGCGCGGGCCGCGGCCGCGTAGCGGCGGGAGGCGTCGAGCAGGTCGGGGTCGTCGCCGCGGCAGCAGACGACGGCGACGGGGGAGCGCAGCGGCAGCCGCCGCAGCGGGGAGGAGGCCGCGTACACGTGCGGCAGCTGCGCGGGGGAGCCGCCCAGGGCCAGGGCGACGGCGCCCTCGCTGAGGTGGCGCTCGTGGATGGCCTCCAGGTCCAGGCAGCCGGCCAGCGACACCGTCAGCGCCGGTCGCACGAGCCCGGCGGTGGTGGGCTCGGTGGTGGGCCCGGCGGCGAGGTCGGCGGCGAGGCGGACGACGAGCTGGCCGCCGGCGGAGTGGCCCAGCAGGACCACGCGCTCCAGGTCCAGCGGGGCGTGCAGGCCGGCGAGGGCCTGCAGCGCCGCCGCCACGTCCGCGGTGGTCGCGTCCCAGTCGTGCTCGTCGGGGCGGCGGTACTCGACGTTGACGGCGGCCCAGCCGCGGTCGGCCAGGTCCACGGCCGCGGCGTCCATGAGGTCGCTGGCCCACCGCGAGCGCCAGTAGCCGCCGTGGACCAGGACGGCGACCGGGAACGGCCCGGTGCCCGCGCCGTCGTCCCCACCGGGCGGCAGGCGCAGCTCCAGGCGCTGGTCCGGGTGCGGTCCGTAGGACGTGGCGGCGGCCGGGCGGGTGCGGTGGTGGTGCCAGGCGTCGACGCCGAAGCGCAGGCCGCCCAGCCCCCGCGAGCGCACGTGGCGGCGCACGGCGGCGGACGGGTCGTGGGCGCGGGCGTCGACGTCCACGCGCACGACGCTGCGCACCGCCGCGCGCGCCCCCCAGGCGTCGAGGACGTCGTCGAAGGGGGTGGCGTCCGGTGGCAGGACGAGCGGTTCGCCCTCGGCGGCCGCGGCGCGCACGGCGCGCTCGAAGCCGGCGGCCGTGCGGGTGCGCACGAGCTCGCCGGTGCAGCCGTGCGCGGCCAGGG
>NZ_JAAALL010000175.1 GCF_009906315.1 Kineococcus vitellinus | reverse complement strand
GGCCCCCCGGGAGGGCGCGCGCCCGTCCGGCGACGGCGGCGCCAGCTTCGCCGACTCCTTCGGCCAGGCCGTCGACTCGCTGCGCACCGGTGCCCGCGAGGAGCGCGGCGGGCGCGAGGAGCAGGCCGGCCGCGACGCCCGTGGCGTGCGCGAGACCCGTGACGCGCGAGACGTGCGGGACGCGCGGGACGTGCGGGACGCGCGCGACGATGCCGGCGCCCGCCCCGTCGAGCGCACCCAGCGCCCCGAGCGTCCCGCCGACGACCGCGCGCCCCGGCGCGAGGGCGCCGACGCCGCCCGCGGCAGCCGCGTGCACAAGCGCGACGGTGCCCGCCTCGAGCGGACCCGGGACACCGGCGCGCGCGACGGTGCCGTCGACGGTGCCGCCCGCGCCGAGGACGGGCAGGAGACCGCGCGCGAGGGCACCGCTCCCGCGGCGGGCGCCCCCGTCGACCCCTCGCTGCTCGGGCTGCCCGCGGCGCTGCGCGCCGTGCTGACGCTGCCGGCGCAGGTGCCGGCGGGGGAGCAGGCCGCCCCGACGGGTGCGATCGCCACCGCCGCCACTGCCACCACCGCCGGGACGGTCACCGTCGGAGCCACGGCCGGGACCACCGCGGGGACCACGGCCGCCGGGGCCGGTGCCCCCACCGCGCCGGCGGGTGCCGCCGCGACGGTGCCGGTCACCGCGACCGCCACCCCGGTCACCACCTCGCCCCTCGCGGCGCAGCAGTCCCCGCAGCCCCAGCAGTTGCAGGTGCCGGCCGCCCAGCCGGGCGCCGCGGCCGCGGCGGCGAGTGCGGGGCAGGTGCCCGGGCAGCTCGCCGGGCAGTCCGGGCAGGCCGCCGCCGCGCAGGCCGGTCCGGCCGTCCCCACCGCCACCGGCCCGCTGCCCGGTGGCGCCGAGGTGAGCACCGCCCCCGCCGCGCCGGTGCAGGCGTCCGTCGTGACGACGGCGCTGACCGGCCTGCCGGCCAGCGCGAGGCCCTCCGCGGTGACGGCCGCCGCGAGCGCCCCGCTGCCCGCCGAGGCCGCGGGTCAGGCTGCGGTGCAGCAGGTCGCGGCCGCCACCACCGCCACCGCGGCGGCCGGTGCGGCCGGCGCCGGGACCGAGGCGGCGGCCACCACGGCGGCCACCGCGGCGCAGCCGGCTCCCGCGACCGCGGCGCCGACGGCCCCCGTCGCCGACCAGCAGGCGCAGCTCCCGCCGGTCGCCGCCGGGACGGGCGGTGCCGGGCAGGGCGCGGGTCAGCAGTCCGGCCAGCCGGGCCAGCAGGGTCAGCAGTCCGCCCAGCAGCAGGTCCCCGCCGGCCTGCAGCCGCCCGCGCCGCGCCCGGTGCCGGGCGCCGGCGAGCCGGTGCCCGCGACCCCGGCCGCCGTCCCGGTCGTGCCGCAGCCGTCCACCGGGTCGCCGACCCCGGCGGCGCTGGTGGCCACCGGGCTGCCGAAGGCCACCGCGGTGACGGACCCGTCGTTCTCGCTCGCGGCACCGGTCGCGACCGCGCCGAGCGCCGCGGGCGCGGCTCCCGCCGTGGCCGCGACCTCGACGCCGCCGGCCCCGCTGCCGCTGACCAACCCGGCCGCGTTCGCGCAGGGCCTCAGCGCCCGCCTGGAGCAGCTGCCCACCGCCGACGACGTCCACCGCCTCACGGTGGAGGTCAACCCGCTCGGCCTGGGCCCGGTGAAGGTCACCGCCGAGGTCAGCGGGGGAGCGCTGCACGTGCAGCTGGCGGGTGCCTCCGAGGCCGCCCGGCACGCCCTGAAGGCCGCCGTCGGCGACCTGCAGCGCGAGCTGGCGGGCACGAGCTTCACCTCCACCACCGTCGACGTGCGCGCCGACTCCGGCTCCGCCCAGCAGCAGCGCTCCGCCGACGCCCAGTTCGGCGGCTCCGGCCGCCAGGGCGCGCCCTCCGGCGGGCAGGGCGGTGCCTCCGGCGGGCAGCCCGGCTACGGCGGGCGGGACGGCTCCCCGGCGGGCCGCGACGAGCAGCGCGCGGCCGGCCGGGCCGCCGTGGCTGCCGCGGCCGGCCGCCTGGACCTGCGGGTCTGAGGTGCACCTGTAGCCACCGGGCCGGCGATCACCTGAACAGTCCCCGTGGATCGCCCGCCCGGGCTACAGACCCCCACCCGTTCGACCGAAGGAGAAGGCATGACCATCGATGCGGCCAGCGGGGCGAACCCGTACGCGTCCCTCATCGCCACCTCGGACGCGTTCACGGCGACCGAGGCGGCGAAGAACGCCGGCAGGTCGGACACGTCCGCTGCGGCGGTCGCCAAGACGAAGACGGACAAGGACACCTTCCTCAAGCTCCTGGTGGCGCAGCTGAAGTACCAGGACCCGTCCAAGCCCGCCGACACCACCCAGTTCATGGCCCAGACGGCGCAGTTCTCCGCGCTGGAGACCATGCAGGAGGTGGCGACGAGCAGCGGCTCGATGCTCGCCGCGCAGAACAAGCTGCAGGCCAGCGCGCTCATCGGCCAGACGGTCTCCTACGTCGGCCCCGACGGGAAGACCGTCTCCGGCGTCGTGCGGTCGGCCTCCTTCACCGGTTCCTCCGCCGGCGGCACCGGCGGTGAGCCGCTGCTCGACGTGGCCGGCACCAAGGTCGTCCTGTCCAAGGTGACCACCGTCGGCGTCGAGGAGACGGCCGCTCCGGCGACCGCTCCGGCGACCGCTCCGGCCACGGGCGCCGCTCCCGCTGCCGGCACCGCTCCCGCCACCGGGGCGAGCTCGCCGAGCTCGTCCACCGCGCCCAGCTCGACCCCGGCCGCCGGTTCGTCGAGCTCCTCCGCGTCCGGCCCGTCCACGCCGACGGCCTGACCCCCGCACGTCCCTCCCGAACCCCGTCAGCCCCTCGAAAGGTCTGAAACATGCTCCGCTCCATGTTCTCCGGTGTCAGCGGCCTGCGCTCGCACCAGACGATGATGGACGTCGTCGGCAACAACATCGCCAACGTCAACACCGCCGGCTTCAAGAGCTCCGGTGTCGTCTTCGCCGACACGCTGTCGCAGCTCACCAAGGCGGCCGGCGCCCCGACCGAGGTCAGCGGCGGCACCAACCCCTCGCAGGTCGGTCTCGGCGTCCGCGTCCAGGCCATCACCCAGAACATGACGCAGGGCTCGGCCCAGGCGACCGGCAAGTCGACCGACCTCATGCTCAGCGGCGACGGCATGTTCGCGATCCAGCAGGGCGACGGCACCTTCTACACCCGCAACGGCTCCTTCACGCTGGACGCCGACGGCTCGGTCGTCACCAACGACGGCGGCTACGTCATGGGCTGGCGCCCGGACGCCGAGGGCAACGTCAACACCAACGGGCAGGTCACCAAGCTCGTCATCCCCTCCGACGCGGTGATGCCCGCCAAGGCGACGACCGAGGGCACCATCAGCGGCAACCTCGACAACACCCTCAACGCGGACGGCACCGCCCGCGAGGTGACGAGCAGCTTCAAGGTGTACGACGAGCAGGGCAACATGCAGACCGTCTACATGCGCTTCACGAACACGGCACCCAAGGGCAACGACTGGACGGTGACCTGGGACACCACGCCTCCCACCGAGCCCGGTGCACTGGCGAATGCCGCGGGCGCGCTGAACTTCGATGGCAACTCGGGCGCGACGCCGCCCACGGTCGACGGCGAGAAGGCCACCGCCGACTTCACCAGCATCACCGTGAACGGTCAGGCCGTCGACGTGAACCTCGACAGCCTGACCGGCTTCGTCGGGACGTCCGGCAAGAGCAACGTCGCCGGCAAGGACAACGGCTTCCCCATCGGCTCGCTGACCAGCTACTCCTTCGGCACCGACGGTGTCATCACCGGTTCGTACTCCAACGGGTACAAGCAGACCCTCGGCCAGATCGCGATCGCCTCGTTCAACAACGTGGCGGGTCTGCGCAAGGAGGGCAACTCCCTCTACAGCGTCTCCACCAACTCCGGCGCGCCCGTCTTCGGCATCGCCGGCGACGCCGGCCGCGGCACCATCCTGGCCGGCAGCCTGGAGATGTCCAACGTCGACCTGTCGGCGGAGTTCACCAACCTGATCCTGGCCCAGCGCGGCTTCCAGGCGAACTCGCGCATCATCTCCACCTCGGACGACATCCTGCAGGAGCTGGTCAACCTCAAGCGCTGACCCCGATCCGCCGAAGGCCCCCTGGGAGCACTCCCAGGGGGCCTTCGTCGTCGCTGAGCGTGATGACACGCAGGCCATTAGCACGAACGGGTGCACCAGGCAACCCCCTCTCAGGTCCAGGCCGGACACGCCGATTGATCAGTGAACCGGCCCACGGAAGGGCCCCGACTCCACCGCCAAGGATGGAACCCACGTGATCCTCGTGACTCGCCTCAACGGGTCGGTGTTCGCCGTGAACCCCGACCTGATCCAGCGCGTCGACGCGACACCAGACACGGTCATCACGCTCGTGGACGGCGCCAAGTTCGTCGTCACCGAGCCGCTGGCCGAGGTCGTCGAGCGCGTCATGGCGTTCCGCGCGCGCGTCGTCGCGACCGCGCACTCCCTGGAGGAGACGGGCGCCACCGCCCACGTCCTCGAGCTGCCGGCCCACGCCGACACCCCGGCGCACCCGACCCCGAACACCACCGCGAGCGACGCGGACGGCGAGCTGCCGGCCCCGGTCCCGCTGCACCGCAGGAGGCCGTGAGCCATGGACTTCGCCACCATCGGCGGGCTGGTCATCAGCCTCGCCGGCATCCTCTGGGCGCAGAACCACGAGGGCGGCAGCCTGGGTGACCTGCTGCTGCCCGGCCCGCTCGTCCTGGTCTTCGTCGGCACCCTCGGCGTCGGCTTCATGGGCGGCATCATGAAGGACGGCGTGGGCCTGATCGGGGTCCTCAAGACCGCCTTCCTCGGCAAGCCGAAGAACGCCGGCGAGACCGTCGGCGTCATCGTGCAGATGGCCGAGCGCGCCCGCCGCGAGGGCCTGCTGGCCCTCGAGGACGCGATCAAGGAAGTGGACGACGAGTTCCTGCGCGACGGCCTGCAGACGGCCATCGACGGCACCGACCCCGACGAGCTCTACGAGATCCTCACCGCCAAGATCCAGGCCAAGAAGGCCGCCGACAAGCAGGCCGCGAAGATCCTCGGCGACATGGGCGGCTACGCCCCCACCATCGGCATCTGCGGCACGGTCATCTCGCTGGTCGTCGTGCTGGCCAACCTGTCCGACGCCGCCGCCCTGGGCCCCATGATCGCCGGCGCGTTCGTCGCCACCTTCTGGGGCGTCGCGAGCGCGAACGTCTTCTTCCTGCCGCTGCAGAGCCGCTACATGCGCCTCATGGGCATCGAGGTCGCGCAGATGGAGCTGGTCGTCGAGGGCATCCTCGCCATCCAGGCCGGCTCCAACCCGCGCTCGGTGGCCAAGAAGCTGGAGAGCCTGCTGCCCCCGGGCACCGCCGTCCCGGACAAGAAGGCGGCCTGACATGGCCTCCTCGTCGCACAAGAGGCGGCACAAGCACGAGGAGCACGAGGAGCACGTCAACCACGAGCGGTGGCTGGTCTCCTACGCCGACATGCTGACCGTCCTCATGGCGCTGTTCATCGTCCTGTTCGCCCTCAGCCAGATCGACCAGCTGAAGTTCGCGCAGTTCAAGGACGGCCTCAACGAGGGCACCGCCAGCACGAACCTCGTGCTGTCCGGTAACCAGGGTGTCAACGACGTCGACAACGGCGCCGAGGCGGTCGACATCTCCCCGCTCGACGGCGGGGAGCCGATGCAGCCCCAGCAGGCGCAGAGGGTGCTCGACAACGCCGCCCGGGACCAGTCCGCGGCGGACCTGCAGGCCGCCAAGGAGGAGGTCGCCGCCTACCGCGAGCTGGAGAAGCAGATCGCGCAGGCGCTGACCGCCAAGGACGACCAGGACCAGGTGACCTACCGGATCACCTCCGACGGCCTCGTCGTCGGCCTGGTGGCCGACAACGTCTTCTTCGCCAACGGCTCCGCCGACGTCGAGCAGACCGGCCTGGACGTCCTGGACGCCGTCGCCCCCATCCTCGCCGCGCTGCCCAACGACATCGCGGTGCAGGGCCACACCAACTCGCTGCCGCTGAACGGCAACACCCGCTACCGCGACAACTGGGACCTCTCCGGGGCCCGCGCGTTCACGGTGGTCACGCGGTTCATCGGCCACGGCATCGCCACCGCCCGGCTGTCGGGCACCGGCTACGGGGAGAGCCGCCCGCTCTACCCCGACGGCGACGAGCGGGCGCTCACCGGCAACCGGCGCGTCGACCTCGTCGTCGCCTCGCCCAGCTCCGACGCCGTCAAGGCGCTGCTGCCGGAGGTCGCGGCCAGCACGCCCACCGACGGCCCGGCCGAGCTGAGCACCGGCACCACGACCGCCGAGGTGCCCGCCACCACCGGGGCCACCGCCGTCCCGGTCGACATCGCGGCCGACGCCGCCCCGCACATCGCCGAGGCCTCCAGCGCCGACGCGGACCACCACTGACCACCCGACGCACCCGCGGACCGAAGAGGAACCCGACCATGGCCAAGGACAAGAAGACCGGCGGCGACGCCAAGCCCGGCGGCGCGAAGAAGCTCATCATCATCGGCGCGGCCGCGGCCGTCCTGCTCGCCGGCGGCACCGGCGCCGGAGTGTTCGTGCTCACCAAGGGCGACACCGCGGCCGCCGCCGAGCCGGTCGAGGAGCACCTGGAGCCCGGCGAGGTCGTCGCGCTGGACCCCATCAGCGTCAACCTCGCCGACGGGCACTACCTCAAGGTCGGCATCGCCCTGCAGCAGGTGGCCAGCGAGGGCGGCGGCCACGGCGGCTCCACCGGCGTCGACGGCAGCAAGGCCCTCGACCTGACGATCAGCCAGTTCAGCGGCCTGACGATGACGGACCTGTCCAACGCCGAGCAGCGCACCCACCACAAGGAGGAGCTGCAGGAGAAGGTCGTCGAGGCCTACGTCCACGAGGTGGAGGGTCACGAGGAGAAGCAGGTCATGGGCATCTACCTCACCCAGTTCGTCATGCAGTGAGCTGAGCCCCGCTCGAGCGGGCCGCGCTCCCGCCGCGAGAAGGCCCCGGGCACCCGCCCGGGGCCTTCTCGCGTCCCGGCGGAGCCCGCCCCCGGCCGCGGGCCGCGCGGGCTCCGGCCTTGAGCTCCGCGGGCCCGACGACACCCGTTCGGATCAGCGCTAAAGGGTGACGGCCGTTCGTGCCGATAGGTTCCTCGTGGCAGCCGAGACCCCCACCAGCGCCGAGCGGACAGGCACCCGTCGCTCCCGACGACGTGGTGTGCCCGTCCCGTACGACTTCCGACGGCCGACCAAGCTGTCGCGCCAGCACGCCCGCGTGCTGGAGATCACCTACGAGGGCTTCTGCCGGCAGTGGGCGACGCTGCTGTCGTCGACCCTGCGCACCACGGTGCAGGTCGAGCTCGACGGCATCCAGCAGTACAGCTACGACGAGTACGCGGCGAGCCTTCCGATGCCGACCGTCATGGCCGTCTTCGACCCCGAGCCGCTCGTCGGCGCCGGCGTGCTGCACCTGGACACCGCCCTGGTGCTCTCCTGCATCGAGCGCATGCTCGGCGGCACCGGGGCCCCCGGCCAGCCGGAGCGCACCCTCACCGACATCGAGGCCGTCCTGGCCCGCGGCCTGGTCGAGCGCACCCTGGCCGAGCTGTCCTCCTCGCTGGTCACGGTCACCGACCTGCAGCCGAAGCTGACGGGCATCGACCAGAACCCCCAGTTCGCGCAGGCCGCCGCCGCCACCGACGTCATGATCGTCGCCTCCTTCCACCTGCAGGTGGAGCAGACCGCGGGCACCGCCACGCTGGCCATGCCGCTGGACCCGCTGTCGGCCGCGCTGACCGCCGCCGAGCTGCGGGTGGCCAGCCCCGAGGAGCTGCGGATCCGCCGCCTCATGCGCGACCGCCTCGACGACCACCTCGAGCACATCCCGGTCGAGGTGTCGGTGCGCCTGAAGGCCGCGCAGCTGCGCCCCGACGAGATCCTCTCCCTCATCCCCGGTGACGTGCTGCGCCTGCCGCACCGGGCCGACGAACCCCTCGAGGTCGTCTCATCCGACGCCCGCGTCGCCTCCGCCGTGGCCGGCAGCCGCGGTTCCCGTCTCGCCTGCCTGATCGTCCCGACCCCCGAGGAGAGCTCCCGATGAGCACCGCCACCCACACCGACCTCATGGCCACGCTGCGCGAGGCCGCCCAGGCAGCGCTCGCCGTCCTGCCGCTGTCGGCGCCGGGGACGATCACCGACGTCGTGGGCGTCGCCCAGGCCCCCGACCTCGGCGACGAGGGCACCGCGGTCTCCGCCAGCTTCTCCGGCGCCGCCTCCGGCCGCGTCACCGTCATCGTCGGCGAGGAGACCCTCAACACCCTCCTCATGAGCCCCGAGGGCGCGCTCGACCCGGTCGACGCCCTGCGCCCCGCGCTGGAGACCGTCGTGGTCAGCCTCGGCCAGTGCGCCCTCGAGCCGGGCGTCGAGGGCGACCCGGCCGACGCGCTGCGCGCCATCGACGGCGGTGCCGTCGCGCTCGTCGGCGCCGGCGGGGAGACCCTGGCCCTCATCGGCCTCACGCTGTCCGCCACCGCCGTCGCCGCCGCCGCGGCGGCCGCCACCGCCACCGCCAGCGCGCAGGCCACCGCGGCCGCCGCCGCGGTCGGCGCGCAGAGCTCCGGCGGCCCGCGCCGCACCATGGACCTGCTGCGCGACGTGCAGATGGACGTCACCGTCGAGCTGGGCCGCACCCACATGACGGTGCAGGACCTGCTGGCGCTGACCCCCGGCTCGGTCGTCGAGCTGGACCGCGCCGCCGGCAGCCCCGCCGACATCCTCGTCAACGGCCAGCTCATCGCCCGCGGTGAGGTCGTCGTCGTCGACGAGGACTACGCCATCCGCATCACCGAGATCGTCACCCCGGGGACGGAGGCCGGCGCCTGATGGACGCCGTCGCCGCGATCGCGCGGACGAGCTTCTCCCTCGTGGCGGTGCTCGGGCTCCTGTACCTGATCTCCCGCTGGCTGCGCCGGCGCGGGGGCGTCGGCGCGGCCGGCGCGGCGGAGTTCGCCGTCCTGGCCCGCCAGAGCCTGGGGGCCAAGGCCTCCGTCGCGCTGGTGAAGGTGGGGGAGAGGGCCCTCGTCGTGGGCGTCACCGAGCAGGGCGTGAGCCTGCTCGGCGAGACCGACGTGGCGACGGTGCTCCCGCAGGCCGAGGCCGCCGGGACGGACGAGACCGCCGAGGCGGCCGAGGCGGCCGGCCCGGCCGCGGTGGACGGCGTGGACGTGCGGGACCGGACCACCGACCAGAGCACGGGCCCGGCGCTGCCGGGCGCGGGGGAGCGCTACGTGCGCCGCGACGGCGAGACCGTCGCCGTCAAGGCCCGCCACGCCTCCCCGGCCGCGGGCGGCATCAACGGCTCGGCGCTCTCGCCGGCCACCTGGACCAAGGCAGTGGACGTGCTGCGCGAGAGGACGACCCGCCGGTGACGAACAGCCCCACGCCCGCCCGCACGCGGCGCGCGCGCCGCCTGGCGGCGGGTCTCGCGCTCGCCGGCGGCCTGGTCCTCGGCTCCGCCGCCGGCGAGCGCGAGACC
>NZ_JAAALL010000174.1 GCF_009906315.1 Kineococcus vitellinus | reverse complement strand
GGCGGGGTCAGCCGCGGCGGCGGGGGCGGTCCGCCTTGACGGGGAACTCGCCCGTGTGGCCCATGCGCTCCTCGGCGGCGGCCAGCACCCGCCCGCGGACGGCGAACCAGCCCACCACGAGCAGCGGCACGATGACGCCGAGCGCGTAGACCGTCGGCCGGCTCGACTCGTCGTAGGCCATGATCGCGAGCACGGCGACGAGGAAGACCAGCACCGCGTAGCCGGTGTACGGGGCGCCGAACAGCCGGTACGCCGGCCGCTGGACGATGCCCGCCTTCGCCCACCGGTGCAGCTTCAGCTGGCACAGGACGATCGTGCCCCAGCTGGCGATGATGCCCAGCGCGGAGGCGTTGAGGACGATCTCGAAGGCCTCGCCGGGGGCGACGTAGTTGAGGCCGACGCCCAGGACGGCGACGACCCCGGTGATGGCGATGCCGCCGAAGGGCACCCCGCCCTTGTTGAGCTTCTCGGCGAACCTGGGCGCGGAGCCGTTCATGGCCATCGAGCGCACGATGCGGCCGGTGGAGTACAGCCCCGCGTTGAGGCTGGACAGCGCCGAGGTGAGGACGACGAAGTTCATGATGCTGCCGGCGCCGGGCACGCCCAGGGCGCTGAAGAAGGTGACGAAGGGGCTCTCGTCGGCCGAGTACGCCGTGTACGGCAGCAGCAGGGCCAGCAGGACGAGGGAGCCGCAGTAGAAGACGACGATGCGCACGATGACGGTGTTGATGGCCCGCGGCATGATCCGCTCGGGGTCCTCCGTCTCGCCGGCGGCGGTGCCGACCAGCTCGACCGCGGCGTAGGCGAAGACCACGCCGGAGATCACGACGACCAGCGGGACGGCGCCGGTGGGGAACCAGCCGCCGTTGTCGCTGATCACCGACAGGCCCGTGCTCTGCCCGTCGACGGGGAAGCGGCCGGCGAGGAAGACGATGCCGATCACGAGGAAGGCCGTCAGGGCGACGACCTTGATGAGGGCGAACCAGAACTCCATCTCGCCGAAGATCTTCACCGAGACGAGGTTGAGGCCGAGCACCACGACGAGGGCGATGAGCGCCAGCAGCCACTGGGGGGCCGAGGAGAAGGTGTCCCAGTAGTGCATGTACGTCGCGATGGCGGTGATGTCGACGATGGCCGTCATCGCCCAGTTGAACCAGTACATCCACCCGGCGACGAAGGCGGCCTTCTCGCCGTAGAACTCGCGGGCGTAGGAGACGAAGGAGCCCGAGGAGGGGCGGTGCAGCACGAGCTCGCCCAGCGCGCGGAGCATGAGGAAGACGAAGAAGCCGCAGGCGCCGTAGACGATGAACAGGCCCGGGCCCGCGCTGGCCAGGCGGCCGCCGGCGCCGAGGAAGAGGCCGGTGCCGATGGCGCCGCCGATGGCGATCATCTGCAGCTGGCGGTTCTTCAGGCTCTTGTGGAGGCCGCCCTCCTCGTGGGAGAAGTCGCGCTGGGTGCTGACGCCGGATCCGGCGTCGTGCGGAGCTGACACGGGGGTGGTCCCTTCAACGTCCTCGTCGGGTGGACCGTCGAAGGCAACCACCTGCGGGTCACGAGCGCATGCCCGGGGCGTTTCGGGCGTGTCACGCGTGCCGCGGGCGGCCGGGGACCGCGGTCTCAGGCGCGGGCAGCCAGCAGGTCGTCGAAGGAGTACTCGTCGAGGACGGGGACGCCCGCCGCGATCGCCGCGCGCACCGAGGCCGACCCCGATCCGGCGTCGTTGGCCACGAGGAGGTCCGTCGCGGCGGTGACGGCCCCGTCGACGAGCAGCCCGGCCCGGCGGGCGCGGGCGGCGAGCTCGGTGCGGGCGGTCAGGAAGCGGCCGCTGAAGCAGACGCGCTGACCCGGGAGGAGGCTCACGGGTGCGGCATCGGCAGCTCAGCGCCCGCGCTTGACCTGCGCGGCGGCGGCGCGGCGCGCCGGCGAGGGGCGGCGCGGGGCGGGCAGCCCGCCGGTGCCGCGCGCGCGGCGGGAACCGGCGAGGGTGAGCACCAGGCCGGCCAGGCCGACGGCGACGACGAGCGCGGCGTAGCCGTCGGCCACCTCGCGCAGGCCCAGCGAGGGGGCCAGGAAGCCCGCCACGACCGCCGGCAGGCCGAAGGCCAGGTAGCTCATGACGTAGACGGCCGAGAGGACCCCCGCGCGCTCGCCGGCGGGGGCGGTGGCCAGCACGCCGCGCAGCGCCCCCTGGAAGCCGCCGCCGAAGCCGATGCCGGAGACGGCGGCGCCGGTGAAGAACAGCGCCGTCGAGGAGTGCTCGAGGGCGAGGACGACCAGCAGCGGCCCGACGACGAGGGCCAGCATGCCGACGGCCACGAGCCGGTCCGGGCGCACGGCGCGCGTCAGCACGCCGACGAGCGCGCCGACGCCGGCGACGGCCGCGACGACGAGCCCGCCGGTGACGTGGTCGGTGCGGCCGAGCACACCGGCCACGACGGAGGGGCCGAGGCCGAGGACGAAGCCGCCCAGGCCCCAGCTGGCGAGGAAGCCGGGGGCGAAGCGCACCAGCGATGCGCGCGAGGCCCGCGGCAGCCGCACGACGGGCGTCAGCGAGCGCAGGGCGCCCGGCACGCGCGCGGCGGCGTCCGGCACCGCGAGCAGGGCCGCGGCGCACAGCACGAGCAGCACGGCCAGCAGCGCGTAGACGGTGCGGGTGGGCGCGGGGGCGAACTCCACGAGCAGCCCGGAGCCCAGCCCGCCGGCCATGAGGCCCAGCGGCGGGACCGCGCCGTTGACCACCTGGGCGAGGGCGCCGCGCCGCGGGCCGGCCAGGTCCAGCAGCCACGCGCCGAGCGCGCCGATCGCGGTGCCGGTGGAGAACCCCTGCAGCGCGCGGGCCGCGACGAGCCAGCCGGTGGAGTCGGCGAGCACGAAGGCGAGCATCGAGGCGACGACGCCGGCGATCGCCGCGAGCACGACGGGGCGGCGGCCGAGGTGGTCCGACAGCGAGCCGACGGTCAGCAGCGCCACGAGCAGCACGGCCGCGTAGACGGCGAAGACGACGGTGACCGCGCTCGGGCCCAGCCCCCACTCCGCCTGGTAGACGGGGAAGATCGGCGACGGCGCCGCGGAGGCGGAGACGAGCGCGCCGAGCGTGGCGGCGACGAGCCAGAACCCGGTGCGGGTCGAGGTGCGGGGGGACACGGGGGCTCCAGGTCTGCGAGGGAGGTGTCGTCGGGAAACTACTCCGGTCCCGCGCTTAACGCAAAGGGAATTGCGTTAGGCTGCGGGCATGAGCCCGGCCACGACCCGCCCCGGCGGCCGCAGCGCCAAGGTGACGGCCGCCGTCCACCGCGCCGTCGTCGAGCTGCTCGCCGACGGGGGCGCCGCGGCGCTGACCGTCCCGCAGGTCGCCGCCCGCGCCGGCGTCAACGCCACGAGCGTGTACCGCCGCTGGGGCGACGTGGGCGGCCTGCTCGCCGACACCGCGCTGGCCCGCTTCGGCACCACCGCGGCCGTGCCGGACACCGGCTCGCTGCGCGGGGACCTGCTGGCCTGGGGCGCCGAGCTCGTCGCCGAGGCCGCCCGCCCCGAGGAGCGGGCGCTGCTGCGCGCCGCCGTCGCCGCCGGGCCGACCGACCCCGCGGACCCGGACGGGGGCGGGGGGCCGCCGTCGGCGTGCGCCGCCTGCCTCACCGGTCGCAGCGAGCAGGTGGAGCAGCTGCTCGCGGCGGCGGCCGCCCGCGGGGAGGCGGCGCCCACCGCCACCCGCGTGCTGGACCACCTCGTGGCCCCCGTCTACTTCCGCGCGCTGTTCGGGCTGCCCGCCCCCTCGGTCGCCGTGCTCGTCGGCCTCCTGCTCGACCACCTCGTCGACACCCCCGGCCACCCCGCGCCGAGCGCCCCGGAGGCCGCCCCGGGTGCGCTCGGCTAGCGTCGCCGCATGGGTGTGACTCTGGCCAAGGGTGGCAACGTCTCGCTGACGAAGGTGGCGCCGAACCTCACGGAGGCGCAGGTCGGCCTGGGCTGGGACGTGCGGACGACGACGGGCCTGGACTTCGACCTGGACGCCAGCGCCCTGCTGGTCGGCGCGGGCGGCCGGGTGCTCTCCGACGGCCACTTCGTCTTCTACAACCAGCTCGCCAGCCCCGAGGGGTCCGTGCGCCACACCGGCGACAACCGCACCGGTGAGGGCGAGGGCGACGACGAGGTGATCGAGGTGGACCTGCTCTCGGTGCCCGAGCAGTGCCAGAAGATCGTCTTCGCCGTCTCGATCCACGACGCCGACGCCCGCCGGCAGAACTTCGGCCAGGTCGTGAACGCCTTCATCCGGCTGGTCAACCGCGCCGACGGCAGCGAGGTCGTGCGCTACGACCTGTCCGAGGACGCCTCCACGGAGACGGCGATGGTCTTCGGCGAGGTCTACCGCCACTCCGGGGAGTGGAAGTTCCGCGCCGTCGGCCAGGGGTACGCCACCGGCCTGCTGGGCATCGCGCAGGACTTCGGCGTCGACGTCGCCTGAGCGGCGCACCGCTCCGGCGGTGCCCGGCCGCGCGGGTGCCCGGCCGGGTGCCGGTCGGGGTCAGTCCCCGCCGCCACCGCCGCCGGAGCCGTCGCCGCCGGAGCCGCCGCCGTCGCCGCCCCAACCCCAGCCGCCGCCGTCGTGGGTGGAGTGCGAGGAGGAGTGCGAGTGGTGGTGGCGGATGCCGGTGTCCGGCAGCTCCACGGACCCGCCGAGCGCCTCGCCGGCCGTGCCGCCGGCCACGCCGGGCCACACGTCCCCGTCGGCGGAGCGGCGCTGACCCGGCCGCGTCCGCGAGCACACCCGGCCCACCAGGGCCGCCACGAACAGGATCACCGCCAGCGAGACCAGGACCGTCAGCATCGCCGCGCCTCCTTCGGCCGGGAGCCCCGGAGGGGCCCGATGGCTCACGGTGGCACACCGGCGGGGGATGCGCGAGGGCTTCGTGCCCACCCGCGGCCGTCCGGGGTGGACGATCTGCCCGCTCAGGCGGGGCGGCGCCGCCAGGTGCCGAAGCGGAAGCGCGGACCGCCCGTGGAGGTGCGCCAGCCGTCGGCGGGGTCCACCGCGGTGCGCACCCACTCCGGCCCCGGCACGGGGGCCGCGGTGTCGCCGTCGACGACGAGGTCGACCTCGGTGACCTCCAGCCGGTCCGCGTGCGGCAGGGCGGCCTCGTAGACGGCGCGGCCGCCGACCACCCACACCTGCGGCGCGCTCGCGAGCGCCGCCGCCAGGTCGCCGCAGACCTCGGCGCCCTCGGCGCGGTAGCCGGGGGTGCGGCTGAGCACGACGTTGCGCCGGTGCGGCAGCGGGCGGAACCGCGGCGGCAGCGACTCCCACGTGGCGCGGCCCATGACGACCGTGGTGCCGCTCGTCAGCGCGGAGAAGCGCGCCAGGTCCTCCGGGACGCGCCAGGGCAGGTGCCCGTCGACGCCGATGACGCCGTTGGCCGACTGCGCCCAGACCAGGCCGATCACGCGCGCTCCCCGGTGCCCGCGCTCAGACCGCGACCGGTGCCTTGATGGCCGGGTGGTGGCGGTAGCCGACGAGCTCGAAGTCGCTGAACTCGTGCTCGAAGAGCCCGGCGGGGCGCACCACGAGCTCGGGGAAGGGGTAGGGCGTGCGGGTGAGCTGCTCGGCGACCTGCTCGACGTGGTTGTCGTAGACGTGGCAGTCGCCGCCGGTCCAGACGAAGTCGCCGGGCTCCAGGCCGACCTCGGCGGCCACCAGCACCGTCAGCAGCGCGTAGCTGGCGATGTTGAACGGCACCCCCAGGAAGAGGTCCGCGGAGCGCTGGTAGAGCTGGCAGGACAGCTTCCCGTCGGCGACGTGGAACTGGAAGAGCGCGTGGCAGGGCGCCAGCGCCATCTTCTCCAGCTCCCCCACGTTCCACGCGGAGACGACCATGCGGCGCGAGTCCGGGTCCGTGCGCAGCGTCTGCAGCACCTGGGCCACCTGGTCCACGTGGCGGCCGTCGGGGGTGGGCCAGGAGCGCCACTGCACGCCGTAGACGGGCCCGAGGTCGCCGTGCTCGTCGGCCCACTCGTCCCAGATGCTCACCCCGCGCTCCTGCAGCCAGCGCACGTTGCCGTCCCCGCGCAGGAACCACAGCAGCTCCAGGGCGACCGACTTGAAGTGCACCCGCTTGGTGGTGATGAGCGGGAAGCCCTGCGAGAGGTCGAAGCGCATCTGGTGGCCGAAGACGCTGCGGGTGCCCGTGCCCGTGCGGTCGGACTTGCGCGTCCCCGTGCTCATCACGAGCCGCAGGAGGTCCTCGTACTGGGTGTCGATCCGCTCAGCCGCCACGGGCCGACAGCCTAGGCGAGGCGGGGTGCTCAGCCGACGTGGCGCCCGGCCAGGTGCGCGTCGAAGCCGTCGTCGTCGGCGGCCTCGCCGCGCACGACGGCGGCGATGCGCGCCAGCCACGCGGCGCCGGCGACGTCGTGGACGCTGTGGTGCGGCACGAGCACCGGGTAGGGCGTGGCGGGCACGCCGTCGGCGGGGCGCACGTCCACGTGCGCGACGGCGTGGCCGTGCGCGTGCAGCCAGTCGGCCATCGCGTAGTCGGTGCGCGAGTCCCCCACCGTGCGCCAGGCCGCCGGCAGCGGCCCGTCGGCGGCCAGCAGCCGCAGCGCGACCTCGGCGCCGCGGTCCTTGCCCAGCAGCACCGACTCCACGTCGGTGGAGATGATCGTGGGGTCGATGCGCCAGTCGACGCGGCCGCGGGCGTCGGGGTGCTCCTCGCCCTTCCAGGTGACGCCGAGGCCGAGGTCGGCGAAGACGGCCAGCGCGGCCCGCTCGTAGTCCACCTGGCGGGCCAGGTAGGTGGCGGAGTCGACGTCCAGGCGCTGCTCCAGGGAGACCATCGCGCGCTTGCCGTCGTCGACGAAGAGGACGTCGGCGAAGGAGCCCCGCGCCAGCTCCTCCAGCGCCCGCGCGGCCGCGGCGGGCACCGCGAGCTCCTCGTCGACGGCGACCGGGCCCATCCCCGCGGCGGTCACCGAGAAGGTGACGGCGCCCTTCTCGCAGACCGCGTGCAGCCGCGCGGCCGCCGGCAGCCCCGCAGCCAGCAGCGGGCCGACGACCTGCTCGCGCAGGAAGGCGTCGGAGCGGCCCGTGTTGAAGACGACGGGGACCCCGGCCGCGAGCAGCTCCAGCAGGCTCTCCAGCAGGCCGGGCGCGCTGATCGAGCGGGTCACCGGGCTGGCGACGGGGCCGTCCACGTCGAGGAGGAGGCCGAAGGGCGGGGCGGTGTCGCTCACCCGACGATCCTCCCCGATGCCTGCGCCCGGTCCTGCGCCCGGTCCTCGACGAGGGCGGCGATGCCGTCCAGCACGCGCTGCACGCCGAAGCGGTACGCCTGCGCGGGGTCGTGGGCGCTGCCGTTCGCCGTCCCGGCGGCGGTGCCGATCCGCACGGCGCGCGGGTGGCGCGCGGGGTCCAGCACGCGCTCCAGCAGCGGGCCGGCGGTGGCCCACCACTGCGCGTCGGTGCCGCCGGCCAGGCGCGCGGCCCGCGCGTCGGCGGCGTCGCGGGCGCAGGCGCGCACGACGAGCAGCAGGTGCGTCAGGCAGGAGTCGACGGTGACGTCGTCCAGGCCGGTGCCGTCGAAGGCGGCGAGCTCGTGCTCGTACTTGGCCAGCTGCCCCGGGCCCAGCGGGGGGCGCAGCGTGGAGATCGCGGCGGCCCAGGGGTGGCGCTCGTGCAGGAGGCGGTTCTCCTCGGCGACCGCGGCCACGCGCTCGCGCCAGGGGCGGCCGGTGGTGTCCTCGCGGGGCGCGGCCGCGTACGCGGCGTCCAGCAGCAGGTCGAGCAGCTCGTCGCGGTCGGCGACGTAGGTGTACAGCGACATGGGGGCCACCCCGAGGCGTTCGGCGACCCGGCGCACGCTGAGCGCCGCCAGGCCCTGCTCGTCGGCGAGCGCGGTGGCCGCGGCGACGACGGTGTCGAGGTCGAGGCTGCGGCGCGGGCCGCGGGCCGGCACCGCGGCCGGGTCCCGCCAGAGCAGGGCCAGGGTGCGGGCGGGGTCGGCGGCGCTGGTGCGGTCGGGGCTCACGGGAACATCCTGGCTCCCCGCACGTTGTACGGCATACCCTGTACGCCGTACGGGGTGGAGAGAGGGGTTCCACCGTGAACATCACCGGTACCGCGGTCTCGCTGAACGTCGACGACGTCGAGGCCTCCAGCGCCTTCCTCGTCCGGCACTTCGGCTTCACCGAGGCGATGGCCGCCGACGGCTTCGCCAGCCTCACCCGCCCCGACGCCGGCGCGCACGTGGTCTACCTGCGCCGCGGGCTGGCGACGCTGCCCGCCGACCAGCGCGACGTGCACGCGCAGGGGCTGATCCTGGCCTTCGTCGTCGACGACCTGGAGGGCGAGCTGGCCCGGCTGCGGGCGGAGGGGGTGGCGATCACCATGCCGCTGACCGTCGAGGAGTGGGGCGAGCGGGCCTTCCAGGTGCGCGACCCCAACGGGGTCGTCGTCCAGCTCGTCGACTGGAACGGCGCCGCCTGAACGAGATCGGTGATCTTCCTCCAGCGCGGCCGCCGGCTCCAGGTGCACCGTGGAAGATCACCGATCGGGGGTGGGGTCAGGTCCAGTAGAGGTGGCGCGCCGCGGGCAGCCGGTCGGCCACGGCCGCCTCGAACCAGGTGCGCAGCTCGCGCATGGTGTCCTTGTCGTAGACGTACTTCACCGCGCCGAACCTGCCGTGCTTGCGCGAGCGGGTCGACTCCTCCAGGTCCAGCTTGGTGCGCGGGTACCAGCCGAGCTGGACGTCCTTGCTCTTGGGCGTGAAGCGGTGGGTGATGCACTCCACCGTCACGTCCGCCCCCGCCGGCAGCTGCGCCGCGGCCTCGTCCAGCAGCTCGGCGTAGCGCTCGCGCCAGTCCTGCACCGGCATGATCGGCGCGATCGTCAGGCCGACGGGGTAGCCGGCGCGGGCCAGCCGGCCCAGCGCCCGCAGCCGCGCGCCCACCCGGGCGGTGCCGCCCTCGAAGCGCTCGACCTCGCGCACGTTGACGGAGGCGCGCACGCGGGTGCGCCCGCCGTGCGGCAGGTGCAGCAGGCCGTCGACGTCGTCGTACTTCGTCGTCAGCCGCAGCTGCACCGGCCCGGGCCAGTCGTGGGTGCCGAAGTGGGTGATCGTCGCGGCCAGCGAGCCGGTGACGTGCTCGATCGCCAGCGGGTCGGTGTAGCAGGAGGCCTCGAACGTCGTGCCCTCGTGGCCGCGCTCGGCCGTGCCGGAGGTCACCGAGCCGGTGCCGACGACCTCGTCGAGACCGGCGAGGACGCGCGGCAGGTCGGCGTAGACGCGGGTGATCGGCGGGCCCGCCAGCGACCCCGCCAGGTAGCAGTACTGGCAGTGCCCCGGGCAGCCCTCGGCGATCGGGAAGGAGAAGTCCGCGCTCGGCGGGATGGGCGTGGGGCGGCGCTTGGAGGCCGCGCTCGTGACGACGGCCAGGGTGCGCTTGGCGCGGGCGTAGGTGGCGCGCTCGTCCTCCCCGCGCAGCGGCGGCAGCCGGTCGCCGTCCAGCAGGCGGACGTCCTCGACGCCCGCGGCGACCAGGCGCTCGACGACGGCGCGCCCGTGCGGCTCGGCCTGCGCGGAGGCGGTGACGAGGACGTGGCGCGGGGTCCACAGGACGGGCCCGCGGGCGGTGGCGGTC
>NZ_JAAALL010000173.1 GCF_009906315.1 Kineococcus vitellinus | reverse complement strand
GTGCGGCGCGGCGCTCCCCGCAGGTCCAGCAGAAGGTGTCCGCCAGGCGCATCTCGCTGCCGCAGGCGTGGCACGTCGTCGTCGGCACGATCTCGATCCAGTCCGTGGAGGTCACCCGGACGCGGTCCGGCCCGCGACGTCCTGTCGGCGAGGAGCCGCACGATACTGCGCGGAACGCGACGAGCCCAGCACCTGTGGTGAGGTGCTGGGCTCGTCGCGTTCCGGTGGCGTCAGGACGCCGCGGAATCAGATGTCGTAGTACAGCTCGAACTCGTGCGGGTGCGGGCGCAGCCGGATCGGGTCGACCTCGTTGGTGCGCTTGTAGTCGATCCAGGTCTCGATGAGGTCCGAGGTGAACACGCCGCCCTCGAGGAGGTAGTCGTGGTCCTTCTCGAGCTCGTCGAGGACGGCCGGCAGCGAGTACGGGACCGTCTTGATGTTCGCGTGCTCCTCGGGCGGGAGCTCGTAGAGGTCCTTGTCGACCGGGTCGGCCGGCTCGATGCGGTTCTTGATGCCGTCCAGGCCGGCCATGAGCTGCGCGGCGAACGCCAGGTACGGGTTGGCCGACGGGTCCGGCACGCGGAACTCCAGGCGCTTGGCCTTGGGGGAGTTGCCCGTGATCGGGATGCGGATGCACGCGGAGCGGTTGCGCGCCGAGTACACCAGGTTGACCGGGGCCTCGAAGCCGGGGACCAGGCGGTGGTAGGAGTTCACCGTCGGGTTGGTGAACGCCAGCAGCGAGGGCGCGTGGTGCAGCAGACCGCCGATGTACCAGCGCGCCAGGTCGGACAGGCCGCCGTAGCCCTTCTCGTCGTAGAAGAGCGGCTCGCCGTCCTTCCACAGGGACTGGTGGCAGTGCATGCCCGAGCCGTTGTCGCCGAACAGCGGCTTCGGCATGAACGTCACCGTGCGGCCGTTGCGCAGCGCGACGTTCTTGATGATGTACTTGAAGAGCAGCAGCTGGTCGCCGGCGTTCTTCAGGGTGTCGAACCGGTAGTTGATCTCGGCCTGACCGGCGGTGCCCACCTCGTGGTGCGCGCGCTCGACCTTCAGGCCGGCCTTCTCCAGCTCCACGACCATCTCGTCGCGCAGGTCGGCGAAGTGGTCGATCGGCGGCACGGGGAAGTAGCCGCCCTTGTAGCGGGTCTTGTACCCGAGGTTGCCACCCTCCTCCTTGCGGCCGGTGTTCCACGCGGCCTCGATGGAGTCGATGTGGTAGTACGACTCGCGCTCGTTCGTGTCGAAGCGCACGTCGTCGAAGATGTAGAACTCCGCCTCGGGGCCGAAGAAGACGGTGTCGGCGATGCCGGTCGTCTTCAGGTAGGCCTCGGCCTTCATCGCGACGTTGCGCGGGTCGCGGCTGTAGGGCTCGTCGGTGAACGGGTCCACGATGGAGTGGTTGATGACCAGCGTCTTCTCGACCCGGAAGGGGTCGAGGTACGCCGACGTCGGGTCCGCGATGAGCTTCATGTCGGACTCGTGGATGGCCTGGAAGCCGCGGATCGAGGACCCGTCGAACATCTGGCCCTCGGTGAGGGCGTCGGCGTCCAGCGACTTCGCCGGCACGGTGAAGTGCTGCATGACGCCCGGCAGGTCGCAGAAGCGGATGTCGACGAACTTCACGTCGTGCTCGTCGATGTACTTCAGGACCTCTTCGGAGTTGCTGAACATCCAACCTCCAGGAACGGAACCGGCTCGGCGCTCGAGCCGCCGTGGACGCGCCGACCGTAGGCGCACGATGTTTCGGCCTTGTTACACCCGCGTTTCCGCAACCTTACCGACGTCCCGCCACCGGCGACGGGCGCCCCGCCGCACGGCCGGACGGCGGCGGCGCAGCGGCGCGGCGGCGGCGCCGTACCCTGGTCGCGTGGCCGAGCACGCGAGCAGCAGCGCCCGCCCCGGCGGGGAGCACCCGGGCGCCGGGGTCCGCCTCGGCCTGCCCGCGACCGGCCGCGGCGCCGTCGCCGGCTGGGGCCGTCGCGTGCTGGGCCTGCTCGTGGACTGGGGAGCGGCCACCCTCATCGCCCAGGCCTTCCTGCCCGGCCTCGGCCGGGAGATCGGCCCGCTGGCGGTCCTGGTCGTCATGCACGTGCTGCTCGTCTCCACGATCGGCACGAGCCTGGGCCACGCGGTGACCGGCATCGCCGTGCGCACCCTCGACGGGCGTCCCGTCGGCTTCGCCCGCGGCACCGCCCGCACGCTGCTGCTGGCCCTCGTCGTCCCGGCCGTCGTCACCGACGCCGACCGCCGCGGGCTGCACGACCGCGCCGCCGGCACCGTCGTCGTCCGCCGCTGAGGCGGCGCGGGGCACCACGCGCGAGACCCCCGGCCCGGAGGGGACGGGGGTCTCGCGCGTGGTGCCCGGCCGGGGTGCTCAGCGCCCGCGCATCGCCCGGCGGTCGGGGCGCGCGCGCATCGGGTCGATGCCCTGCGGCACCGGCGGGCGGATGCCGCTGAGGGCCCGCAGCCGCTTGTGCACCGCGGAGACCTCCTGCTTGGTCAGCGTCGGCTTCAGGCGCTGCACCTTGGAGGCGAGCTTGCGCAGCGGCACCTCGCCCTCGCTGCCGCCGTCGCCGATCGTGAACAGGTGCACCGGCACGTTGGGGGTGATGCGGGCCACCTTGCGGCGCTCCGCCTCCAGCAGCCGGCGCACCCGCTGCGGCGGGCCGTCCCCCACGAGGACGATGCCCGGGCGGCCGATGGCGCGGAAGACCATGTCCTGCGTGCGGGCCTCGGCGGCCACCGGCTCCTGCTCCACCGTCCAGCCGCGCCGGATCGAGCTCAGCGCCGCGCCGGCGGCGCCCTTCTGCCCCTCCAGGCCCACGTAGGCGGCGCGCTCGGCGCGCCGGCCCAGCAGGAACATGGCCACCAGCAGGCCGACGAGCAGGCCGAGCACGGTGAAGTAGATCGGGTGGTCGACCAGCAGGCCGAGCAGCAGGCCGAGCACGACCGGGCCCGCGAAGGCCAGCAGCAGCCACCACTTGACCGCCGGGTCGACCCGGACGGTCATGTCGTAGACCTGCTTCAGCTGCCGGGTCCGCTTCCACCGCTGCTTGCGCGGCTTGGCGGCCCTCGTCGCCCCGGCGGGTTCCTCACGTCGTGCCATGGGCGCAAGGATACGGCCCGGCCGGGGCTGCCCGGCCGGGCCGATCGGCGCGGCGCGGCGCTCCGGGGACGGCCTCAGCGCGCCAGCAGGCTGGAGGCCTCCTGGGCGGCGGGGGTGTCGCGGTCCAGGTGCGCCAGCTGCTCGGGGATCGCCACCCCGCGCCGGCGCATCGCCTGCGCCCACAGCCGGCCCGCGCGGTAGGAGGAGCGCACCAGCGGCCCGGCCATGACGCCCGAGAAGCCGAGCCGCTCGGCCTCGGCGGACAGCTGCACGAACACCTCCGGCTTCACCCAGCGCTCCACGGGGTGGTGGCGCGGGCTGGGGCGCAGGTACTGGGTGATCGTGATGATGTCGCAGCCCGCCGAGCGCAGGTCCGCCAGCGCGTCCACGACCTCCTCGTCGGTCTCGCCCATGCCGAGGATGAGGTTGGACTTCGTCACCAGGCCCGCGTCGCGGCCCTGGGTGATGACGTCCAGGGAGCGGTCGTAGCGGAAGGCGGGGCGGATGCTCTTGAAGATCCGCGGAACGGTCTCGACGTTGTGCGCGAAGACCTCCGGCGCCGCGTCGAAGACCTGCTGGAGCAGCTCGGGCTTCCCGTTGAAGTCCGGGACGAGGATCTCCACGCCCGTGCCGGGGTTGGCGGCGTGGGTGGCGCGGATCGTCTCGGCGTACAGCCACGCCCCGCCGTCGGCGAGGTCGTCGCGGGCCACCCCGGTGATGGTCGCGTAGCGCAGCCCCATCGTGGCGATGCTCTCGGCCACCCGCCGCGGTTCGTCGCGGTCCAGCGGAGAGGGCTTGCCAGTGTCGATCTGGCAGAAGTCGCAGCGGCGGGTGCACTCGGAGCCGCCGATGAGGAACGTGGCCTCGCGGTCCTCCCAGCACTCGTAGATGTTCGGGCAGCCCGCCTCCTCGCACACCGTGTGCAGGCCGCCGCTCTTCACCAGGCCCTTGAGCTCGGTGTAGTCGGGGCCGGTGCGGGCCTTGGTGCGGATCCAGGACGGCTTCCGCTCGATCGGCGTCTCGGCGTTGCGCGCCTCGATGCGCAGCATCCGCCGTCCCTCGGGTGCGATCGTCACGTGCCCAGCGTACGTGGGCCCGGGCCGGGCGCCGTCCAGCCCCGCTCGTCCACGCCGCCGGGCACGTCGGCGTCCGGGTCGTAGGGGCTGCGGGTGAGGCGGAAGCTCGCCAGGTCCAGGTGGCCGACGCTCCCGTCGGCGCCGCGCACCGGGCGCAGCAGCTCCCCGGCGTAGTAGTCGTCCAGCCCGCGCCAGCGGCCCTCGCCCTCGCGCACGAAGCGCGAGGAGCGCCCGCGCCCCAGCATCCCGCGCAGCTCGAAGCCGCCCGTCGCGGCGGCGTCGGGGGCGGCCGTCACCAGCAGCGGCGTCGGCCCCCAGTACCAGGGCCCGACGAGCTCCAGGACGTCCGCGGGGACCTCGCGCGGCGCCCACTCCGGCGGCAGGTGCGGTTCGGCCTCGGCCAGCGCGCGCAGCAGCCGCACCGGCAGGTCGGCGAAGCCGCTGGTGGAGTTCGTCATCGCGACGACGCCGTCGCCGCTGTCCACGTCCACCCGCAGCACGGCCACGAAGCCGGGCATCGAGCCGGAGTGGCCCGCGGAGCGGCGGCCGCCGTCGTTCCACAGCTGCAGGCCCAGGCCGTAGGCGCTGCTCCACGCCGCGCCGCGGGTGTCGCCGACGCTCTGCGGCTGCCGCATCGCCCGCACCGACTCCGGGCGCAGCACCGTCGAGGTGCCCGCCACGACGGTGGCCCAGCGGGCCAGGTCCGCCACCGTGGACCACAGCTGCCCGGCGGGGGCCATCGCCCCGGCGTCGTGCTCGGGCTCGGGCAGGACGAGGTCGGCCCACGGGTGCACCGCCAGGCCCCGCGCCGCGGGCCGCTGCGGGCGCGTGCTCGTGCGCGCCATCCCCAGCGGCCGCAGGAACTGCTCGTCGACGACCTCGAACCAGCTGCTGCCGCGCACCCGGCCCAGCAGCTCGCCGAGGACGCCGAAGCCGACGTTGGAGTAGTGGAAGCGGGTGCCCGGCCGGTGCCGCAGGGCGCTCTCGCCCAGCAGCGGCACCAGCGACTCCCAGCCGCCGCCGGGGGTGCGCTCCCACCACGGCCCGTCGGTCTCGGCCTGCACCCCGGAGGCCTGGCCCAGCAGCTGGCCGACGGTGACCCGGCCCACGCCCTGCGCCAGCTCGGGCAGGTGCGCGCCGACGCGGTCCTCCAGGTCGACCAGCCCGTCCTCGACGGCGCGCACGACGCCGGCGGCCACGAACGACTTGGTGATGGAGCCCACGCGGTACTGGGTGTCCGGCGTCGGCTCCCCGTCCAGCCCGGCGCGCCCGCGCCCGCCGGTCCACACCAGCTCGCCGTCGCGCACCAGCCCGGCGACCACCGAGGGCAGCCGGCAGGCGGCCTGCTCCGCGGCCAGCAGCCGGTCCAGCGTGCGGGTGGTCGAGGGCAGCAGCCCCGGGGTGCGCGAGCTCATCCCCCGACCCTGCCAGAGCGGGCGCCGCGGGCAGGCGGCAGGATCGGCGGCGTGGACCTGCGCATCTTCACCGAACCCCAGCAAGGCGCCCGCTACGAGGACCTGCGCCGCATCGCCGTCGCGGCCGAGGCCGCCGGCTACTCCGCCTTCTTCCGCTCCGACCACTACCTGCACATGGGCGGTTCCGGCCTGCCCGGGCCGACCGACGCCTGGACGACGCTCGCGGCCCTGGCGCGCGAGACGACCTCGATCCGCCTGGGCACGCTGGTGACCTCGGCCACCTTCCGCCACCCCGGCGTCCTGGCGATCCAGGTCGCCCAGGTCGACGAGATGTCCGGCGGCCGCGTCGAGCTCGGGCTGGGCACCGGCTGGTACGAGCAGGAGCACGCCGCCTACGGCATCCCGTTCCCGCCGTTGAAGGAGCGCTTCGACCGCTTCGCCGAGCAGCTGGAGATCGTCACCGGGCTGTTCGCCACGCCTGAGGGGGAGACCTTCGACTTCACCGGCGAGCACTACCGCCTGGAGGGCTCGCCGGCGCTGCCCAAGCCGGTGCAGTCGCCCGTGCCGATCATCGTCGGCGGCGGCGGCAAGAAGCGGACGCCGGCCCTCGCGGCCCGCTACGCCTCGGAGTTCAACGCGGCCTTCGCCTCCGTGGAGGACACCGCGGCCGCGATCTCCCGGGTGCGCGAGGCGTGCGCGGCCGCGGGCCGCGACGCCTCGAGCGTGACGTCCTCGGCGGCGCTCATCGTGTGCTGCGGCCGCGACGAGGCCGAGGTGGTCCGCCGCGCCGGGGCCATCGGCCGCGAACCGGCGGAGCTGCGCGAGAACGGGCTGGCCGGCACGCCCGCCGAGGTCGTCGACAAGATCGGCCGCTACGCCGCCGCCGGGGTCGAGCGCATCTACCTGCAGGTCATGGACCTGTCCGACCTCGAGCACCTCGACCTCGTCGCGGAGCAGGTGGCGCCGCAGCTGTGAGCCCCGCCGCCGTCGGCGCCGCCCCGCGGCGGCGCCGGCGGCGGCCCCGCTCAGCCGGGCAGGTCCGCCGCGGGCAGCAGCTCCTCCACGACGGCCGCCGCCTCCAGCACGCCGACGCGCCGCCCGCCGCCGCGGCTCAGCGACGTCACGCCCGCGTCGTCCAGGCCGCACGGCACGATGGGGGAGAAGCCCGCCAGGTCGGTGTCGCAGTTGAGCGCGAAGCCGTGCATCGTCACCCCGCGGGCCACCCGCACGCCGATCGCGGCGAGCTTGCTCTCGCAGCGCCAGCCGGGCGCGGCCGGCTGCTCGGTGGCCACCCACACGCCGGTGCGCTCGGGCACCCGCACGCCCTGCACGCCGAAGCGGGCCGCGACCTCGATGAGCAGCTGCTCCAGGCGCCGCACGTAGCCGACGACGTCCAGCGCGCCGCGCAGCCGCACCAGCGGGTAGCCGACCAGCTGCCCCGGGCCGTGCCAGGTGATGCGCCCGCCGCGGTCGACGTCGACGACGGGGGTGCCGTCGGTGGGGCGCTCCCAGGAGTTCGTGCGCTTGCCGGCCGTGTACACGGGCGCGTGCTCGAGCAGCAGGACGGTGTCGGGGCGCTCGCCCGCGACCACCTCGGCGTGCAGGCGCCGCTGCAGCTCCCACGCCTCGCGGTAGTCGACGAGGTCCTCGCCCAGCTGCAGGCGCCGCACGACGGGTCCGGTGCGGGGCAGGAGCTGCCGCGTTCCCTCGCTGGCCACCGCACCAGCCTACGACCGCCCGCGCTGGAGCCCGCCGCAGCCCGCTCAGGGCAGCGGCCGCGGCTCCAAGCGCGTCTCGACGACCTCGCCGGACGCCTCGCGCCGCACCACGTAGGCGCCCTTGCCGGGCACCTCGGTGACGGCCTCGACGAGCTCGGTGCCGGCGTAGACCAGCCCGACGCCGTCGTCGCTGCAGTGCGTCTCGCCCAGCACCCCGGAACCCACGAGCTCGTGCACGAGGGGGCGACGGCGCGCCTCGGAGTCGTAGTGCACGCCGTTGGCGTGCGGCAGCAGGCCGAGCCCGTCGAGCACCGGGCGCAGCACCGGCCCGAAGGAGTCGGTGGTGCCGCCGCGGAACCAGCAGATCGAGCCCGCGCTCACCCCGCCGAGCACCACACCGGCCTGCCAGGCGGCCCGGAAGGCCTCGTCGAGGCCGTGCACGCGCCAGACCGCCAGCAGGTTGGCCACCGACCCGCCGCCGACCCACACGACGTCCTGCGTCAGCAGGTGCGCCGCCGGGTCCTCCACGCTCGGCATCGGGAACAGGTCGAGCACCGTGGTCTCGAAGCCGGCGCGCTCACCGGCCGCGTGCACCTCGCCGGAGAAGTACCGCTGGTCACCGCCCGCGGTGCCCAGGTACGTCAGCCGGGGCCGCCGCCCCGACGGCACCCGGGCCAGCTCCACGGCCAGGTGGGCCGTCCCCGCCCAGTCGATCCCGCCGCGCTCGCGGCGCGTCCAGCCGCCGGACGTGGCGACGATCGTGGGGCGCTCAGCCGGCACGGCGCTGCCCCGGCCTGCCGAACCTGGCGGTGAGCACCGCGTCCGCCGCGCGGCGGCCAGCGACGAGCGCGCCCTGCTGCGAGGGGTTCTCCCGGTGGTCCCCGGTGACGAAGACGCCCTCGCCGACCTCGACGGGGCGGGGACCCTCGAAGGGCGGCTCCAGCACCGGCAGGGCGTGCGGGAGCGAGTGCGCCGCGACGAGCGACCACGGGGCGGTCCGCGTGCCGTACACGCGCTCCAGCTGCTCGCGCACGCGCCGCTCGACGTCGGCGGAGACGTCCGCGCCGAGCACCTGCGCCGACACCAGCGAGCGCGTCTCGCCGGGCGCCACCACGTAGCCGGGGGCCACGGCGGAGACGACGGCGGTGTTCACCACGGGGCCGGAGCGCTCGCCGTCCAGGTGCAGCAGCTTCTCGCGCCCGGAGGGCGCCGGGGTCAGCGGCGCGGCGTACCAGAACGTCCCCAGCCCGTGGCTGTCGGGGACCTCGACGCTGGGCACCAGGTGCGCCGCGGCGTGCGCGTCCGTGGCCACCACGACCGAGCGGGCGCTCACGCCGCCGGCGGCGGTCTCCACGACGAGCGAGCGGGGGGCGAAGGCGATGTGGTGCACCTCGGTGTCGAGCGCGACGCTGCCCGCCGGCAGGCTCGCCGCGAGCTGGTCGGGCACGGCCTGCATGCCCCGCGCCGGCAGCCCGGGCGTGCCGCGCAGGAAGCTGCGCACCACCAGGTCCACGAAGCGCCGCGAGGTCGTGCCGTCCACCTCGCCGAGCACGCCGGCCAGGAACGGCTCCAGCACCGACCAGCGCAGCTCGCCGTGCACGTCGGCCTCGTCGAGCGCCTTCCACCAGGGGGCGTCCTCGCGCTTCAGGTCGGCCGCCGTCGTGGTCGACAGCGCCCAGCGCACCAGGGCGGTCTTCTCCTTGAGCGAGCCGAGGGGGAAGCGCAGCGCCTCGACGACCCCGGCCGGGTGCCGGCGCGGGTCGCGGACGGCGTGCAGGCGGCCGTGGCGGTGCACGGCCACCCCGGCGTCGAACGGCTGCAGGTCGAGGGCCTGCACGTCGAGGACCTTCTGCACCTCGGGGTAGGCGGGGTTGAGCAGCTGGAAGCCCCGGTCGACGCGGAAGCCGTCGACGACGTCGGTGCGCACCCGGCCGCCGACGCCGTCGGAGGCCTCCACGACCAGGACGTCGACCCCCGCCGCGCTCAGGTGCTTGGCGCACGCGAGGCCGGCCAGCCCGGCGCCGACGACGACGACGTCCGCCGAGGAGGGCAGGGCCGGCGCGTGCGGCGTCACGGCCGGGGCGGGGGAGGTGATCTCGGGAGTCGAGCCAGCGTTCACGCCCCCGAGCGTATCGACCCTGTGGACAACGAGCGCGGCAGTCCCCGCCGGTGCGGTTCCCTTCTCCCGTGCACCCCTGCGACGACCCGACCGCCGCCGGCGAGCCCGCGGGCGCCCCCGGCCCCGACGGCCGCCACCGCGCCGCGCCGACCGGCACCGACGCGGCCGGCACCGACGCGGCCGGGGCCGCGGCGGTGC
>NZ_JAAALL010000172.1 GCF_009906315.1 Kineococcus vitellinus | reverse complement strand
CCCCTCGGTGGTCTGCCTGGGCCGGTTGGTGCCGCACAAGCGCACCGAGCTCGTCGTGGAGGCCTTCCGCACCGTCCTAGAGCGCCACCCCGATGCCACCCTGACCGTCGTCGGACGCGGCCCGGAGGCCGCCCGGCTGCACGAGGCCGCCGCCGCGGCCGGTCTGGGTGGGGCCGTGTCCTTCCGCGACGATCTCGACGACGCCGCCCGCGACGAGACCCTGGCCTCGGCTTGGCTGACCGTGAACGCCTCCCAGGGCGAGGGCTGGGGCCTGTCCGTGGTCGAGGCCAACGCCCTCGGCGTCCCCGCGCTGGCCTTCCGCCGGCCCGGTCTGCGCGACTCCATCGTCCACGGGGAGACGGGCTGGCTCGTCGACGACGACGCCGACCTCGGCGACGCCGTCGCCGACGCCCTCGACGAGCTCGGCGACCTCGGCCGGGCTCGTCAGCTGGCGCAGCACGCCCGCCGCTGGGCGGACCGGTTCACGTGGGACGCCATGGCGCAGCGGGTGCTGGACGCGCTGTCCTCCGAGCAGCAGCGCCTCGTCCTCGGCGAGGACGACCGGCGCACGTCCTCCGACCTCAGCACCGTCGTCACCGTCCCCCTGCAGCTGCTGCCACCCACCTGGCGCACGGCGATCCGCGAGACGGACGTGTACGAGGTCTCGGGCGAGAGCGTCACCGTGCTGTGCCGCAGCGCCGATTCCCAGACCGTGCCCAAGCTGCTCGGGCGCCTGGGCTTGCCCGAGAGCGCCGAGCTGGGGGAAGGCTTCTCCACGTCCGTCGCCCGCACCTCCGACCTGCTGCGGCTCGCGCTGCCGAGGAGCGAGCGTGGCTGACCACGCCCCGCCGCGCCCGCTGGTGGGCCCGCGCGCGGCCTCCGCAACGCGGCCGCCGCGCGCGGGCCTGCCCCGCTGGGCCAGCGCTGCTGCGCTGCCCGTCGTGCTGGGCGCCCTGGCGCTGGCGCTGCGCCTGGTGCGCCACGACGTCGCCTACGGGGTGTTCATCGACGAGGTGACGTACGCGGACATCGCCCGCAGCGTGGCCGCCGGCGACGGCGTGCGCCTGCACGGCGAGCCGTTCACGCTCCACCCGCCCCTCGCCTTCCTGGTCACCGGCGCCGTGGTGCGCCTGGCAGGGTTGGCCGACCAGGCCGACCTGCTGCCCGTTGTGCTCGCGCTGCGGCCGGTGGCAGCCGTCTTCGGTGCGCTCGTCGTCGTGCTCACCACGCTCACGGTCCGCGCGGCGGGCGCACAGCGCGCCGCGCTGGTGGCCGGGTCGCTGCTTGCCCTGGACCCCTTCGGCCTGCAGTTCGACGGGCGCCTCATGCTGGAGTCGACGGCGCAGGCGTTCACCGTCCTCACCGTGCTCGCGTGCGTCCTGGCGGCTCGCGGCGCCCCGGGCGCCGGGCGGGGCTGGGTCGTCCTCGCCGCCGTCGCGGGATCGGCCACGTTCGCCACCAAGGAGACGTTCGGCCTGGTGGTGCTGGGCGCACTGGCGCTGCTGCTGCTGCTCGGCGTGGGCCTGCCCCGGCGACGCACCGGCGCCGTCCTCGCCGGCACGCTGGTGGGCTACGCCGCGGTCAACGCGCTCGTGGTGGCCACCGTCGGAGCGGGCACCTGGTGGGCCTCGCGCACCAGCGGGCTCGCGCGGCTGCTCGGCACCGAGCAGACCACCGGCTTCAACGCCCCCGACTCCCAGGTCAGCCTGTGGTCGCGGGTGGCGGCCAACGCGCTGCAGTACGGCGCCAGCTACTGCGTGCTGGGCCTGGGCGGCCTGACAGGGCTGGTCCTGCTGGCCCTGACCCGCCGGCGGGTGGCCGGCGGCGGACGACTGCTCGGCGCAGGCGCCCCGCGGGGCCGTGCGGTGCTGGCCGCCTGGGCAGTCGCCGCGTGCTGCTACCTGGCGTACGCGGTGGGCTTCGGCTCACTGGAGGAGCAGATGTTCTACATCCCCCTCGCCCCGTGCGCGGTACTGTGCGCGCTGCTGGTGGACGCGGCGCTGGCCTCGCCGCGGGGGCGGCAGCGCAGCGCGGCAGCCGTGCTGGTCGCGGCGACGCTGCTGCTGCAGGGCGGCCAGTACGTGCGCGTGCGCACCGAGCCCGACGACGCCTACCTGCACCTGCTGTCGTGGATCGGTCGGGAGGTTCCGGGGGGCAGCGTCCTGGCCATGACCGAGGAGACCGGCGAGTTCCTCGTCCGCGACCAGCGGGTCGGGCAGTGGGGCACCCTGGCCGAACTGCGCTCTCACCACGTCGACTACGTGGTCATCAGCACCGCCCTCGTGGCGCAGGGCTACGGCTTCGCCGAGCCCGGGTTCGTCGCCGCGCTGCACGGCGTGGGCGTCCGCAGCGCGGTCTTCACCGGCCGCACCGACACAGCGCTGGAGGTCTGGGACGTGCGCGCCTACACCGGGGGCTCGCGGTGAGCGCCCTGCTCCCGCGCGGGGGCTTTGCCACCGACGGGCGGCCCCGCGTCCTCCACCTCGGCTACGAGGACCCCCGCAAACCGGGTGCCGGCGGCGGGTCCGTCCGCACCGCCGAGGTGAACTCCCGCCTGGCCGCGGAGTTCGACGTCCTCGTGGTCTGCGCGCCATTCCCCGGGTGCGCGCCGTACGAGCAGGACGGGGTGCGCTACGTGCACGCCGGCGCCGGCGGGTCCTACAACGCGCAGGTGATGAGCTACTTCGCCGCGCAGCCGCTCGTCGTGGCCCGCACGCGCCCCGACCTGGTCGTCGAGGACTTCGGCGCGCCGCTGTCCACCTTCGGACTTCCCCGCCTCACGCGCCGGCCCGTCGTGGGGGTCGTGCAGTGGTTGTTCGCCGACGAGAAGGCGCAGCAGTACCGACTGCCCTTCGGTCACGTGCAGCGCCACGGCGTCGCCGCGCACCGCACCCTCGTGGCGGTCTCGGAGGACCTCGGGGACCGCCTGCGTGAGGCCAACCCCGCCGCCGCCGTACACGTCGTGCCCAACGGCCTGCCCCCGCAGGCGTTCGGCACCCCCCGCCCGCCCGCTGACAGGTCCGGAGGGTTGCGCTTCCTCGGGCGCGTCGAGGACGCGCAGAAGGGGATCGGGATGCTGCTGGAGGCCTACGCGCGCGTCGCCGGCTCCCTCCCGCAAGACCTCCTGATCGCCGGGGAGGGCCCCGACCGGGCGCGCATGGAACGCCTCGCCGAGCACCTCGGCCTCGCACACCGGGTGCGCTTCGTCGGGCACGTCCCGCTGGGCGACCGCTTCGCCTGGCTCGCCGCGGCCGACGCCGTCGTCATGCCCAGCCGCTACGAGACGTTCGGCATGGTCGCGGCCGAGGCGATGGCCGTCGGCACGCCCGTCGTCGCCTTCGACATCCCGTGCCTGCGCGGCCTCGTCAGCGACCGCACGGGCCGGCGGGTCCCCGCCTTCGACGTCGCCGCCCTGGCTGCGGCGATCGGCGAGCTGGCCGGCGACCCGGCGCTGCGGGCCCGCCTCGGCGCCGCCGGGCGCGCCGCCGTGCACCACCTCACGTGGGACAACGCGGCCCGCGCCCACGCGGACCTCTACCGGAAGGTGCTGAAGGAGCATGCCTGAGCTCGACGCGGGAGCGTTCACCCCCGCCCTGCACGACGCGCCGGCGGGCTCGGGCTCATTCCTCGACCTCGTCGAGGAGCGGGCCGCGGCCGCCCCGTACGCCGTCGCCGTCGTCGACGCCGGCGGTCCCGTGCGCTACGGCGACCTGCTGAGCGCCGCCCGTCGCGTGGCGGGGACGCTCGTCGCACGGGGCGTCGTCCCCGGCGACCTCGTCGGCGTCCAGGCCGGACGCGCCGCCGCCACCGTTTCGGTGCTGCTCGGCACGATGCTGGCGGGTGCGGCGTACGTCCCGCTGGACCCCTCGCACCCGCCGGCCCGACGGCTGCAGGCTCTGCGCCGGGCGGACTGCACCGTCGTCCTGGTCGACGCCTCCGCAAGCGCGGACGAGCGTGCCGCGCTGGCGCGCGAGGTCCAGCTGCTGGACACGGCCGAGGCCCTAGCTGGTCCCGCCCTGACGGGGCCGGGGCGGCAGCAACCGGACTCCCCGGCGTACGTGCTGTTCACCTCGGGATCCACCGGCGAGCCCAAGGGCGTGCAGGTCACCCACCGCAACCTCAACGCGCTGCTGGGGTGGGCAGTGGACAGGCTGCACCCGGCCGACGTCGAGCTGACGGGTGCGGGGACGGCGTTCACCTTCGACCCCTCCGTGCTCGAGCTGTACGCCACCCTCGTGCTGGGGGGCACCCTGCGGCTGATGAGCTCGGCCCTGGACCTGCTCGAGGTGGGCCCGGGCATCACCTTCCTGTTCAGCACGCCGTCCGTGCTGGGCGAGCTCGCCCGCGCCCGGCGGTTGCCGCGCACCCTGCGCGTCCTCATGGTCGGGGGCGAGGCGCTGGAACCGGCGGTGGCCGAGGCGATCCTCGCGGAGTGCCCCGCGGCGACGCTGCTGCACGTGTACGGGCCCACGGAGGCCACCGTGTGGGTCACGGTGCAGGAGCTGCGCCACGGCGACGGGCAGCGTCCCCACCTGGGTCGGGAGCTGCCCGGGACCCGGGTGTGGGTGCTGGCCGAGGACGGCTCGTCCGCGCCCGACGGTGATCCCGGTGAGCTGTGCATTAGCGGCCCGCAGGTCGCCGCGGGCTACGTCGGGCGCCCGGACCTGACGGCCCAGCGCTTCGTCGACTGGTGCGCCCCCACCGGCGAGGCGGTGCGGCTGTACCGCACCGGTGACCGCACGGTGCGCGACGGGTCGGGCCACCTGCACTTCCTCGGGCGCATGGACCGGCAGGTCAAGCTGCGCGGGCACCGCATCGAGCTGGACGAGGTGCAGCGGGCCCTGCTGCTGCACCCCGCGGTCACCGAGTCCGCCGTCGTCGTGGCCGGTGAGGGGGGCCTCGCGCACCTCGTGGCCTTCGTCGTGCTCGACGGGACGGGCCCCGCGGGGCGCGGGCCCGAGGACGCCGAGCTGCTCGCACCCCTGCGCGAGCAGCTGGCCCCCTACATGGTCCCTTCCGTGCTGCACCGCCTGGACGCCATGCCGCGCACCACCAGCGGCAAGGTCCACACCACCGCCCTCGCCGAGCGCGCCACTGTCCTCGCGGCCGGTGCCGGCGCGGGAACGGGAAGCGGGGAGCGGTCGGCGGGCGGCAGTGCGGCCGAGGAGCGCGTGGCGGCCGCGGTGGCCGACGTCCTGGGTCTGTCGCACCCCCCCGCCCCGGCCGACGACTTCCTGCTCGACCTGGGCGGCACGTCGCTGGCGCTGCTGCGGCTGCTGTCGCAGCTCGAGCGGGCGACCGGCACCCGCGTCGGCCTGGACGGCGTCATGGCCGACACCACGGTGGCCGGCATCGCCGCGCAGCTCGAGCGGCCGCGCACGCCCGAAACCGCGTGGCTGGACGGCGGCCCCGGGACCCCGCTGGTGCTGCTGCACCTGTACGTCGGCGGGATCCTCAAGTACCGCTCCCTGGCGGGACGCCTGCCGCACCGCCGCACGCTGCTCGTCGACCCGCAGGCCGGCACCGCCACCCGCCCGGGCGCGGAGGTGGACCTGGCCGACCTCGCGCGCCGGGCCGCGGAGGTGGTGCGCAGGGAGGTCCCCGAGGGCCCGTACGTGCTGGGCGGGCACTCCGCCGGCGGCCTGCTGGCCCTGGAGGTGGCCGCGGTGCTGCACGAGCAGGGCGAGCAGGTCGCCGAGGTCGTCCTCGTCGACTCCGCCGCGGTGCGCGGCCGCGCCGGCTACTACTGGGGGGAGCTCGTGCTGCACGTGCCGGAGTTCGTGGCGGCTTCCTGGCGCGATCGGGTGCAGAAGGCCTCTGTCATCCTCGCCAAGCGCGTCCCGGCGCTGCGCCGCGGCGCGGTCGCGGACGGCGTGGTGGCCGCCGTCTACGACCGCGAGGCCGCCAGCACCGCCGCCGTGCTGCGCACGCGCAGCCGCCCCTACGACGGGCGGGTGACCCTGCTGCGCACCACCCAGGGCCAGGTCATGGCGATGGGCCGCGACCTGCTGGGCTGGCGCGGGCTGCTGACCGGGCGGGTGCGGGTGCGCGACGTGCCCGGTCCGCACAACGGTGTGTTCGAGGTGCCCTACGTCGACGCGCTCGCGGCGGAGCTGGAGGACGCGGCGCGCGAGGCTGAGCGCACCCCGCCGGGCACCGGCGTGCCCTCGCCGCGAGCCCCGAGGTGAGGGCCGAGCGGTCGCCGGGGTCCGCGGCGGACGCCGGCGCGGACGGGCAGCGACCGCCGGGCGCGCCCGTGGTCCCCGTCCCGCGCCCGGCACCGGCTGCGGGCGGCGACGTGCCCGTGGCGACCGGGTCGCGGGCACCGACCGCCTCGGAGTCGTCGGTGCAGCGCCAGGCCGCGCTGGTCTCGCTGGTCACCGTGGTCATCAGCGCCGCCAACTACGGCTTCTCCCTGCTTGTCGTCCGCATGCTCGACGCCGCTGGCTACGTGGACTACGCCTCGGTGCAGAGCCTGCTGCTGGTCCTCGGCACCGGCTGCATGGCCGCCGTGCCGTGGGCTCTGGCGCGGCACGTGGCGCTGCACCGGCACGAGGGCGCCGGCGGCGAGGCGCTGGGGTTCGGACTGACCGCGGCCGCGGTGCAGGGCGCGCTGTTCGCCGTGCTCAGCCTGGTCGTGGTCGTCCCCGCGTCCGGGTGGGGCCTGGGGGGCTCCACGGCCCTGGCCGCGTTCGCGCTGTCGCTGGTCGCGGCACCGCTGGGCTACCTGCAGGGCAGGCAGCGCATCGGGACGATCGCGGCCCTGCGGCTGCTGGAGACCGTGGTGCGGCTGACCGCCTCCGTCGTGCTGCTGCTGGGCGTGGCGGCCAGCCCGGTCTCCCCCGTGGTCGGTTTCACCGCCGGCAGCACCGTGCTCGTGGTGGTCGGGCTGGCCCTGTGCAGGCGGGCATGGCCGTTGCGCCGCGCTCCTGGAGCGACGCTGCGGGCGCTGCTGCGCCAGAGCCTGCTCCTCGCCGTGGTGCAGATCGCCCTGGCCAGCGTCGGGGTCGTCGACACGGTCGTCATCACCCGTGCGGCGCTGGGCGATGCCGGTGCCAGCGCCTACCAGATCGCCGCGCTCCTGGGTCGGGTACCGGTCTTCCTCAGCTCCGCGGTGGCGCTGGCCTACTACCAGCGCATCGCCGGCGCGCCCGACGAGGCGAGCGCGCAGGCGCAGGCGTCCTCGGCGCTGCGGCAGCTGCTGCTGCTGGGACTGCCAGCGGCGATCGGCGTGGCGACGACACCGCACGCCGTGCTGGACCTGGTCGCACCCGGCCGGGGCGCGGAGGTGTCGGTGCTGCTGCGCGTGACCGCGGTCACGGGCCTGGCGGTGGGGTTGCTGACGATCCTCGCCACCGTCGAGCAGGCTCGCGAGCGGTTCCGGCGGGCGGCGCGGGTGCTGGTGCCCGTGGCCGCGGTCCAACCCCTCCTGCTCGTGGTGGCGGGCAGGGCGGGGGGCGTCGGGGCGTACGCGCTGACCGGCTGCGCGCTGGTGCTCGTCGCGCTCGTGCTGGCCGCGGTCCCGCTGCGCGGGCGGTGGATGCTGGCGTCGAGTAGGGGCGAGGCGGCCCTGGTCCTCGTGGGCGCCGCCCTCGCCGTCGCCTCGACGTGGCAGCCGTGGCTGTGGCTCGTCGCCGCGCTGCACTTCGGCGTGGTGGCCGCCAGGGGCGTGCTGCGGGCGCGCACCGGAGCGGTGCAGGGCTGAGGGGACCGCCCCGGTCCGGTGGACGCGGGACCTTCAGCGGTGCGCGGAGAGCAGCTGCGTGCCGTCCAGCAGGCGCAGCGACGGCTCCGGACCGGTGGTGAGGACCGCGACGGCGACCGCGACGGCGACCTCGACGCCCGGCTGCGGCGCCAGGTCGAACAGGTGGGCGCGCACCGGTGCGCGCAGGTCGGTCTCCAGGCTGGAGGGCCAGCCCCGCAGGGCGGGCGGTTCCCCGGCCACCACGACCTCGGCAGGCGCCACGGTGAGGCCGTGGCCGGTCGCCTTGAGCACCGCCTCTTTGCGCGTCCACCAGCGCGCGCGCAGCAGCGCGTGCGCGGCCTCCGGTGCGCGCAGCAGCTCGTCGCGCTCCTGCGCCGCCAGGACGGCCCCGTCGAACCCGTCGAAGTCGGCGGCACCGACCTCCTCGGCGTCCACGCCGACCGGTCCGCAGCGCGTGGCGGCGACGAGCACGTGGTCGGCGGAGTGCGAGGTGCTCAGGTGCACCGCGGCGCCGCCGGTGGGCGCCAGCAGCACGGGGCGCCCGTGGTCGCCGGGCCCGCACGTGCGGCACCGCCGGCCGAGGCGCACGTCGCGAGCGGGCGTCGCGGTCCACCGCGCGGCCACGACGCGCAGCAGGGCCCGTGCGGTCACGGCACGCTCCACGTCCTCGCTGCGACGATGGCGGTGCGCCCGCTCCAGCTCCAGGGGGTCCAGCAGCCCGGCTGCGCCGGCGCCCGGCACGGTGAGCGCCACCTCCACGACGGGTGCCCCTGGCGCGCCGGTGAATCCCGGACGCACGTCGGCCCCCGGTCCGCTCGAGGCGGACCAGGGGCCGACGTGCTCCGGCACGGGCCGGCGCCTCAGTCGAGGTAGTCGCGCAGCACCTGCGAGCGCGAGGGGTGGCGCAGCTTGGACATCGTCTTGGACTCGATCTGGCGGATCCGCTCGCGGGTGACCCCGTAGACCTTGCCGATCTCGTCGAGCGTCTTCGGCTGGCCGTCGGTCAGCCCGAAGCGCATCGAGACCACGCCGGCCTCGCGCTCGGAGAGGGTGTCCAGCACCGAGTGCAGCTGCTCCTGCAGCAGCGTGAAGCTCACCGCGTCCGCGGGCACGACGGCCTCGGAGTCCTCGATGAGGTCGCCGAACTCGCTGTCGCCGTCCTCGCCGAGCGGGGTGTGCAGCGAGATCGGCTCGCGGCCGTACTTCTGCACCTCGACGACCTTCTCCGGGGTCATGTCGAGCTCCTTGGCGAGCTCCTCCGGAGTGGGCTCGCGGCCCAGGTCCTGCAGCATCTGCCGCTGGACGCGGGCGAGCTTGTTGATGACCTCGACCATGTGCACCGGGATGCGGATGGTGCGGGCCTGGTCGGCCATGGCGCGGGTGATGGCCTGGCGGATCCACCACGTCGCGTAGGTCGAGAACTTGTAGCCCTTGGTGTAGTCGAACTTCTCGACCGCGCGGATCAGGCCCAGGTTGCCCTCCTGGATGAGGTCCAGGAAGAGCATGCCGCGGCCGGTGTAGCGCTTGGCCAGCGAGACCACCAGGCGGAGGTTGGCCTCCAGCAGGTGGTTCTTGGCCCGTCGGCCGTCCTCGCTGATCCACCACAGCTCGCGCTTGAGGATCGGGTCGACGTCCTCGCCGGAGTGCAGCTTCTCCTCGGCGAACAGGCCGGCCTCGATGCGCTTGGCGAGCTCGACCTCCTGCTCGGCGTTGAGGAGGGCGACCTTGCCGATCTGCTTGAGGTAGTCCTTGACCGGGTCGGCGGTGGCGCCGGCGGTGGCGACCTGCTGGGCCGGGGCGTCGTCGTCGTCGTCGGTCAGCACGAAGCCGCCGGTCGTCTTCTTCGCGCCGGGGGCGTCCGAGCTCTCCTCGGCCGCGTCGTCGCCGACGAGCAGGTCCTCGTCCTTGATCTCCTCGGCGAGGTCCTCGGTCAGCGGCTCCTCGGCGCCGTCCGCGCCCTTGCCGCCGGCCTTGGCGGCCGTCTTCGCCGCGGGCTTGGTGGCGGCGGCCTTGGCGGTCTTGGCGGCGGGCTTCGCGGTCTTGGC
>NZ_JAAALL010000171.1 GCF_009906315.1 Kineococcus vitellinus | reverse complement strand
GGCGGGTGCGGTCAACGGCCGGCGCGGGCGGGCACGGTCGGGTCGCCGGGGAAGAAGCGGCGCCCGGCCCACAGGGCGACGTGGACGAACGCGACGAGCACGGGCACCTCGATGAGCGGGCCGACGACCCCGGCCAGGGCCTGCCCGGAGGTGACGCCGAAGGTGCCGATCGCCACCGCGATGGCCAGCTCGAAGTTGTTGCCGGTGGCGGTGAAGCTCAGGGTGGAGGTCTTCGCGTAGCTGAGGCCGATCGCCCTGCCCAGGGCGAAGGAGCCCGCGAACACGATCGCGAAGTAGGCCAGCAGCGGCAGCGCGATCCGGGCCACGTCCCCCGGCTGGCTGGTGATGGCGTCGCCCTGCAGGGCGAAGAGCACGACGACGGTGAACAGCAGCCCGTGGAGGGCGACGGGCCCGATCCTCGGCAGGAACCGCTCCTCGTACCAGGCCCGGCCGCGGGCCCGTTCGCCGAGGGTGCGGGTGAGGAGACCGGCCAGCAGCGGGATGCCGAGGAAGACGAGGACGCTGAGGGCGATGGCGCCCACGGAGAACTCCGCGCTGGTGGTCTCCAGGCCCAGCCAGCCGGGCAGCACCTGCAGGTAGAACCAGCCGAGGGCGGCGAAGGCGAGGACCTGGAAGACCGAGTTGATCGCCACCAGCACGGCTGCGGCCTCGCGGTCCCCGCAGGACAGGTCGTTCCAGACGAGCACCATGGCGATGCAGCGCGCCAGGCCGACGATGACCAGGCCGGTGCGGTGCTCGGGCTGGTCGGGCAGCAGCAGCCAGGCCAGCGCGAACATCAGCGCCGGGCCGATCAGCCAGTTCAGCACCAGCGAGCTGACCACGAGCTTGTGGTCGGCTGCGGTGCGGGCGGTCTCGGAGTAGCGGACCTTGGCCAGCACCGGGTACATCATCAGCAGCAGCCCGACCGCGATGGGCAGGCTGACCGAGCCGACCTCGACGGCGCTCAGCGCGTCGTCCAGGCCCGGGACCAGGCGCCCCAGCAGCAGGCCCAGGGCCATCGCGGCGATGATCCACACCGGCAGGAAGCGGTCCAGCACCGACAGGCGCGCCAGCACCGGGGTCCCGGTGCCCCGAGGTGCGGCGGGGCGGGGGTTCTCGGCGACCAGGTCGCTCATCGGGCAGGCTCTCCCATCGACGTCGGTCGATGACCGACACTGGCAGGTGCATTCACGCCTGTCAATATCGACACCGGTGAATGTCGAGTGCCACACTGGGGCCGTGGCCACCTCGACCCTGCCCGTCGTCTCCGCCCCCCGCTCGGGCGCGAGCGCCGCCTGCTGCGCCCCGCTCACCCGCCGGCCGCTCAGCGCCGAGGCCGCGACCGACCTGGCCTGCACGCTCAAGGCCGTCGCCGACCCCGCCCGGCTGCGCCTGCTGTCCCTGGTGGCCGCGCACGAGGGCGGCGAGGCGTGCGTGTGCGACCTCGTCGAACCGCTGGGCCTGAGCCAGCCCACCGTCTCCCACCACCTGAAGGTGCTGGTCGAGGCCGGCTTGCTGACCCGCGACAAGCGCGGGGTGTGGGCCTACTTCGCGGTCGTGCCCGAGGCGCTCAACGCCCTGGCCGCCGTCCTGGCCGTCCCCGTCGCCGCCTCCGCCCCCTGAGCCCGGGGCGGTCCCGCACCGCGAGGGTCCCCGGTCGGGGCCGGCCACCGTTGCCCGCGGCACCCGACCGCCGACGGGTCCGGACCGTCGGGGAGGATCGGGCGCGGGTGGTCCGGCCGGGGCGCCCGCGGACGGGCGAGGCACCGCGCCGGGGGTGCCGCACGGGGGGACGACGCATGGCGACGCAGGCGACGGGTGTGGGTTTCCGCTCCGAGCGGGGGCCGGTGCTCATCGCGGTCATGCTCTCGACGGCGCTGGTGGCGATCGACTCCACGATCATCGCCACCGCCGTGCCCTCGATCGTGCGCAGCATCGGCGGTTTCGCCCAGTTCCCGTGGTTGTTCTCCATCTACCTGCTGGCCCAGGCGGTCACCGTCCCGGTGTACGGCAAGCTCGCCGACGTCTTCGGCCGCAAGCCCGTCATGCTCGTCGGCATCGGCCTCTTCCTCGTCGGCTCGATCCTGTGCGGGGTGGCGTGGGACATGGGCGCCCTCATCGCCTTCCGGGCCCTGCAGGGGGTGGGTGCCGGCGCGGTGCAGCCGATGTCCATGACGATCATCGGCGACCTCTACTCGCTGGCCGAGCGCGCCAGGGTGCAGGGCTACATCGCCAGCGTGTGGGCGATCAGCTCCGTGGTCGGCCCCACCCTGGGCGGGGTGTTCTCCGAGTACGTCAGCTGGCGCTGGATCTTCTTCATCAACGTCCCGCTGTGCCTGCTGGCCGGCGCCATGATCTGGCGCCGCTTCGAGGAGGACGTGCAGCGCAGCCGCCCGCGCATCGACTACGCCGGCGCCGCGGTGCTCACGACCGCCCTGACCCTGCTCGTCCTCGGGCTGCTCGAGGGGGGGCAGGCCTGGGCCTGGACCTCGCCGCAGAGCGTCGCGGTCCTGGCGGGCGGGGCGCTGCTGCTGGTGGTGTTCGCGGCGGTGGAGCGGCGGGCGGCCGACCCCGTCGTCCCGCTCGCGCTGCTGCGCCACCGCCTCATCGTCACCACCAGCCTGGTGTCGGCGTTCGTGGGGGCGGTGCTGCTGGGTTTGACCTCCTACGTGCCGACCTACGTGCAGGAGGCCCTGGGCACCGGCCCGCTGGTCGCCGGCTTCGCGCTGGCCGCGCTGACCCTCGGCTGGCCGATCTCGGCCTCGCAGGCCGGGCGGCTGTACCTGCGCATCGGGATCCGGGCCACCGCCCTGCTCGGCTCGCTGGTCGTGGTGGCCGCCAGCGCGACGCTGCTGCTGCTGGACCGCTCCTCCAGCGTCGTGCAGGTGGGGGCGACCTGCTTCGCGATCGGCCTGGGCATGGGGCTGACGGCCGCCCCGACGCTCATCGCGGCGCAGGCCGCCGTCGGCTGGCAGCAGCGCGGCGTGGTGACCGCGACCAACATGTTCTTCCGCTCCCTGGGCAGCGCGGTGGGCGTCGCCGCGTTCGGCGCGGTCGTCAACGCCACCCTGGGCGCCGCCGCGCTGGAGGGCGCCGGCATCGACCCCGACGCCCTGACGCGGGCGGTGCACCACGTCTTCATCGCCACCGCCGCCGTCTCGGTGCTCCTGCTGGCCGCCGTCGCGTGCATGCCGCGCGAGGACGGCACGCGCTCCGGTGCGCAGGCCGGAGCCGCCGCGCGGACCTCCTGAGCGGGCTCCGCGGCCGGGGGAGCGCCGGCCGGGGGGGCCGGACGTGACGCACGCGACACCTCCCGGGGGTCGCGGGAGGGGTGCTCGCGGTGTTGCAGGAGGGGCGGGGCGGTCCGGCGGCCGGGCCCAGCGGCTCTCCGGGCGGAGCGCGCCCCGCGACACCGACGAGCACGACGATCACGACGAGCGAGGTACGCATGACCGCCCCTGCCCCCCAGCGGCTGTGGGAGCGCGTCGAGCGCTGGCGCGGGCACCGGCCCACCAGCGCCCGGCTGCCGCAGCTGCACCGGCTCACCCGCGAGGACCTGGACGACGAGGCGGTCAGGGCGGCGACGATCGTCGCCCTGGCCGGGCTCGGCACCGACCGGCTGGACGCACTGCTGGACCTGCGCGACGCCCTGGCCGGCGGAGCGCTGGACGAGTGGGTCGACGCGTGGGCGCGCGGAGCCGTCTGAGGCCCGCCGTCGCGTCGGTGTCGTCGCGTCCCCGAGGTGCGTCGGCGCGGTGCCGTGTGATCATGCTGGCGTGGAACCCGATCGCGCTGACGTGCTCGCCCTCTACGAGCGCTACCTGGCCTGCTGCAACGAGCACCGCTTCGAGGACCTCGGGGAGTTCGTCTCCGAGCAGGTGAGCGGCTCCGGGCCCGTCGACGGGCTGGCCGCCTACGTCGAGGGGGTCGAGGCCGTGTGCATCGCCTTCCCCGACTACCGGTGGGAGCCGCAGCACCTGGTGATCGAGGGGGACACGATCGCCGTCCGGCTCACCGGCCGGGGGACGCACACCGGGTCCTTCAGCGGCATCGCCCCCACGGGCCGCACGATCAGCACCCAGGAGCTGGTGATGTACCGCGTCGCCGACGGCAAGATCGCCCAGTGCTGGGGAGACCTCTACCCCGTGGTGCGCGACGCCCTGACGGCCTCCGCCACGAGCTGACGCACGGGTCGCCCTGCGCGAAGCAGGCGCCGGGCGTCGTCAGCATGTTCACGCAACGTAGTCAAGTGATTGCGCAGTGTTTAGGGATGCGTCAGGGTGGGGAAGAGGGGACCACAGGACGCCATCGATCGGGGGAAGTCGTGACCCACACCGCGCAGGGATTGAGTCCGAGCGTCCAGGTCTGGGGCTGGCAGGTGCGGGGTGCCTGCCGCCAGGCCGATCCGGAGCTGTTCTTCCACCCGGAGCTGGAGCGGGGAGCCGCCCGGCACCGCCGCGACGCGGCGGCGCTGGCGATCTGCGCCGAGTGCCCCGTGCTGCGCCAGTGCCGCGAGCACGTGCTGGCGCACCGCGAGAACTACGGGGTGTGGGGCGGGCTGACCGAGGAGCAGCGCGAGCAGGCGTGGAGCCGGCGGGGCGAACGCCGCCTGGACCGCGCCGGCTGAGGGCGCCGCTGAGGGCGCCGGCCGGGGCGCCGGGTGCGCAGCGGCCCCCTCGCCCCGGGGGGCTGGCCGCGGCGGCGGTCCGGCTGACATGCTCGGTGCCGTGCAGCACGCGCACGGGGTGGCGGTGCCCGAGGACCTCGCCGAGATGTGCCGCCCAGGGGTGAGCGCGGTGCTCGTCTACGACGCCCAGGTCGGCATCCTGGCCCACGTCCGCGACGGCGGGGCGGTGACCGGGCGCATCGGCGCGGTCCTGACCGCCGCCCGCGCCGCGCACGTCCCCGTCCTCTACGTGCGGCACGTGTCCCTGCCGCCCTCGCACCTGGGGGTGGCGGGCCTGCGCACCGCGATGGCCTGGCAGCGCGTGCAGCGCGCCGACGAGGTGCGCGCCGTCTTCGGCCCGCAGGACGCGCACACGCAGCTGGTGCCGGAACTGGCACCCGTGGGCGGCGAACCGGTCTTCGACAAGCTGGGCATGTCCGCGTTCGTGGGCACCCCGCTGGAGGCGGTGCTGCGCGACCGGGGCGTCGGCACGCTGGTGCTCGTCGGCGCGGTGCTGGAGATCGGCATCGAGCCGACGGCCCGGCACGCGGCGGACCTGGGGTTCCTGCCGGTGGTCGTCGAGGACGCCTGCGGGGTGGTGGACGAGGCCGCCGGGCAGCGCTCGCTGGACGCGCTGGACTACACCTTCGCGTCCTACCGGGGCAGCGCGGCGCAGGTCGTGGCCGCCTTCGGCGGCTGACCGGCGCCGCGCCGCCGCTCAGGCCTGCTGCAGTCCCGGCCTGCCGGCTTCGGTGACGAAGGTGGCCCGGGTGCTGACGGGCGAACCGGGCTGGGAGACCCGCTCGAGCACCCGGAAGTCCGCCCGCAGCTCGCGGCGGTCCAGGCGCGCCACGACGTAGCCGCGCTGGTCGTTGGCCAGCTTGAGGTCGGGGTTGTCGGCCAGTTCGCTGTCGCGCGTCTCGTAGGCGTCGCCGCCGTCCCCGCCGGAGGTGATGGACGTGCAGACCAGTTCCACCCCCACGGGCGCGGAGTTCGGGTCGGCGGCGACGCGGGCCAGGTCGGCGGCGTAGTGCTTGTGCACGTCACCGGTCAGCACGACGGGGTTCTCCACCCCGCGCTCGGCGAAGGCGTCCAGCAGCCGCTGGCGGTCGGCGGTGTAGCCGTCCCAGGAGTCGGGGTTGAAACCCCGGTCGACGCCGGGCACGTAGTCGTGCTCGTGGAACACCACCTGCTGGCCGATGACGTCCCAGGTGGCCGCCGAGGAGGTCAGGCCCTCCAGCAGCCACTCCTGCTGCTGCTCGCCCAGGATCGAGCGCTGCGGGTCGTCGCGCTCGGGCCCGGTCGTGGGGAAGACGTCCCCGCCGGGCTGGTCGTCGCGGTGCTGGCGGGTGTCCAGGACGTGGAAGGAGGCCAGCCGGCCCCAGTCCAGGCGGCGGAAGAGCTGCATGTCGGCGCCGGTGGGACGTGCGCCCGCGCGCAGCGGCATGTTCTCGTAGTACGCCTGGTAGGCGGCGGCCCGCCGGGCGGTGAACTCCTCCGGCGTCGGGTAGGGCTCCTGCGCCTCGGCGATCAGGCCGGCGTAGTTGTTCTCCACCTCGTGGTCGTCCCACGTGACGATCCACGGGGCGACCGCGTGCGCGGCCTGCAGGTCCGGGTCGGCCTTGTACTGCGCGTGGCGCAGGCGGTAGTCGCCCAGCGTCCGCGTCTCCGGGCCCATGTGGTCGCGCACGTTGTCGCCGGAGGGGGAGACGTAGTCGTCGGCCTGGTACTCGTAGACGTAGTCGCCCAGGAAGAGGACGACGTCGGGCTGCTCCTCGGCCAGCCGGCGGTAGGCGGTGAACCAGCCGTGCTCGTACTGCGCGCAGGAGGCGAAGGCCATCGTCAGCGGCGTGCCCCATGACGTGGCGGCCGGGGCGGTGCGGGTCATGCCGACCGGGGAGATCGCCCCACCGGTCCCGGCCACGCGGAAGCGGTAGAAGAACTCCCGCCCGGCGGGCAGGCCGTCCAGCTCCACGTGCACGCTGTGCCCCAGCTGCGAGACCGCGGTGGCGCGGCCGCTGCGCACGGTGCGCCGGAAACCCTCGTCCTCGGCCAGTTCCCACTCGACGGGGACGTCGCGCTCGGGCATGCCGCCGCGCCCGTCGGCGGCGTACGGGGAGGGCGCCAGCCGCGTCCACAGCACGACGCCGTCGGCGGTGGGCTCGCCCGAGGCCACGCCGAGGGTGAAGGGGTCCCCCAGGCGCACGGCCGCCGACTTCGCCTGCACGCCCGGGCCGGGCGTGGTCTGCGCGGCGGCGGGCAAGGCGGTGGCGGTGACCAGGCCGGCGCCGACGGCGCCGCCCAGCACGGTGCGGCGGCGGGCGCCGGCGGCGCAGGGACGGACGGGTTCGGACGTGCTCACGGGAGCTCCTCGTCGAGGGGGCAGCGGGGGCGGTGGCTGCGTGCGCGCACCGGACGAGGAGGACGTTGCTCCCGCAGCGCGACCGCCCGGGTGCCGCTGCACGACGTCCGCGTGAACGCTGCGTGCATGCGCACCGGAGCGCTGCGGGTCAGGGCTGCGAGGGGCGCCGATCCGTCCAGTCGAAGACGATGCGGCGCTCGGCGATGCGCCACCCCTCCGCCGTGCGCTCGAAGGTGTCCAGGTAGCGGATGGCCATGGTGAGCAGCACGCGCTGCCCGTCCTGCCGCAGCAGGTGGTGGGCCATGCAGTACGTCTCGGCGCTGGCCGAGTCGCCGGTGACGTCGACGTCGCTCTGGCCGTTGAAGTACGTGGTGGCCTCGTACTGCGCGATGAGCCCGGCGAACGTCGCGGCGAGCGCCTCGCGCCCGTGGATCGTCTGCACCGGCTCGGTCTTCGCGGGATCGCCCTCGAACAGCAGCACCCGTCCGTCCTCGGTGAAGACGGCCGCCTGTTCGGCCGGCTCGCGCCGGTCCGCGTGGTGGGCGTAGGCGTCGATGAGCCGCCGGACCGCCTCGCGGTCGGAGCCGAGGCCGGGGTCGTTCTGGACGGTGCTCACGCGGGCTCCTCGAGGTGCGTCCGGGTGGGGGGAGGTTGCTGCTGCGAGGCCAGGAAGGCGGGGAAGTCGCGGACACCCGGGTGCAGCCGCCGAGTGAGCAGCAGATCCCCCTGGTAGGCGGGCGGGTGACCCAGCCAACCGAACATCGCCCGGAAGTCGTCGTCGTCCACGGCCTCGACGGGCGTCGGCTCGAAGCGGCCGCGGAGCCCGCGCCGGCGGCCGAGGTGCTCGGCGACCTGCTCGGCGGTCAGCTCGTCACCGGCGACCTCGACGGCTCCGGCACCGGCCAGCCCCGGGCGCAGGAGCAGCGCGGCGCAGACGGCGCCGACGTCCACGGCCGAGATCAGCTGCAGGGGCACGCGGGGGAGCAGCGGTGCGCGCAGCACCAGGTCCTCGCCCTCCTGCACGGGAGCCATCGACTGCACGAAGTTCTCCATGAAGAACACCGGGCGCACCACCACCGCCGGCACGCCGCTGGCGCGCAGGTGCTCCTCGACGGCCCACTTGCTCTCGAAGTGGGGCACGCCGGAGCGGCGCTCGGCGCCGCCGACGGAGCTGTAGACGAGGTGCGGGACCCGCGCAGCGGCGGCCGCGTCGACGACGGCCCGTCCCTGCACCACCTCCCCAGCCGGGCCGCGGGCGGCGAAGACGGTCACGGCGAACAGGGCGCTCAGGCCGGCGAAGGCCTCGCGCAGGCCCCCCGGGTCGTCCGTGTCGGCGTGCGCCGCACGGACACCCGGCAGCCCCTGCACGGCGGCGGCCGCCTCGGGGCGGTGCACCAGCGCGCGGACCGGCACCCCCGCCGCCGCCAGCGCCCGGACCACGGCGGACCCCTGCTGCCCGTTCGCCCCGAGGACGCCGACCTCGCCCCGCTGCGACGTCACTCCGGCAGCAGCATCGTGTAGACGGCCGTGATGAGGCCCCCCTCGACGAGGGCGACGTCCGCGCCGCGGACCACGGGTTCCCCGCCCTCGGGGCCGAACCGCCAGGCGAGGTAGCCCAGGTCCTGCACCACCTGCACCGGCCCGCCGGGACTGAAGACGAACCCCGGCGACTCGTCGAGCAGCCGCTGCGCCTTCTCGTCGAGCGCCTGCCGGCCGACCACCGTCTCCTCCGGGTCGGCGAAGGTGACCTCGGGCACGTAGGTGCGCTCGATGGCCGCCCGGCGCCGCTCCGGGTCCCGCTCGGCGAAGACCTCCAGCAGGTTGGCGTGCATCAGCTCTTCGACGGTCACCGGTTCTCCTCGGGCATCGGCCGGTCCTCGAGCCCCTGGGTCGGCTCGATCTCGGGGCCCACACTGGTGGTGCTCGTGCGGCGCCTCCATCCGTCACGTGACTGAACCCCGTCAGCAGCGCTGACCGTCGCCGCAGCGGCGCCTCCGGTCACCCACCGCGACGCGGCGTCCACCGGCCCCGCACCGGGCGTACGGTGTGCCCGGTGTCGTCCGCCCCGCCGGACACCGGCGGCGGGGAGCGGTGTGCGACCGGCGTCTCGGAGGGCCTCGTCGTGATCACGGCCGGCGGGCTCCCGTGCGAGGAGTGGGGACCAGCGTGATCGGGCGCGAGCGGGAACTCGCCGAGCTGCGGGGCTTGCTGGAGGTGGTGGCTGCCTCCGGGACCGGGCGGGTGGCCGTGGTGGAGGGTGAGGCCGGGATCGGCAAGTCGACGCTGGTGGCCGCGCTGGCGCGGGTGGCCGGTGGTGCGGGTTTCCGGGTGCTGCGCTGCGCGGGGTCGCAGGGTGGTGCGCCGGCGGGGTTCGCGGGCCTGCACGAGCTGGTGCACCCGGTGCTGGAGCTGGTGGGGGCGTTGCCGCCGCGCCAGGGTGCGGCGCTGCTGACGGCGTTCGGGGTGCACGAGGGTGCGGCGCCGGACCGGTTGCTGATCGGCCTGGCCGCGCTGGGCCTGCTGGAGGAGGCGGCGGCGGCGCGGCCGCTGCTGCTGGTGGTGGAGGACGCCCCGTGGCTGGACGCCTCCAGCGCGGAGGTGGTGGGTTTCGTGGCGCGGCGGTTGCAGGGGGCGCCGGTGCTGCTGGTGGCCACCGCCCGCACCGGCGGCGACGCCCGCTCGACGGAGCACGGCAGCGAGGTCCTCGAGTCCGCGGCCGCTGCGCGCCTGCTGCTGCCACCGCTGTCGGCGCGGGAGTCCGAGGAGCTCCTCGACTCCCTGGACCCGCGCGACCCCCTCGACCCCCTCGACCCCCCGGAC
>NZ_JAAALL010000170.1 GCF_009906315.1 Kineococcus vitellinus | reverse complement strand
GCCCAGCCCGCCGCCGAGCCCGCCGCGGCCGAGGACCCCGCTGCCGGCGCAGCGGCGCACACCCGGGCCGGTGCCCGGTGAGCGTGTGGGACGACGTCGTCGGCCAGGAGCCGGCCGTCGCCGTGCTCGCGCGGGCCGCGCTGGCCGCCCGCCGCGGCACGGGCGGCATGACCCACGCCTGGCTGCTCACCGGACCGCCCGGCTCGGGGCGCTCCAACGCCGCCCGCGCCTTCGCCGCCGCGCTGGTCTGCGAGGACGGCTCCGAGGTCGGCTGCGGGCGCTGCCCGGGCTGCCGCACGGGCCTGGCCGGCTCGCACGGCGACGTCACCGTCTTCAGCACCGAGCACATGCAGATCCGCCGCGAGGACGTCGAGCCGCTCATCGCCACCGCGCAGCGGCGCCCCTCGGTGGCGCGCTGGCGGGTGATCGTCGTCGAGGACGCCGACCGGCTGAACCCCACCTCGGGCAACGTGCTGCTCAAGACCGTCGAGGAGCCGCCGCCGCAGACGGTGTGGGTGCTGTGCGCGCCCGGCGTCGACGACGTCCTGCCGACCCTGCGCTCGCGCTCGCGGCACGTGCCGCTGCGGGTGCCGCCCGCCGACGCGGTGGCCGAGCTGCTGGTGCGCCGCGACGGCGTGGACCCGGTGATGGCGGCCTTCGCCGCGCGCGCGGCGCAGAGCCACGTCGGCCTCGCCCGCCGGCTGGCCCGCGACGAAGGCGCGCGCATCCGCCGCCGCGAGGTGCTGCGGCTGCCGCAGCGGCTGCGCGGGGTCGGCGACGCGGTCGTGGCGGCCGGCGAGCTGGTCGAGGTGGCCGCCGAGGAGGCGGGGGCCTCCACCAGCGAGCGCGACGCCGCCGAGAAGGCCGCGCTGCTGCGGGCGCTGGGCGCCGACGGCTCCGCGACCGTGCCGCCCGCGGTGCGCGGGCAGGTGCGCCAGCTGGAGGAGGACCAGAAGCGCCGCGCCCGCCGCCACCAGACCGACGTGCTGGACCGCGCCCTCGTGGACCTGCTGGGGCTGCTGCGCGACGTCCTCGTCGTGCAGCTGGGGGCACCGGTGGACCTGGTGAACTCCGACATGACCGCCGACGTGCGGGCGATGGCCGAGCAGTCCACCCCCGAGGACGTCCTGCGCCGCGCCGACGCCGTCCAGCTCGCCCGCGAGCGCCTGGCGCAGAACGTGGCCCCGCTGCTGGCCGTGGAGGCCCTCGCCCTGCAGCTGCGCTCGCCCCGGCGGCCGTCGGCGCGCTGAAGCAGCCCTGCGCACGGTGCTCCCGCGTAACCTGGCGTCACCATGCGCCGCCGTCCCGCCCTCCTGACCGCCGTCGCCGGTGCCGTCGCCGCCGTGCTGGTGACCCCCGGCTGCTCCGCCCTCGGCGGGGAGCCGGAACCGGAACCGGTGGGCAGCGCCACGAGCGTCGCGGGCGAGCCCGCGCAGGACCCCGAGCTGGCCCGCTACTACGGGCAGCGGCTGCAGTGGGCCGACTGCTCCGGCGGCTTCGAGTGCGCCCGCCTGGAGGTGCCCGTCGACTACGCCGAGCCCGGCGCGGCGACGGCCTCGCTGGCGGTGGTGCGCCTGCGCACCGCGGCCACCGGCGAGGACCGGCTCGGCTCCCTGGTGCTCAACCCCGGCGGGCCCGGCGCCTCCGGCGTGGAGTACGCGCGGGCCGCGACCAGCGTGACCTCGCAGGTGCTGCGCGACCACTTCGACGTCGTCGGCTTCGACCCGCGCGGGGTGGGCGGCTCCGACCCGCTGCGCTGCCTGCCCGACGAGCAGGTCGACGCGTTCCTGGCCACCGACCCCACGCCCGACGACGGCGGTGAGGTGCAGGCGCTGCAGCAGCAGACCGGCGCGCTCGGCGCCGGCTGCGCGGCCTCCGGCGAGCTGGCCGCCCACGTCGACACCCGCTCGGTCGCCCGGGACGTCGACGTCCTGCGCGCGGCCCTGGGCGACGACAGGCTCAACTACCTCGGCAAGTCCTACGGCACCTACCTGGGGGCCCTGTACGCCGACGCCTTCCCGCAGCGCGTGGGGCGCTTCGTGCTCGACGGGGTCATCGACCCGGCGCTGAGCAGCGAGGAGGTCAACGCCGGGCAGGCCGCCGGCTTCGAGCTGGCGCTGCGCTCCTACGTGCAGGACTGCCTGGCCGGGGACGACTGCCCGCTGCGCGGGAGCGTCGACGACGGCGTCGCGCAGGTGCGCTCGTTCCTGGACGGCCTGGACGCCCGCCCGCTGCCCACCGGCACCGACCGCCCGCTCGTGCAGGGCCTGGGCTACCTGGCGCTGGCCTACCCGCTGTACGCGCGGCAGCTGTGGCCGCAGCTGTCCGCCGCGCTGGGCGCCGCGCTCGCCGGGGACGGCTCGGCGATGCTGGCGTTCGCGGACGCCTACGCCCACCGCGGCGCCGACGGCCGCTACGCCGACAACTCCACGACCGCGATCTACGCGGTGAACTGCCTGGACCGCGACGACGCCGAGCCGCTGGCGGACGTGCAGCGCTCGGTGGCGGAGTTCGCCGCCGACTCCCCGACGTTCGGGCCGTTCCTGGCCTGGGGCGCGCTGGCGTGCACGCAGTGGCCGATCCCGCCGGTCGGCGCGGTCGCCCCGGTGAGCGCCGAGGGCGCGGGACCGGTCCTCGTCGTCGGCACCACCCGCGACCCGGCGACGCCGTACCGGTGGGCGCAGGGCCTGGCCGAGCAGCTGAGCTCGGGGCGCCTGCTCACCTACGACGGCGACGGGCACACCGCCTACGCGATGGGCTCTGGCTGCATCGACTCCGCCGTCGACACCTACCTCGTGGCCGGCACCCCGCCCGAGGAGGGCACCACCTGCACCTGAGGCTCCCGCGCACCCGGGGTGCGCCGGGAAACCCGGTGCGGCGCGGGTGCGGGCGCGCCACGATGACCGCGTGGACGAACCCCTGAGGATCGACGTCGGCGGAGCGGTGCTCGTCGCCGACCACCGCCCCGGCCCCGGCCCCCTCGTGGTCCTGCTGCACGCCGGCGTCTGCGACCGCCGCAGCTGGCGCGCCGTCACCGACCGCCTGCCGGGCGTGGCGACCCTCGCCCACGACCGGCGCGGCTTCGGGGGGTCCACCCCCGCCGGCGAGGGCGACCCCACCCACCTGCAGGACCTGCGCGCCGTCCTCGACCACGTGCAGGGGGCGGCCGCCGGGGAGCCCGTCGTCCTCGTCGGCAGCTCGATGGGCGGCGGCCTCGCGCTCGACGCCGCCCTGGAGCTGCCGGAGCGGGTGGCCGCCCTGCTGCTGCTGGCGCCCGCGGTGAGCGGCGCCCCGGCGCCGGCGGCGGCCGACCTCGACGAGCGCACCCTGGCCCTGGACGCGGCCGCCGACGAGGCCCTCGCCCGCGGCGACGTGGAGGAGGCGCTCGAGCCGTGCCTGCAGCTGTGGCTCGACGGCCCCGCCTCCCCCGGGCGCGTGGGCGGCGCCGTGCGCGAGCTGGCCCGCGACAGCGCCCGCGCGGCGCTGCGCGGCGGCGGCGCCGACACCGGCGCCGGCGAGGTCGACGCCTGGTCGCGGCTGGGGGAGCTGGCGGTCCCGGTGACCGTGGCCACCGGCGACCTCGACGTCCCGTACCTGCTGCGGCGCACCGAGGAGCTGCTGGAGCGGGTCCCGGGGGCGCGGCGGGCCGCGCTGCCCGGGACCGCCCACCTGCCGCAGCTGGAGGCGCCCGACCTCGTCGCCGACCTGGTCGTCCGCCTCCTCGCCGACGTCGCGGCGGTCGGCGCGGCGGACGGCGCGGTGTGGCCGCGGGAGCGCGCTCAGACGTAGGGCTTCGTCGTCAGCTCCAGGTAGTGCCCGGCGGGGTCGAGGAAGTACACCCCGCGCCCGCCGTGCTCGGTGTTCGTCTCGCCCGGCCGGGTGCGCTGCGGATCGGCCCAGTGCTCGCGGCCGGCGGCCACCAGCCGCGCGTACGCCCGGTCGAACAGCTCCTCGTCGACGAGGAAGGCGTAGTGCTGGGGCTGCAGGAGCTCCACGGGCGGTTCGGCGAACTGCAGCAGCACGCCGTCGGGCATCAGCAGGTTGGTGAACAGCCCCCAGGACGGGGCGTCGGCGAGCTCGATGAGCTCGCGCAGGAAGGTCGCCGACTCCTCGCGGTCGCGGGCGGCGATGATCGTGTGGTTGAAGGAAGCGGGCACGACGGGTCTCCTCGGTGTCTTCGGCATCCGGTCACGGGGGTCCGGAGGAGGAGCCGTCTGCGCGCGCCCCCGGACGGGGTCCAGCAGGAACCTCCCTGGAGTCGGGGCCCGTGGGGCGCACCCCGACGCTAGCCGCCCGTGGGCGCCCCTGGCCAGACCCCGGCCGGGGCGAGGGGGAGCCGTCGAGGTGAGAGGAGGCCGCACCGTCCTGTAAGCTCACTGACCGTGCCCGCGAGGGCGCGAGACGCCGCCTTAGCTCAGTCGGCCAGAGCGACGCACTCGTAATGCGTAGGTCCGGGGTTCGATTCCCCGAGGCGGCTCGTCCCGGAGGGGGCGCCCACGACGGGCGCCCCCTCCGTCGCGTCCGGGGCCGGTCCGGGGCGGGTGCGGTGCGCAGCCGGTGCGCGAGGATGCCGCCCGTGGCGCACCTGCTCGACCCCACCGCCCACGCCGACGACTGGCTCGTGGCGCTGGCCGTGCTGCTGGGCGCCGTCGTCGTCGGGGCCGTGCTGCCGCTCGTGCCCACGGGCGCGGCCGTCAGCGCCATGGCGGCGCTCGCCCACCACCGCTCCTGGCTGTCCACGGGCGAGGTCGTCCTCGTCGGCGCGGCGGCCGCCTACGCGGGGGACCTGCTGCTGTACGCGCTGCTGCTGCGCGGTGCGCACACCCGGGCGGGGCGGGCGCTGCACCGGCGGGCCGGGGACTCCGCGCACCTGGAGCAGCTGGCGCGCCGGCTGGCCCGCCACGACGTCGGCACGCTGACGACCTCGCGGCTGCTGCCGGGCGCGCGGGTGCCGGTGATGGCGGCCGCCGCCACGACGGACTACCCCCTGCCGCGCTTCGCCGTGGCGAACGCCGTCCCGGTGACCTGCTGGGCGCTGGCCTACGGCGCGCTCGGGCTGGCCGGGCGCAGCCTCAGCGACCGCCCGTGGGCGGGGGTCGCCGCCGCCGTCGCGCTGGGCGTGGCCGCCTCCGCCCTGGTCAGCCTCGTGCAGCGCCGGCGGGAGCGCCGGTGACGACGGCGAGGCCGGCGAGCTCGCCGGCGGGGGCGGGGCGGGCGAAGAGGTAGCCCTGCGCGGCGTCGCAGGAGGCGGCCAGCAGGCCGGCGAGCTGGCCGTCCTGCTCCACCCCCTCGGCGACCACGCCCAGGCGGGAGCTGTGGGCGGCGCTGACGAGCAGGCGCACGAGGTCGGCGTGCGCGGTGTCGGGGGAGGCCACGAAGCTGCGGTCGATCTTGAGGACGTCCACGGGCAGGCGCGAGAGCTGGCCGATGGAGGTGTAGCCGGTGCCGAAGTCGTCGATGGCCACGCGCACGCCCAGGGCGCGCAGGGCGCGCAGCTGCTCCAGGGCCAGCGGCTCGTCGACGAGCACCGTCTCGGTGACCTCCACGGTGAGGCGCTGCGGGGCGGTGCCGCCGGCGGCCAGGGCCGCGGCGACGTCCTCCAGCAGGTGCGCGCGCGCCAGGTGGCGCCCGGAGACGTTGACGGCCACGCCCAGGCCGGCGCGCTCCCCGCCCTCGGCGTCCCAGCGCGCCAGCTGCGCGCACGCCTCGGCCAGCGCCCAGCGGCCCAGGTCGCAGATCAGCGAGGACGCCTCGGCGATCGGCACGAAGGCGTCCGGCGGCACCAGGCCGTGCCCGGGCCGCTGCCAGCGCACGAGCGCCTCCACGCCCTCGGTGCGGCCGCTGCGCAGGTCGAGCACGGGCTGGTAGTGCAGCACCAGCTCCCCGGCGTCGAGGGCGTGGCGCAGCGCGGCCTCCACCTCGGCGCGCGCCGCCAGCTCCGCGCGCAACGCGTCGTCGAAGACCTGCACGACCCCGCGGCCGGCGGCCTTGGCCCGGTAGGTGGCCGCGTCGGCCTCCTGCAGCAGCTGCTCGGGCGCGCTGCCGGGGGTGCTCAGCGCCACCCCGACGCTGGCGCCGGCGCGCACCGGGCGCCCGCGCAGCTCCACCGGCGCGCAGACCGCCTCCGCGAGCCGCCGGCCCCGCTCGCGCAGCGCCTCCAGCGCCCCGCCCACCGCCTCCGGCGAGGTGCCCGGCGCCACCGCGACGCGCGGGACCAGGACGACGAACTCGTCGCCGCCGAAGCGGCACACCACGTCGCCCTCCTCGACGACCGCACCCATGCGCGCGGCCACCACCTGCAGCAGCTCGTCGCCCGCGGCGTGCCCCAGGGAGTCGTTGACCTGCTTGAAGCGGTCCAGGTCGACGAAGAGCAGCCCCACCCGGTGCCCGGAGCGCTCGGCGCCGCCCAGCGCGGCCTCCAGCAGCGCCTGCGCCCGCGCGCGGTTGGGCAGGCCGGTGAGCGCGTCGTGCGCCGCCTGGTGGGCCAGGTCCGCCCGCAACCGCTCGCGGTCCTGCACGGCCCCCACGAGCTGCGTCATCGAGGCGTGGACGACAGCGCCCAGCGGCCCCTCCAGGGAGCGGCGCGCCGCCTCGGAGTCGAGGTCGCCGGCGGCGACGGCCTGGGCCTGGTCGCGCAGGCGGCGCAGCCCGTGCACGGCGGCGGCCAGCCCGCGCGCCACGGTGCGCACCTCGGCGGGGCCGGACTCCTCCACGTCGACGAGCTCGCCGGCGCCCACGGCGCGCGCCTGCGCGGCCAGCCGGGCCAGCGGCCGCGTCAGGGAGGCGCGCACGACCACGGTGGCCACGAGGGTCGCGACCAGCAGCGCGGCGGCCAGCAGCAGCACGGAGCGCAGCTGCCGGTCCACGTCCGCGGCGTGCGCGGTGGCCGCGCGCACCGCGCGGTCGGCGGCGACCTGCACGGCGCGCTCGATGCCGGCGTCGCGGCGGGCGTTGGCGGCCAGCAGCACCGGCAGCCGGCTCGGCGGCGGCTCCTGGCCGGCGGTGGCGGCGGCCGCCGCGGTGGCGTCCACGGTGCGCACGCCGCTGCCGGTGGCGGTCGTCCAGGCGGTGACGACCTCCGGCGCGCAGGTGTCGACCACCTCGGCGGCGGCCTCCCGGTAGCCGCCCCAGACCTCCACGAAGCGGGCGTGGACCGCGTCGCCGCTCGCTCCCGTGCCCAGCAGCGAGGCCAGCAGCAGGGGCGTCTCGGCACCGGCGAGGGTGCCCGCGCGCGAGACGCGCAGCACGTCGCCGACGGCGTCGGTGGTCCCGCCGTCCAGCCCCTGGGTGCGGGCGGTGCGCAGGTGCGCGGCGGTGCGGATCCCCAGCTGGCGCCCCAGCGCCTGGTACTCGGTGAACACCGAGTCCAGGGGCCGGTCGCCGCGGCGGGTGCCGCGCAGCCGCGCCAGCGCCTGCGCGACCTGCTCGGCGTCGGCGCGGGCGGCGGTGCCGCGGGCCCGCTGCACGGCGGCGTCGACCTGGGCGCGGGCGGTCTCCAGGCGGCCGGTCGCCTCGCTGCCCCGCAGGGCCGCCAGCACGGCGGGGTCGACCCCGAGGGCGCGGGCCTGCCCGGGATCGCTCACCAGGCCGGTGACCAGGGCGGGCGCGACCTCCTGGGCCAGGCCCACCCGCACGGCGTCCAGGGCGACGGCGGCCCGCACCTCCGCCACGGCGGTGCGCACCGCCGCCACCTCCCGGCTGCGCTCCTGCACGGCGACGCCGACGAGGAGGGCGACGCCCGTGGCCGGCACCAGCACGAGCGCGACGAGGCGCTGCTGCAGGCCGCCACGGCCCCGCCGCCCCCTGCGCTCCACGGTGATCACCTCGCGGACGTCGGCGCGGCACCGCCGCGCGTTGAGCGGTGCGGCCGAGCGGCACCCGGACAGCCGCGTCCGACCACCCGCCCGGTCCAGCGCACCCGCCCGGCGCGCTCGCGCCGGCGTGCCCAGCGAAGGGGACGGGCCCCGCCGGCGCAAGCGGTTCGGCGGAACCCGTGCGTGCCGGTGCGCGGTCCGCTCAGGGGTGCAGCAGCACCTTGAGGGCGCCGGAGCGGGCGGCGAGGACGTCGAGGGCCTCGCCGGCGCGCGCGATGTCGAACTCGTGGGTGATGAGCGGCGTCGGGTCCAGCACGCCCGCGGCGAAGGCGCGCACCGCGTACGCCCAGGCGCGGGTGGGGGCGCCGAAGACGGTCATGACGTGGACGTTGCGCGAGACGAGCTCCAGGCTGGACAGGTCGTCGGCGTCGGAGGCGGGGATGCCGGTGAGCACCGCGCGCCCGCCGCGGCGGGCCAGCCGGACCGCGCTGCGGGCCACGCCCGGTGCGCCCGCGGCCTCGACGACCGCGTCGAAGCGGCCCTCCACCGAGCCCGGGTCGGAGGTGTAGTGCGCGGCGCCGCAGGTGGCGGCCAGCTCGCGGCGGGAGTCGTCGCGGTGCACGACGGTGACCTCGCAGCCGGCGCCGCGCAGCAGCTGCACGGCGAGCAGGCCCAGCGTGCCGGCGCCGATGACGGCGACCTTCGAGCCGACGGTGACGTCGGCGAGCAGGACGGCCTCGGCCACGCAGGCCGCGGGCTCGATGCCCGCGGCGGCGCGCAGGTCGGCGCCCTCGGGCAGCAGGTGCAGGTAGCGCGCCGGCAGCGTCAGCCAGGTGGCCCAGCCGCCGGGCAGGGTGAAGCCGGTCTCCTCGTACTCCTGCGGCCAGCCCTCGGGGTCGCCCACCACCGAGGAGGGGGTGCCCTCGGCGGTGCGGATGCCCTGGCCGACGACGCCGCGGCCGACGATCCCGGCGGGCACGCCGTCGCCGACGGCCTCGACGGTCCCGGACCACTCGTGGCCGGGGACGACGGGGTAGCGGACGAACTCCGCGGGGCGGGTGCCGGCGAAGACCTCGCGGTCGGAGCCGCAGATGCCGCACCAGGCGATCCTGACGAGCGCCTCGCCCGGCCCGGGGTCGGCGACGTCGACGTCGATGAGTTCGAGGGATCCGGGGGCGGGGACCCGGACGGCCCGTCCCGTGCGCGCGGCGGTCATGGGCGCAAGCTAGCGGGCCGCGGCGACGCGTGCGGCGATAGGTGCGGCGTCGGGTGCGGCGTCGGGTGCGGCGTCGGGTGCGGCGTCGGGTGCCGGGTCAGGCGTGGCCCTCGGCCCGGTCGATCAGCTCGGTGAGGGCGCTCACCAGCCGCCGCGCCTCCGGCAGCGACAGCTGGGCGCTGTCGCCGATGAAGACCCGCGGGCCGAAGCGGCGCAGCACGGTCTCGCCCCGCTCGGCGTAGGCGAGGTCGGTGCACTCCAGGCGCACGGGGCAGGGGCGCTCGGCGCCCTCGTCGCCCTCGAGGGGGACGGTGGCGGCCTCGTGCGCGTGCAGCCAGCCGCCCTCGACCTCCAGCCCATGCGACGCCCACGCGGGGGCGTCCCAGCGGATGACCTGGATGGTGTCGTCGGCCACCTGGGCGGTGCCGTCGGCGGGAGTGCGCTGGTCGTCCATCGACGCTCCATGACTGGCTAGTGGGGTGGGAAGGACCGCAAGGGAAGCTGAAAGTAAGCGACTCATCGCACAGAGTTGCTCGGTCAGCCTGCCAGACGAGGAGCGGTTTCGCCCTGTGATCGGGACAACACTCCGGGTCGATCTGGTGGTCTCCACAAGCAGGCGCGGCTGTCCACCCTGTGGACGAGGGCGCGGAGGAGTTGCCTCGGCCTTCCCCCCGGCGGCACCATCGGCACGTGCTCCCACGCCGGCTGGTCGTCCTCGACCCCTTCTGGCCGGGCCGGCGTCCGTACCTCTTCGACGGCTGGTGTCGGCGCTCCTGACGCGCCGACACCAGCCGTCGAAGAGGTACGGACGCCGGCCCGGCCAGAAG
>NZ_JAAALL010000016.1 GCF_009906315.1 Kineococcus vitellinus | reverse complement strand
GTCCTGCTGCACGCGGCGGGTCGCCACCGCGTGCAGCAGGACGTCGCCGCGCTCCGCGCGCTCGCGCAGCACCGCTGCCAGCAGGGCGGAGCGGCCGCTGCCCCGGCCGCCGAGCACGAGCACGGCGCCGGGGGCGGCCAGCCCCCGCGCCACCGCGCGCAGCTGCTCCCCCCGCCCGCGCAGCGGCCGCGGTCCCCCGTCGGTCAGCACGGGCGCGGGTGCTCAGCGCGCTCAGCGGGCACCGGCTCCTCCGGCCCGGTGCCCACCGGCGCTCCCGGTCAGCAGGGCGGCGAGCTGGGCGCGGTTGCCGACCCCGAGCTTGGGGAAGGAGCGGTACAGGTGGGAGCCGACGGTGCGCGGTGACAGGTACAGCCGCTCCCCGATGTCCCGGTTCGACAGGCCCTCGGCGGCCAGGCGCACGACCTGCTCCTGCTGGGGCGTCAGCGCGGACAGCGCGTCGGCCGCGGCGGGCCGCACCTGCACGCCGGTGGCGCGCAGCAGCTGCCGCGCGCGCCGCTGCCAGCCCTCGGCGCCCAGGCGCTCGAAGGTGTCCAGGGCCGCGGCGGCCGCCTCCCGGGCCTCGCCCGTGCGGCGCTCGCCGAGGTGCAGCTCGGCCAGCTCCACCTGCAGCACCGCCTGCTCCAGCGGCCAGGTGTCGGCGAGGGGGTCGTCGACGACCGGCTGCAGCGCCGCGGCCGCCGCCGGGCCCGCCAGCAGCAGCGCGTCGGCGGCCCGCACGCGCAGCCGCTGGCGGGCGGTCAGCCACCCGTCCGCCCGGGGCGCCTGCGCGGCGGCGACCAGCCGGCGGGCCCGCTCCAGCCGCCCGGTGCGCCGGGCCGCGGCCACCAGCTCGGGCAGCACGAGCAGGCCGTGGGGCTGCGGAACCCCCGCCGGCGCGGCCAGCGCCGCCTCCAGCAGCTCGGCGACCTCCTCGTGGCGGCCCTCCGCCGCCGCCGCGAGCGCCCGCGCCCACGTCAGGCGCAGCTGCAGCACCGGGGGCAGCGGCACCTCCGCGCGCAGGCGCTCGGTGGCCGCGGCGGCCCGCTCGCGGTGCCCGCGCAGCAGCTCCAGCACCGCCAGCTGCCCGCACGCACCCGCGCGCAGCCCGGGGACGTCGTTGACGGTGGTCGCCTCCAGGTTGGCCACGGTCACCGCCGAGGCCTGCCGCCAGCGCCCGAGGTCCAGCAGCACCCACACCAGCGCGCCGGGAGCGCTCAGGTACACCGCCGGCGCCCGCCCGCCGACGACGGCGTCCACGGGCTCGCGCAGCAGGTCCGCGGCCAGCACCGGCTCGTCGAGCACGGAGGCCGCGGCCCCCAGCTGGGCCGCTCCCCCGCTGCGCCCGGTGGCCCGCTGGGCGGTCGCCACCGCCAGCACCCGCTCGCGCACCTGCGCGTCGGGAGCGCAGACGGCCGCGGTGAACAGGAAGGAGGGGGCCTCGGCCAGAGCGGGTCCGCAGCGCTCCAGCGCCCGCGGCAGCTCCCGCGCGACGGCGCGCTGCACCGCGGGGTCGCCGAGCTGGAAGGCGGGCAGGCCCAGGGAGGCGACGGCCGCGGCCACCGCCGACGCCCCCGACGAGGCGCTGGCCGGGCACCTCGTGCAGGTGGCCGCCGCCAGGTGCAGGGCGGCGCGGTCGGCGCGCGCGGCCAGGGCGACGGCGAGGGCGCGGTGCGCCCGGGCGCGCTCGGCGGCGGGTGCGGCGAAGTAGGCGTGCGACTCCACCAGCGGGTGGCGGAAGAGCACCCGGCCGCCGTCGAGGCCGACCAGGCCGCGCCGCTCGGCCGGCTCCCACGCGCTCAGCGGCAGCTGCGGCGCGGCGCGGCGCAGCACGTCGAGGTCGCCCTCGCCGCAGGCGGCCAGCAGCAGCGCCCAGCGGGTGGGAGCCGGCAGGCCCTCCAGGTCGCGGGCGAAGACGGCGGCCAGGGCCCGCGGCACCGGCAGCGCCCCGGTGAGCGCGACCTCCTCGGGCAGCGCGCCGGAGGCGGCGCTGCGCGCGAGCTCCACCAGCGCCAGCGGGTTGCCGGCCGCGGCGCGCAGCACCGCCTGGCGCACCCGGCCGCCGACGCGGTGCCCGCTCGCGTCGAGCAGCGCGGCGGCGCTGGAGCCGTCCAGGGGCTGCACCCGCACCTGGTCGGTGACCGGGCCGAGCTCGCGGGGCACCAGCTCCTCGCGGCAGGCGACCAGCACGCCCACCCGCCCCTCGGGCAGCCGGCTGAGCACCGGCAGCAGGACGTCGTAGCTGCTCTCGTCGACGCGGTCCACGTCGTCGACGAGCAGCAGCAGCGGCGCCTCCTCGGCCGCCGCCTCGAGCACCGAGCGCACGGCCAGGCGCACCGCTGCCGGGGCCCCGAGCGCGTCGAGCGAGGGGTCCAGCACCCGGCGCAGCGCCTCCAGCTGCTGCTGCGGCAGGTCCGGCAGCGCCAGCCCCGCGAGCAGCTCGCGCAGGTTGGTGAACGTCGACAACCGCCCGGAGCGGGCCCCGGCGGTGCGCAGCACCCGCCACCCCTGCCGGCGCCCGTGCTCGCCCACGGCCTCCAGCAGGGTGCTCTTGCCGATGCCGGCCTCGCCGACCAGCAGCGTGGCGCGCCGCCCGGGGCCGCTGCCGGTCACCGCGGCCAGCAGCTCGCGCCACGTGCCGGCCCGACCGACCAGCTCCACCGGACCCCCTGCCCCCACGCGCACCTCCCGCTCCGTGGCGAAAGTAGTGCACCCGGCGGCCCCGCCGGGGCGGCGGCGTCAGCGCACCGGCGGCGGTGCGGGGCGGCGCGCGCGGGGGGTCCGCCGCGTCCGCGGCAGCCGCCGCCCCGCGGGAGGGGGAGCGCTCAGGAGACCTCGGCGGCCGCGCCGGCGATGACGTCGGCGACGTCGGCCGGGTGGGTCTGCATCACCAGATGCGGAGCGTCGACCTCGACGATCTTGCGCACCTGGGCGCGGGTGTAGCCGAAGCGCTCGACCTCGGGGTCGATGGTGCGGTCGGCGCTGGAGACGATCCCCCACGACGGCTTGGTCCGCCACGCCGCCGCCGAGGCCGGCTCGCCGAAGGCGAAGGCCGACAGGGGGCGCTGGGAGACCGCGAGCACCCTCGCGGTCTCCTCGGGGACCCCGGCCGCGAAGACGGCCGGGAAGGCGTCGACGGCGACCGAGACGTCGGTGCCCGGCTCGCCGCCCTCGACCGGGTAGGGCGCGTAGACGAGGTTCGCGGCCAGGTCGGAGTCGGGGAAACCGCCCTGCAGCTGCCCCAGGCTCTCCCCCTCGGTCAGCGCGTAGCCGGAGACGTACACCAGGCCGACGACGTTCTCGGCGACGCCGGCGACGGTGATGACGGCGCCGCCGTAGGAGTGCCCGGCCAGCAGCACCGGTCCCTCGAGCTGCTCGACGAAGGAGCGGACGTAGGCGGCGTCGGCGGACAGGCTGCGGTTGGCGACGGGGGGCACGCGGACGGCGAAGCCGCGGCGCAGCAGCTCGGCGGTCACGGGCGCCCAGCTGGCGGCGTCGGCGAACGCGCCGTGGACGAGGACGACGGTGGGAGTGGGCACGGGGGCTCCTGGTGGTCCGTGGCGGGTGCGGTGTCGAACCGAGGGTCGAACCGGGTGTCGAACCGGGGCTCGAACCTCGGTGTCGCCGGCGCGCGGTCCTGCGCGTTCTCGGCTGCGGGAAACGTAAACCGCTGCGGCAGTGCCGGTCCTGTCCCTGCCAGGGTCAGGCCCGCGACACCGCCCGGCCCCTGCCCGCCGCGGCGCGACGCGAGGCCGCCCGCGCGCTGACCACGTCGAGGGCCTGCTCGGCCCGCTCGTCGGCGGGGGTGAAGACGGTGAGCACGTGCCCCTCCCAGTCGGGGACGTTGAGGTCGCGCCAGTGCATGAGCACGACGCCGACCTCGTCGACCGCCATCGGCACGGTCCCCGACGTCGCGCAGACCACCTCGTGCGCGACCCACCAGCGGCGGAAGTCCTCGTCGCGCACCGACAGCCGGCCGACGACCTCCTGCAGGCGAGTGTCGTGCGGGTCCGCGGTCAGCCGCAGCGCCGCGACCATCCGCCGGGCCAGCGCCTCCCAGCCCGGCAGGCCGGCCTTGACCCGCGGGTCGAAGACGTCGAGGACGACGTTGCGGCCGGGGTCCAGCCGGCCCGCCGCCATCGCCAGCGCCAGGTCGTTGCCGGCGACGATCTCCTTGGTGGGGTCGGTGACGATCGCGGGCGTCCCGCGCACGGTCCGCACCACCGCCTCCAGCTCGCCGCCGGGGGCCCGCCGCTGCCCGGGCACGACGGCGCGGCGGCGGAAGGGGTGCGCGAGGCGGTGCAGGTAGTCGCCGGCGGCGGCGTCCAGCAGCAGCGCCCGGCTCAGCGCCGCGAGGACCTGCTCGGAGGGCTGGTGGTCACGCCCCTGCTCCAGCCGGAGGTAGTACTCGGGGCTGACACCCGCCAGCCGGGCGACCTCCTCGCGGCGCAGCCCCGGCACCCGTCGCCCGGGTTCGCGCCGCAGCCCGACGTCCTCCGGCTGCAGGGCGTCGCGCCGGGCGCGCAGGAACTCCCCGACCCCGCTGCCGAGCTCACCCACCGGACCTGCCCCCTCCCCTGACGCGCGCCTCGATGCTGGCAGCGCGCCGGGAGGGCGTCGTCGGTCAGTCGACTGCACCTGCCGGCCGGGGCGCCTCGGGCGGTCCCAGCGTGCGCAGGCGGTGCAGCGACGCGGCGGACCCCTCGTCCACCGGGCGCCACAGGGTGAGCACCGCACCCTCCGCCTCCTCGCGGTCGGCCGCGTCGCCGGTCCGCAGGTCCTGGAAGGCCAGGCGCATCCGCCCGACGACCGGGTGGTCCCAGTCGACGACGCCCGCGCCGGGCGGCGGCAGCGACGACTGCGCCCACGCCCGGCCGAAGTCGTCGCTGCGCGCGGCCAGCTCCCCCACGAGCGAGCGGAAGCCCGGGTCCTCCAGGTGCGTCTGCAGCGAGGTGCGCAGCGAGGAGGCGACCACCCGGGCCACCTGGTCCCAGTCGCCGGTGAAGGTCGGCACGACGGGGTTGAGGAACGCGAAGCGGGCCAGGTTCACCCCGGGCTGGAAGGCGGCGCTCAGCCTGCGCGCCAGCGCGTTGGAGGCCAGCACGTCCAGGTGCCGGGTGCGCAGCACCGCGGGGAGCTCGTGCAGGGAGTCCACCACCTGCCGCAACAGGCGGCCGGCCGGTGCTGCGGCGTCGTCGGCTCCTGCGGGCACGGCAGCGACGCTAGGGCGGCGCCACCCGCCGGGCCAGCGGGCAGGCAGACCCTGGCAGGGCCAGCGTCCCGCCCCCCGTCGCCGCGCGAGCGCTTGCAGCGGCGACGTGGACGGCGACCACCGGACCGGGGCCGTGGGGGTGCTCAGCCGGGGGCGGGCAGTTCCTCGGCGCACTGCGGGCACCGCAGCGCCCGCGGGTCCTCGGCCAGCCGCCCGCACGCGGGGCACACCCGCGACAGCCAGCAGACGCCCTCACCACCGGCGTCCGCGCCGGGGTCCTCCCGGGGGTGCTCGCCGGGGTCCTGGTCGAGGTGCTGCTCCACCGCCGCGTCCTCCTCGTCGGCTCCCGCCCCGCACGCCGCCGCGGCGGGCCACCGGGTGGTGGCCCGCCGCGGGCGGTTCAGCGCTCGTCGCGCGGGTTCAGCTGCTCGGGGTCGGCGTCGGTCTCGCCGTCGTCCTGGGCGCCGTCACCGGTCGGCACCCCGCGCAGGTCGCGCGGGTTCAGCTGACCGGGGTCGCCGTCGGGGTCCTGCTCCAGGTCGGGGTCCTTCTCGTCTCCGGGTGTGCTCATGCCCCCAGCGTGGCCCGCACCCGGGAGATCCGCTCGTCGGACCGGGCGGACCTCAGCGCTCGCCCTTGGAGGAGTCGGCGCGACCGCTGCCGGTGGGCAGCAGGGCGATGAGCAGACCGACCAGGGCCGTCGCGGCGTGCAGGACGTTGCCGCCCTGGTCCAGGTTGAGGATGTTCGGCCCGTCGGCCACGGCCAGGCCCCAGGCGAACAGGGCGCCGTAGCCGACGAGCAGCACGAGGCCGTACAGGCGCGCGAGCTTGGCGCTCACCAGGGCCACCATCCCCAGACCGCCGACGAGCAGGTGCGCGACGTTGTGCAGCGGGTTGACGGTGAGCCCGGCGATCTGGTGGGAGGGGTCGTGCCCGGCGAACTCGGAGGCGCCGGTGGAGATGAAGCCGAGCAGCCCGACGACCACGTAGGCGGTGCCGACGACGGCGGCGGTGATCTGCCCGGCGGACGGCTGGTACTGGGAGGCCGTGAGGCGTCCGGCGCCCGGCGTCCCCGACGCACCCTGTCGCGTGCTCTGTGTCACAGCGTTCTCCCGATCGGTGGTCCACCGCGTCCGTGCGGGTTCGACGGCCGCAGTTCTCGACCTGCCGGGAACGCTAGGTGGGCCGCCGGGGCTCGGCAACCGGGGGCGCCGGCGGGCGCCGGCGCCCCCGGCCGGGCTCGAGCCAGGGCTCGGGCCGGGTTCAGGCGCCGTCCGCGAACCACCCGCGTGCGGGGTTGGTGACGTCCGGCACGACGCGCTCGCCGTCGGCGGGGGCGGCCCAGCGGACGCCGTTGGCGAGGACCTGCTGGATCTCCGGCTGGTTGTAGACGGGGTACTCCTGGTCGCCGGGGCTGAAGTAGAAGATGCGGCCGCGGCCACGGGTGAACGTGACCCCGGAGCGGAACACCTCCCCGCCGGCGAAGGAGCTGATGAACAGCAGGTCGTCGGGGTCGGGGATGTCGAACAGCTCGCCGTACATCTCCTGGCGCGGGACCACGATCGGGCTGGGCACCCCCCGGGTGATGGGGTGCGACGGCTTCACGGTCCAGACCAGTTCCCGCTCGCCCTCGTTGCGCCAGGCCAGCGAGCACGTCGTGCCCAGCAGCCGCGTGAAGATCTTCGAGTAGTGCCCGGAGTGCAGCACCAGCAGGCCCATCCCGCCGAGCACGTGCCGGCGCACGCGGTCCACGACGGCGTCGTCGACGGCGTCGTGCGCCGCGTGGCCCCACCACAGGACGACGTCGGTGCGCTCCAGCACCTGCTCGCCCAGCCCGTGCTCGGGCTCGTCGAGCGTGGCGGTGGAGACCTCGGCGTCCGGCAGCAGCCGGCGCAGCCCGGCGGCGATCGCGCCGTGGATGCCCTCGGGGTAGTACTCGCCGATGTCGGCGGGGTCGTGGTTGCGCTCGTGCACGCCCTCGTTCCACACCAGGACGCGCAGCGGGCGCCCGGTCTGCTCGCTCACGCCTGCACCACCCCTCCCACCCGCTCGACCTGCTCCACCGCTTCGACGCGGCCGGAATCCGCCGAGCGCGCCGCCGCCTCCATGAGGGCGATGCTGCCCAGGTTCGAGCGGCCCGTCACGTCCGGCGCGGCGCCGCCGCGCACGGCGCGGGCGAACTGCCGCAGGCCGGCGGAGCGTCCCCACAGGTCCATCGCGGGCAGCTCGACGGGTTCGGGGGCGCCGCCGCCGAGGCTCACCTCGACGACGTCGTCGCCGGGGCCGCGGTCGCCGCGGCCGGTGAAGGTGATGCGCCCGCGCTCGCCCTCCAGCGCCCACTCGCCGTCCCAGGCCGTCTGCGGGCCGCGGCTGACCCAGCTGCCGCGGTAGCTGGCCACCAGCCCGCCCGTCATCTCGACGACGAGGACGGCGGAGGCCTCCTCGGCGTACCTGCTCCACGGCGGGTCGGTGGTGCGCGCGTAGACGCTGACGGCCTCGCGGCCGGTGACCATCCGCAGCAGGTCGAAGTGGTGGATGGCCATGTCGTACAGCAGCGGGTGCGGGAACGCGTAGTGCCGGTACGTCTCCGCCGGCTCGTCGTGGTCCCAGCGGCGGAAGTCGACGTGCACGACGGACAGGTCGCCGACGGCGCCGGCGGCCACGAGATCGCGCACGGTCTGCGGCGCGGGGTAGAAGCGGTAGTTCTGGCTGACCTGCAGCACCAGGCCGAGCTGCTCGGCGCGCTCGACGGCGGTGCGGGCCTCGGCGAGGGTCCCGGCGAACGGCTTCTCGACGAGGACGTGCAGCCCGGCCTCCAGGGCCTCCAGCGCGAGCGGCACGTGCAGGTCCATGGGCGCGGTGATCACCACGCCGTCGGCCGCGACCCGCGAGGCCGCCTCGGTCAGGGACGTGAAGCACATCCCGTCGGGCAGGCCGAAGGCGCGCTGGGCGGTGCGCAGCGTGGGTCCGTGCGCGTCGACGACGCCGACCCGCTCCACCTCACGCACCGGCGGTATCGCGTTGCGCTCCCAGTCGGTGCCCCAGCCACCGAGGCCGACGTGGAGGACGCGCGTGGGCGTACTTGCTTCACTGCCTGAATCAACCACGGCCGCAAAGCTAGCAGGGCTGGTCGCGGAAGACCACGGGAAGCGCCGCCCGGCCGGCGGACCCGTCAGCCGGCGGCCCCCGCCCTCCGGTGCGAGCGCTCCAGCCAGTCCAGCACCCACGCCCGGTCGGCGCCGGGCGGCAGCGGCCCGGCGCGCAGCTCCGCCACGAGGTCGGCCTCCACCCCGGCCACCCGCTCCAGCACCGCACCCAGCGGCCAGCGCCCCCGCCGCACGGAGCGCAGGTCCTCCAGGTCCGGCGCGGGGACCGGCAGGGTGAGGCGCCCGGTGCGCAGCAGCTGCAGGCCCTGCACGCCCAGCCGCAGGGCGTGCACCGCGCGCGCGACGTCGTAGCCGGCCGGCGAGCGGCGCGCGCGGGCGGCGGCGCGGTGCCCGCGCACCCCCACCAGCGCGTCGCGCTGGGCGCGCAGCTGCCCCAGGCACGCGCGGCCCGCCTGCAGGCTGGCGAACCGGGAGGCGTTGGCGCGCAGCTCCTCCCCCGCCGCGGTGCAGACCACCACGTGCACCTGCGGCACCCACAGCGGCAGCAGCGCGGCGGGGTTGCCCGCCAGCGCGAGCCGGGTCCACTTGCGCGCGCCGTAGACGACGAGGTCCAGGTCGCCGGCGCCCGAGCGCTCGGCCGAGCCGCGCGGGCGCGCCCACGCCGTGTGCAGCTCGTACTGCTCGAAGGGCACCTCCCGCCCGCCCGGGGTGCGCACCAGCACCGGGCCGGCGGCCGAGCCGGCCGGCTCCAGGCACAGGCCCAGCTCGTCGCGGTCGCCCCCGTCCTCGCCGGCGGTGCCGTGGACGGCGCTGCCCACCCGGGTGCGCAGCACCGTCCCGGCCTCGGCGATGCGGCGCGCCTGCTCGCCGGCGTGCGGGTGCCTGATCACCGCGCGACCACCGCGCGACCACCGCGCGGCGGCAGGGCCCGGTCGGCCCGGTCGGCCCGGTCGGCCCGGTCGGCCCGGTCGGCCCGGTCGGCCCGGTCGGCCCGGTCGGCCCGGTCGGCCCGGTCGGCGGCCCTCAGAGCGTGGACAGCCGCTGCAGCAGCGCGCCGGCGAAGTCGCCGGGGACCTCCAGGGCCACCCGCACCCCGTCGGCGGCCTCGTCGGGGAACCCGGCGTACAGCCCGCGCAGGTCCGCGATCGTCTGCCCTCGGCCGGGGCCGTCGGTGTGGTCGACGACCACGGGGACGCGGGGGGCGGAGGCGAGCTCGACGTCGCCGGTGGCCACGGCCGCGGCCAGCGGGTCGTGCAGGACCGCGCACGGGCGGCCGAAGCGCTGGGCGTAGAAGCGGTAGTAGAACTCCAGCATCTGCGCCAGCGCCGTCGTCGCGGGGGTGCCGACGGCCAGCAGCGCCCGGCGGTGCTCCTCCTCGAACACGTGCCGCATCGTCACGTCGAGGCCGACCATCGTCGCGTCGAAACCGGCGGTGAGGACGCGGTGGGCGGCCAGCGGGTCGTTGGCGACGTTCGCCTCGGCGACGGCCGACACGTTCCCGGGGGCCATCGCCGCCCCGCCCATGACGGTGAGGCGCTGCACCAGCCGCGGCAGCTCCGGCTCCAGATCCAGGGCCAGGGCCAGGTTGGTGAACGGGCCGATGGCCAGCAGGTGCAGCCGCCCGGCGTGCGCGCGGGCGGCCTCGACGATGGCGTGCGCACCGTCGTGGCCGACCGGCTCCGCCGCCGCGCGCGGCAGCCGCACCTCGCCGATGCCGTTGACGCCGTGCACCTCGGGCGCACCGCCCGCGTACGGGTGGTCCAGGAAGTCGTGCGCGCCCACGGCCACCGGCACCTGCGGACGGCCCAGCAGCGCGAGCAGGTCCAGGGTGTTGCGGGCGCCGCCGGCCGCGTCGAGGTTGCCGCTGACGGTCGAGACGCCGACGAGGTCGACGGCGGGGCTGGCGACGAGCCAGCCGATGGCCAGCGCGTCGTCGATGCCGGTGTCGCAGTCGAGGTGGACCGGGGTGGGGAGCTCTGCCGTCACCCGCGGGAGCCTAACGGGCGTCCCAGCCCTCCTGCGGGGTGCGGCAGTCCTCGCGGAAGACGTACTGCGAGACGCGCTTGCGCTCGCTGCTGGACCAGTCGATCACCGGCCGGCGCGCCTGCTCGGGCAGGTGGCCGATGCGGTAGACGGCCATGAGCTCCAGGTCGTCGGGGACCGCCAGCAGCTCCACGATGCGCTGCCAGGCGCCCTCGACCTCCATGGGGAAGCTCACGAACTGGATGCCGAGGCCGAGCTCGGTGGTCGTCAGCCACAGGTTCTCCATGGCCGCGCCCATGCTGAACACGGAGTAGAAGGCCGACAGCTCGCCGGGGCGGTACTCGCCGCGGTCGAGCATGACGCCCAGGAGCAGCGGCGAGCCGGCCACGAGCTTGCGGTTCTGCTCCCCCAGGGTTTGCGGCACCCGCAGCGCGTTGACGACCCGCTGGCCGCGGCGGGTGAACACCTGGTGGGTGAATGGGCGCAGCGGGGCGGGCAGCTTGTCGAAGAGCATCCCCGAGCGGGTGCGCTCCATCTCCTCGGCGCTGAAGCGGAACCAGCGCTTGTAGCGCTCGAAGAACGTCCCGTTGCCCATCGCGGTCGTCATCGACTCGCCGCTGATGCGGGCGACCTCCTCGATGGTCGAGCGCGACTCCACGAGCACGAACCGCCAGGGCTGGCTGTTCAGCTGCGAGGGGGCGCGCCCGGCGACCTCGACGAGGACGCGCTGGTGCTCGGCGGAGACCGGGTCGGGCAGGAAGGGCCCGTTCGTGGTCCGCCGGGCGGCGATGGCGTCGCGCAGCTCCACCTCAGGCGCCCCGGGTGCCGAGCAGCGCGGCGGCGTAGGCCGGTGCGGCGGTCAGCGCGAGGACGGGGTGCCAGCGCGAGCGCGCGGACACGCGCGGGATCGCGGTGAGCGGGGCGGCGGCGGGCAGCAGCCGCCAGAACGCCGGGTCGCGCCGCCACGCCAGCAGGCCCCCCGCGGCCGCGGTCGTCAGCGCGGTCAGCACGTAGAGGCCGTGGTGGACCCAGCGCACCCGCGAGGTGTCCAGGAGGCGGGTGGCCACCGCCGCGCCGAGGGCGCAGTTGGCCAGGTAGCTGCCGGTGGCGGTCAGGACCGCCCCGCGGGTCGCGAGCACGGGCGACATCACACCACGTCCACCGCCCGGGCCCGGCGGGCGGCCCGCGAGCGGCCGCGGGCGGGTGCGGGGCCGGCGGGTCAGGCGATCTCGCGGATGGCCAGCAGCACCTGCCCCACCAGCTCGGCGGGCACGTCCGCCAGGCGGTGGTCGGAGCGGGCGTGCCCGTTGACCTCGGTGAGGATGCCGTCGCTGTCGACGGCCGTGAAGGTGCGGGGGCACCCGGCCACCACGTCACCGCACGCGAACTGCTTCACGTCGCTCCTCCTCTGCTCGCCGGCGGGCACCGGCGCGTCCTCCGGTGCTCGACCGCCCCCGGGCGCGACCTGAGGAGTTCCGGCACGAGACCGCCCGGACGGGCGAACGCCCGCCCGTCCCGGAGGACGGACGGGCGGTGCCTGGGGGCGGTGCCTAGGAGCGGCGCTCGGCGCGGGTGGCGCCCGGCTCCCCGGTGCGCGCCGCGGGAGGTGCGCCGGTGGTGGGCCCGGTGGGCGACTGCCCGGTCGCGGCGGTGTGCTCGCCGGTGCCGTCGGCGCTCTCGGTGCCGCCGGTCCTGCCGTCGGGGCCGTCGGTCACCTCGTGCCCGCCGTCCGCGCCGTCCGCGCCGTGCCCGGCCGGGGCCGGCTTGCGCAGGCTCAGCACGATGGCCAGCGTCAGCGAGACGACGATCACGGCCAGGCTCAGCCAGGTCGGCACGTGCGGGATCGAGGGGCTGATGACCTCGTGGCCGGCCTGGAAGAACAGCTTGACGCCGATGAAGGCGAGGATGAACGCCAGCGCCTTGCTCAGCAGGTGGAAGCGCTCCAGCAGGCCCGAGAGCAGGAAGTACAGCGAGCGCAGGCCCAGGATGGCGAAGGCGTTCGAGGAGTAGACGATGAACGGCTCGTTGGAGACGGCCAGGACGGCCGGGACGCTGTCGACGGCGAAGATGAGGTCCGCGGCCTCGATGGCCGCGACGACCGCCAGCAGCGGGGTGCCGTAGCGCTTGCCGGCCTCCTTGACGAAGAACTTCGTGCCGTGGAACTCGTCCTTCAGCGGAACGACCTTCTTCAGCAGCCGGACGCCGATGTTCTTGCTCTGGTCGGCGTCCGCCTCGTCGTCGTCCTTGAGCATCTTCCACGCCGACCACAGCAGGATGGCGCCGAAGACGAAGAGGATCGCGGTGAAGCGCTCGACGACGGCCACGCCGACGCCCAGGAAGATGCCGCGGAAGACCAGGGCGCCGAAGACGCCGAAGAACAGGACGCGGTGCTGGTACTCGCGGGGCACCTTGAAGTAGGCGAAGATCAGCGCGAAGACGAAGAGGTTGTCGACCGACAGGCTCTTCTCCAGCAACCAGGCCGTCGTGTAGGCGGTGCCGGCCTCGGCCCCGTACACCCAGAACACGATGCCGCCGAAGACCAGCGCGATGGCGACCCAGACGGAGCTCCAGATCGCGGCCTCGCGGAATCCGATGACGTGGGCTCCGCGGTGGGCCAGCAGGTCGATCGCCAGCATGACGACGATGACCGCGCCGAGCGCCACCCAGGCCCACAGGGGGACGACGAGTCCCAGGTCCACTGCGTGCTCCTCAGCTCGAAGACGGGTGCGGCGGGTGCCGCTCCTCCATGGTGGCTTCCGGAACCGGGAAGCGGGGGGTCGAGCGGTGGACGAGTTCTCGCCTCGAGGTTGCCGACAGTCGGCAATCAGTCGTCGGCGGGCGGCCAGCCGAGGGCGCGCGCGGCGAGGACGGCGGCCTGCAGGCCGAAGCGCTGCTGCGGGCGGGTGGCGTCGACGCCGGTGAGGTCGCGCACCCGGGCCAGGCGGTAGGTGACCGCGCGCACCGACAGGTGCAGGCGGCGGGCGGCCTCCGTCGCGTTGCCGCCGGACTCCAGGTAGGCCTCCAGCGTGGCCAGGAACGGCTCGGCGCCGCCGCGCACCGAGCGCAGCGGCGCGAGGGTGGACTCGACGAGGTCGGTGGCCACGGAGCGGTCGCGCAGCAGCACGTCGTACACGAGCAGGTCGGCGGCGTCGGCGACGGCCTCGGCGGCGCCCAGGCGGCCGGCGAGCTCCAGGGCGCGGCGGGCCTGCTCGTAGGAGCTGGTGACGCTGCCCGCCCCGGTGCCCGGGCGCCCGACCCCGGCCCGCCAGCCGGCGCGCGCGGGCGGCCCCAGCACGGCGCGCACCCGCTCGACGACCTCGTCCACGGCCGCGCGGTCGGGCGCGGCGAAGACGACGACGAGCGCGCCGTCCTTGGTGGCCACCAGCGCGTCGGCGTCGGCGGAGCTGCCCTGCAGCCGCCGCTCGACGGCGGCCAGCAGCGCGTCGCCGGCACTGAAGGGGGCGGCGGCGCGCACGACGCACACGGCGTGCGGTCCGGCGAGGTCCAGGCCGAAGCGCGGTGCGCGGCGCAGCAGGCCGGGCACGTCGGCGGTGCCGGAGAGCAGGTCGTCGACGAACTCGCGGCGGTCGGACTCCTCCCGGCGCACCAGGCGGCGGCGGGCCAGCTGGTAGCCCTCGGTGAGCGCCGCGACGGCGTCGTCGGTGGCGCGCAGCAGGACCTCGCCGGCGGTCACGACGGCGTCGGGGTCCGAGCGGGCGGCGACCACGGGCGGCAGGTGGCGCCACAGCCGCCAGGCCGCCGACAGGTACAGGTCCAGCAGCGCGCGCAGCGCCACCCCGCTGGTGGCGGCCTCCTCCCCCACGCCGCGGCAGCGGGCGATGCGCGCCGCCGACAGCCTGCGGCGCGCCAGGACGGCGCGCCAGACGGCGTCGAGGAAGTCGCCGAGCAGGGCGGGGTCGGTGCCGCCGGCGTCCTCGGAGGCGGCGGCGGCCACCAGCCGCAGGCGCTCGGCGTCCGGCGGCTGCGGGGCGGGTCCGCTGGGGCGCTCGGGCACGCGCCGCACTCTGCCAGCCGGGCGCGATGGTGCCACGGACGCCGTGCGGTGGTGGCCGATCGGAGGCACGCGAGAACGCTGCGTGAGGTGATCTGCATCACATCTGTCGTCCACACCTCCGCGGTGGTGCTCGTGGTGCCGAGGTCCAGAGAGGTAGTGTCCGCTGCGGCGGGCCCCCACGGGTCCTCCACACCACCTGCCGACGACGCACCAGACGACGCCGCCCCGGGCTCGCGCCCCCGACCGCACTGGACGTACCCGACGTGCTGCCTGCCACGGCCCGCTCCCCCCGACGGACCTCCCGACTGCGCTCCGCGCTGCTGCTGGTGACGGCGGCCGCCGGCACCGGTTGCCTGGCCCTGGGCGTCGTCGCCCCGGCCTCGGCGGTCGCCGTGCCGGTGGGCACCTCGGCCGGCGTCGCGCTGACCCCCGTGGTCGCGGCGGGCACCGCCCCCTCCCCGGAGGAGCTGGAGCGCGCGCAGCGGCAGGCGCAGGAGTCGCAGGCCCGGGCCGCGCAGGCCAAGACCGACTACGAGGCCGCGCAGGCCACCCTCGACGCCCTGGCCGCCCAGGCGGGCGCCGCGCTGGAGACCTACCAGCAGGCCATGGAGGCCAAGTGGGCCGCCGAGCAGGAGGAGGCCGCCCAGCGCGAGCGGCTGGCGCAGGCCGAGGCCACCCTGGCCGAGGGCAAGAAGGACCTCGGCCAGTGGGCCTCGCAGGCCTACCGCGGCGGCGGCTCGCTGCAGGAGTACTCCGGCCTGGTCACCGTCCTGCAGGGCGGCCCCACCGACGACACCACCAGCGCGCTGGCCTCGGTCAAGCGCATCGGCGACGGGCGCACCAGCGCCGTCGAGGCCTACGAGGAGGCGCAGCGGGTCCAGGCCGACGCCACCACCAAGGCCGCCGCGGCCGCCGCGGAGGCGCGCAAGCAGGCGGACATCGCGGTCGCGGCCAAGCAGCAGTCCGACGCACTGGTGGCCCAGCAGCGCACGCAGGTGGCCGCGCTGGCCTCGCTGCAGGCGCAGGCCATGGGCAGCGCGCTCTCGGACGCCCAGCGCGCGGAGAACCTGGTCAAGGCCAAGGCCGCGGCGGACGCCGCAGCGGCCGCCGCGGCGGCGGCCGCCGCTGCCGCCGCCGCCAGCGGGGCCACGGTGTCCGGCTACGTCGGCGCGGTCGGCGACTGCACCGGCGCGGTGACGGCCGGCTACGCCAACGGCCTCATCCCGCGCAGCGCGCTGTGCCCGCTGTGGGGCGCGCCCAACCACGTGCTGCGCGCGGACGCCGCCAACGCCTTCCAGGCCCTCAGCCAGGCCTACGCGGCCGAGTTCGGCAGCCCGATCTCGATCACCGACTCCTACCGCACCCTGGCCGAGCAGATCGACGTCAAGGCCCGCAAGCCCGGGCTGGCGGCCAAGCCGGGCACCAGCCGGCACGGCCTGGGCATCGCCGTCGACCTCGGCGGCGGCATCCAGAACGCGGACTCCGCCCAGCACCAGTGGATGGACCGCAACGGCGCGCTGTACGGGTGGATCAACCCGGCCTGGGCGCAGAACCGCGGTGGTCAGTTCGAGCCCTGGCACTGGGAGTTCACCGGCTGATGAGCCTGTCGGCGGCCGTGCGGCGGCCACCGGCCCGGCACGCGTTCTGCGCGTGGGACGGGCCGCTGGCCATGGCGCACCGGGGCTTCTCCCGCGAGGGGCTGGAGAACTCGCTGGCGGCCTTCGCCGCCGCCGTCGAGCTGGGCTACACCTACCTGGAGACCGACGTGCGCGCCAGCGCCGACGGCGTGCCGGTCGCCTTCCACGACGAGCGCCTCGACCGCGCCACCGACGCGAGCGGCGTGCTGGAGCAGCTGCCGTGGTCCTCGGTGCGCACGGCGCGCATCGCCGGCCGCGAGCCGGTGCCGACGCTGGAGGAGGTCCTGGGGACCTTCCCGCACGCCCGCTTCAACCTCGACGTCAAGACGGTGGCCGCGCTGCCCGCGCTGCCGCAGGTGCTGCGCCGCACCCGGGCCCACGGCCGGGTGCTCGTCACGGCGTTCGCGGAACCGCGGCGGCGGGCGGCGCTGGCGGCCGCCGGGGGCGACGAGGCGACGTCGGCGGGCTCCCTGCGCACCGCGCTGGGCCTGGCCGCCGCGAGCGTGCGCGCGGACCGGCTGGTGCGCGCCGCGCTCGGCGGCGTCGACGCCGTGCAGGTGCCCGTGCGCCGGGACGGGCTGCGGGTGGTCTCCGCCGGCTTCGTCGAGGCGGTGCACCGCGCGGGGGCGCAGGTGCACGTGTGGACGGTGGACGAGCCGGTGCAGATCGGCGCGCTGCTGGACCTGGGCGTGGACGGCATCATCACCGACCGCGCCGACGTGCTCAAGGACGTGCTGGTGGCCCGCGGTCAGTGGACCGCGTGAGCCGGGCGCCGGACGCCCGCACCCTGCGGCGGGCCCGGCGCAGCTGGTACGTCTACGACTGGGCGAACTCGGCGTACGTGACGACGACGCAGACGGTGCTGTTCGCGCCCTACCTGACGGTGCTGGCCCGGCGCGCCGCGTGCCCGGAGGCCCCCGAGGGCTGCACCCGGCCGCTGTCGGTGCTGGGCCTGCCCGTGGCGCCGGGCTCGCTCGCGCTCTACACGATCACGCTGGCCACGGTGCTCTCCGCGCTGCTGCTGCCCTTCGTGGGGGCGCTGGCCGACCGCAGCCGCCACCGGCACCGGCTGCTGGCGGCCTTCGCCTGGACCGGCGCCACCGCGGCCACCGCCATGGTCGCCCTGGGCGGGGACCGCTGGTGGCTGGGGGTGCTGCTGGCGCTGGTCGCCACCACCGGCCTGGTCTGGTCGGCGGTGGTCAACGACGCCCTGCTGTGCGACGTGGCACCACCGGACGAGCGCGACACCGCCTCCTCGCGCGGCTGGGCGGCCGGCTACCTCGGCGGCTTCCTGCTGCTGGCGGCCAACCTGGCCGTCGTCTCCTCCCCGGGATCGCTGGGGCTGACCGACGAGTGGGCGGTGCGCCTGTCGCTGGCCTCCGCCGGGTTGTGGTGGGGGCTGTTCACCGTGGTGCCGGTCCTGGGGCTGCGCCGGCTGCCGCCGCGCGAGCCGCCGGCGCTGGCACCGGGGCGGCGGGGGTCGCTGACGGCGCCGGTGCGCCAGCTCGTGCAGACGCTGCGCGGGCTGCGCCGGCACCCGCAGGTGCTGCGCTTCCTGCTGGCCTACCTGGTCTTCAACGACGGCATCCAGACGGTGGTGGCCGCGGCCAGCATCTACGGGCAGGAGCAGCTGGGCTTCTCCTCGGCCCAGCTGCTGACGACGGTGCTCGTCGTGCAGGCCGTCGCGTTCGCCGGGGCGCTCGCCTTCGGCCGCGCCGCGGGGCGCTTCGGCGCGCAGCGCACCGTGCTGGCGGGGCTGCTGCTGTGGATCGTCGTGGTGCTGGCGGCCTTCGCGGTGCCGCGCGGCGCCTTCGGCACCTGGCTGGTGCTGGCGGTGCTCATCGGGCTGGTGCTCGGGGGGACGCAGGCGCTGTCGCGCTCGCTCTTCAGCCGCCTGGTCCCGGTGGGCGCGGAGGCGGAGTACTTCAGCCTCTACCAAGCCGGCGAGCGCGGAACGAGTTGGTTGGGGACACTGGTGTTCGGGCTCGTCGCACAGCTGAGCGGGTCCTACCGTCCCGCGCTGGTGGCACTGCTGGTGTTCTTCGTCGTGGGGGCGGTCCTGCTGGCGCGGGTGGACGTCGAAGCCGGTGTTCGACAGGCACGCGCCGGTGCTGAGCCCGTACTCTGAGTAACCGATCAACCTCGCTGCGCACATGAACTTCACACTCCTGCCGCGGGAGTGGCGGAACAGCGGGGGTCGTCGCGGCGTTCAACCATTCAGTCCCCCCGCTCCCCGACCCGGGGAGCAGCCACATCGAGGGGACGGTGGGGAGGGTCACATGAGCGAGCGCAACCTGCGAGGATCCCGCCTCGGAGCCGCGAGCCTCGAGAGCGAGTCCGGTGTCGAGCCGGCGGAACGCCAGCAAGTCACGTACCACTGCCCGAACGGACACACCGTGGTGGTGCCCATGTCGCTGGAGGCCGAAGTGCCTCCGCTGTGGGAGTGCCGTTGCGGGGCGGAGGCGCTGCGCGCCGACACCGACGCCCCGGAGAGGAAGGCCGGCAAGCCGGCGCGCACGCACTGGGACATGCTCCTGGAGCGGCGCACCATCGCCGAGCTCGAGGTCCTGCTCGACGAGCGCCTCGAACTGCTGCGCAACCGTCAGCTGATCAAGCGCAGCGCCTGAGTCCGGACCAGGAGGCCGGTCCCCTCGCGGGGGCCGGCCTTCGTGCTGCCCGGCACCTAGCGCAGCCGCCCCGGACCCAGCTCGCGCGGACCGCCGTCCACCACGTCGCCGTCGACGACCTCGCCGTCCACCACGTCACCGCCCACCACGTCACCGGGCACGACGCCGCCCGCGGCGCGCACCGCCCGCTCGACGCGGCGGCGCACCAGCCGCCCGACCGCGCGGCGCAGCAGCCGCCGGGTCACCGGGACGATGCACAGCAGCCCCAGCACGTCGCTCAGCAGCCCCGGCAGCACCAGCAGCACGCCACCGGCCCCGGTGAGCAGGGCGTCGCCGACGGTGCCGGGGTGCTGACCGGGTGCCGGTGCGCCCCACGGCCGGGCGGCGCCCTCCCGGAAGGCCTCCAGCGCCCGGCGGCCCGCGCGGCGCAGCACCGCCGCTCCCGCCGCCGTCTCCACCAGCAGCAGCACCAGCACCCAGCCCGTGCCCACGAGGTGCCCCAGCTGCACCAGCAGCCAGATCTCGACCGCGAGCAGCGCCAGCACCGCCAGCGGCAGCCACGTCGTCCAGCGCCGCCGCCGGCGGCGGGAGGCGCCGCCGGCCGGCCCGCCCGGCCCCGGCAGCGCGCTCACGCCGGCACCGGGTCGCTGGCCGGGGCCAGGGGGACGCGCCGCCCGCGGCCCGGGCGGCGCTCACCGCGGCGGGCGGTCAGCAGCAGCAGGACGCCCAGGGCGCTCAGCACGAGCTCGGGCAGGGCGCCGACCCGGGTGGCGACGGTCTGCGTGGAGCGCAGCACCACCTCGCCCTGCAGCACGTCGGTGGTGAACAGCGCGCTCTCGTCGTGCGCGACGCCGTCGGGGGTGATGAGCGCGCTGACGCCCACCGTGGAGATCTGCACGACCGCCCGGCCGCTCTCCACCGCCCGCAACCGCGACATCGCCAGCTGCTGCACCGCTTCGTCGGAGCGGCCGAAGGTGGCGTTGTTGGTCTGCACGACGAGGAACTGCGCACCGGCGCGCACCGAGTCGCGCACGGTGTCGTCGAAGGCGACCTCGAAGCAGATGACGTCCCCGACCGGCACCCCGCCCATCCGCAGCAGCCCCACGTGGTCGCCGTGGACGAAGTCGCGCGGCACCAGGTCGACCTTGTCGGTGATCGCGCGGAAGAAGGCGCGGTGGGGCATGTACTCGGCGAACGGCGCCGGCCGCTGCTTGACGTAGTGCCGGCTGTCGTCCTCGCGGGCACCCTCGATGCCGTCGGCGGGCGTGACCACCAGCCCGGTGTTCGAGACGAACTCGCCCGGACCCTGCAGGACGGCCCCCACGAGCACCGGCACGCCGATCTCGTCGGCGGCCTGCTCGATGACGGCGCGCGCGTCGGCGTTCTCGTAGGGGTCGATGTCGCTGGAGTTCTCCGGCCACAGCACCAGGTCGGGCCGCGGCGCGGTGCCCTCGGCGACCTGGCGGGCCAGCGCCAGCGTCGCGCGGGCGTGGTTGTCCAGCACCGCGCGCCGCTCGGCGTTGAACTCCAGGCCCTCGGCGGGGGTGTTGCCCTGGACGGCGGCGACGCGGCGGGTGCCGTCCTCGGCCTCGGTCGGGCGGGGCACCAGCGCTCCCGAGGAGGTGACGAGCGCTGCGGCCAGCAGGGACAGCAGCGCCGGCCGCAGCCGGGGCACCCCGCGCGCGGCGCCGGCCGGGGCCGGCAGCCGCAGCAGCGCGAGCACCGCCTGCGCCGCGAACGCACCGGCCAGGGCGACGCCGAAGGTGACCAGGGGGGAGCCGCCCAGCGCGGCCAGCCCCAGCGTCGGGGCGTCGGCCTGCGAGAAGGCGAGCCTGCCCCACGGGAAGCCCTCGAAGGGGATCCGCGCGCGGGCCGCCTCCACGCCCGTCCAGCCGCAGGCGACCGCGAGCGGCGCCAGCCGCCAGCGGGACCGCTGCAGGCGCGGCAGCAGGCCGCCGAGGACGGCGTAGAAGAGCGCGCACGCCACGGTGAGGGCCGACCAGGGCAGCAGCCCCACGAACGTGCCGCTCCACGACAGGTGCGGGAACATGAACGCCAGCCCGAACAGCGCCCCGGCCAGGACGCCGCGGCGCGCGCGCACGCGGTGGGTGGCCAGCGACAGCAGCGCCACGGCGAGGATCGCGGCCGGCCACCAGCCGGCCGTCGAGACCGCTCCGGGGAAGGCGGCCCAGGCCGCCGCGCCGCCGAGGACGGCCAGCAGCAGGCTGAGCGGCAGCAGGGCCGGCGGCGGGTCGACCGGGCGGACGCGGTGCATCCGCCGAGGGTACGTCGTGCGCGGACCCGCCAGCGGTCCAGGTGCTCGCGGACCCGCCGGCGGTCCAGGTCGAGTCCGCGCCGCCCGTCGGGCCGTCGCACGCCCCGTCGGCCACGAGGCGCACGCCGTTGTCTAAGGGCGCGCGGACTCGACCCCGTCCACACCGTCCGGCATCGCGCGCCGCCGTCGTCGCAGGTGGTGCGGCTGCGACGGCGGTGGCGCGGCGTGCCGGGCGGTCGTGCTGGTCGTGGACTGCACCTGTGAAACTACTCAGCCGCCGCCGGGTGTCAACCGGCGCCTGACCTGCGACGACGTGCAACGCGGCAGGTCACGCGGGGGTCACCGCACGGACGGGGACCTCGGGCTCCCGGCGTGTCGTCGGCGTGTCGCCCACGTGTCGGGAGGGGGTCGAGGGGTTGGCGGGACGGTGGGAGCCGTTCACCGCGGGTGCCGGAGCGGGCACTGAGGGTGCGCGGAACGACCCCGGCGGGCCGCTCAGGCCGCGAGGTCGTCGTGCACGAGGGCCCCGCCCACGGCGGTGCGCCGGCACCGCGGCAGCGGCGCTCCGGGCTGCAGGTCCGGCAGGCCGGGGGTGCCCGAGCGCGCGTCGGTGCTCCACCCGGACAGCCGCCGGTCGGGCGCCTGCACGACGAGGTCGCCGACGTCCCAGACGGCGTAGTCGGCCGGGGCGCCCGGGCGCAGCACGCCCGGGTGGCCGGTGCCGGCGAGGCGGTGCCCGCCGCGCGTGTGCGCCAGGAACGCCGCGCGCACCGAGACCGCGTGCTCGGGCTCGCCGGGGAAGCCCGCCGCCCGCACCGCCTCCCACGGCCCGAAGGGGGTGACCGGGGTGTCCGAGCCCAGGGCCAGCGGCACCCCGGCGGCGGCGAACGCGGCGAAGGGGTGCAGGGCCCGGGCGCGCTCGGCGCCCAGCCGCCGCGCGTACAGCCCCTGCGCGCCGCCCCACGTCGCGTCGAAGGCCGGCTGGGCGCTCACCGCCGCCCCCAGCCGGGCGAAGACGGCCACCACCTCCGCGTCGGCGGCCACGGCGTGCTCCACGCGGTGCCCGGCGGCCGCCACGGCGCTCGCCCCCAGGTCGGCGGCGACGGCGTCCAGGGCCTCGGCCACCAGGTGCAGCGCCGCGTCGCCGACGGCGTGGAAGGCCGCCGGGACGCCGGCGCGGGTGCAGGCGTGCAGGTGGTCGCGCACCGCCGCGGCGTCCAGGTGCAGCCGCCCGCGCTCGCCCGGCGCGTCGGCGTAGTCGGCGCGCAGGGCGGCCGTGCGCGAGCCCAGCGCGCCGTCCACGGCCAGGTCCCCGCCCAGGCCGGCCGGCCGCGCCCCGGCCGCCGCGGCCTCCTCCAGCACCGCGCGGGCGCCGTCGGGGTCGCGCACCAGCTCGGCGAGGTAGCCCACGACCTCCGGCAGCGGCTCGCGCCCGTCGGCGCGCTCGACCGCGCTGCCGGCACCCGCCAGCCGCTGCAGGGCGGCCAGGTCCCCGGGCGGCGCCAGCCAGCGCCCGGACATCTCGTGCACGGTGCCGATCCCGGCGCGGGCCGCGGCGCGCAGGGCGGCGCGGTGGGCCCGCTCGGCGTCGGCGGCGCCCAGGGCCGCCCAGCGGGCCTCCAGCGCCGCGTGGTGGGCCTCGGTGCGCACCCAGCCGTCCCCGTCCCAGCCGGCCAGCCCGGCCAGCCCCCCGGTGGCGGCGAGGGCGGTGGAGACCAGGGCGCTGTGGCCGTCCACGCGCGAGAGCAGCACCGCGGCACCACCGCCGGCGCGGTCCAGCTGGGCGCGGGTGGGGGGCCGGTCGCCGGCGGGCCAGCGGGACTCGTCCCAGCCGAACCCGGCGACGAGGCCGCCCGCCTGCGCGGCGGCCGCCGCGGCGACCGCTGCCAGCAGCTCGCCGCTGCTGGAGGTGAGGCTGAGGTCGAGGCCGGTCTCGCGCAGCCCGGTCTCCGTCAGGTGCACGTGCGCGTCGACGAAGGCCGGGGTGATCAGGCGCCCCTCCAGCTCGACGACCTCGTCACCGGGGCGGGTCCACGGGCCCGCGCCCTCCTCGGGGCCGATCCACGCGACGGTCGCACCGTCCACGAGCATCGCGGTCGCGAACGGGTCGGCGGGGCTGTACACCGCTCCACCGCGGTAGAGCCTGCGGGTAGCCACCCGGGCAGCCTAGGCAGCTCCCACGCACGAGCGCCCGCGGCCCCGCCCGGGAGGGCGGGACCGCGGGCGCTGCGAGGCTCAGGCTCGACCCGAGGGTCAGGCCGCCGCGGCGGGGGCGGTGCCGGTGGCCGTGCCGTCGAAGGCCGGGGCCTCGGTCACGGTGGCCGGGTCCGGAGCGGCCACGTCGACCTCGGAGCCCCAGTCGTAGTAGTCCATCGTGACGTCCATCGTCGCGCCCTCGACGGTGATCTGCTCGCTCATGCGCACCGGGCGGTCCTGCTCGTCGACGTACAGGGTGAACGGGATGTCGCCGATCTGCTCGGCGGCGGCGCTCGCGTCGGCGGTGCGCTGCTCCGGCGGCAGCAGCTCCATGGCCTTGGCGACGTCGATGGTGCCGGCGTAGCCCTTGGCCTCGACGCCGCGGACGGTCTGACCCGGGACCTCCCGCACGTCCTCGGCGACGGCCTGCAGCTGCTCCAGCGCCTTGGTCGGGTCCATCGCGGAGGTGTCCAGACCGCCCGCCGCCATGGCGTCCAGCGGCATCTTCAGCCACTGGCCCTCGGCGGTCAGGGGCGCACCGGACACGTACGCCGTGCCGTCGACCAGGCGCATCGTCAGGCTCATCCCGCCCGCCTGGGCGGGCAGCGCCACCTTCATCTCGAAGGCGCCGGTGGCCGCGTCGAAGGCGCCGTCACCGCTGACCTCCACGGCCTGGCCCTCGGCGGTGCCCGCCACGGCCAGGGAGAACTTGGCGCTGCCGGCCTCCTTGGACTGCTGCGCCGAGGCCTGCACGGCCTGGAAGGCGGTCAGCTGGGTCGCCGGCGAGGCCGTCGCGGTGGAGGCCGCCGGGGCGGCGGCGTCGTCCCCGCCGCTGCAGGCGCCGAGGCCGAGGGCGAGGACGGCGGCGCCACCCGCGGCCAGTGCGCCGAGGCGACGACGCCGCGGGCGCGAGCTGCTGGCGGTGTGGCTGGTGGTCATGGTCGGTTCCCCCCTGGACGAGCTGAGAGTTCGGCGTGGACCGCGTCCACCCCTCCAGGATGCCTCCGCCGCCGCGCGCGGTAGTCACCCGTTGGGAGGAGGTTCGGGGTCCGTCCGGTGGAGCCGCCGGGTGCGAGGATCCTCCGCATGCCACCCGCCACCGGTCGCACCGACGGTCGCACGATGCTCCTCGACTCCGCCTCCCTGTACTTCCGCGCCTTCCACGGCGTGCCGGAGTCGGTGAGCGCCCCGGACGGCAGCCCCGTCAACGCCGTCCGCGGTTTCCTGGACGCGATCGCCCTCCTCGTCTCCACCCACCGCCCCACCCGGCTGGTGGCCTGCTGGGACGAGGACTGGCGGCCCGCCTTCCGGGTGCGGGCGCTGCCCTCCTACAAGGCGCACCGGGTCGCCGCCGACGGCGGGGAGGAGGCCCCCGCCGCCCTGCTGCCGCAGGTGGACGTCATCGTCGAGGTGCTGGCCGCCCTCGGCCTCGCCCGCGTCGGCTGCCCCGGCTACGAGGCGGACGACGTGCTGGCCGCCCTCACCGACCGCGCCGACGGGCCGGTCGACGTCGTCACCGGCGACCGGGACATGTTCCAGCTCGTCGACGACGCCGCGCAGGTGCGGGTCCTGTACTGCGGCAAGGGCGTGCGCAGGGCGGAGGCGGTGGACCAGGCGTGGCTGGCGGCCCGCTACGGGGTGGCGACGGGGCAGGCGTACGCCGACCTGGCGGTCCTGCGCGGGGACCCCTCGGACGGGCTGCCCGGGGTGGCGGGCGTCGGGGAGAAGACGGCCGCCGCGCTGCTGGCCCGCTTCGGCGACCTCGACGCCCTGCTGGCGGCCGCCGACGACCCGGCCTCGGACCTGTCGCCGGGGCAGCGCGGCAAGCTGCTGGCCGCCCGCGACTACCTGCGCGCGGCGCCCGTGGTGGTGCGCACGGCCCGGGAGGCGCCGGTCGCGCACGTGCAGGACGCGCTGCCGCGCGAGCCGGCCGACCCGGCGGCGCTGGCCGCCCTGGTGCAGCGCTGGGGGCTTGCCTCCAGCGTGGAGCGCGTCCTCGCGGCCTGCGCGCAGGCCCTCGCCTGAACCCGCCCCTCGCCCACCGCCGGCCCACCGCTCCCCCGCGGCTGCCCGCAGGGCGGCGCCGGCTCAGGTGAGGGAGGTGTGCGCCACGACCCCGCGGCGCACCACGTCGACGGCGTCGCGGGCCGCCGAGCGCACCCCGGGGTCCAGCGAGGCGACGGCCACCTGGTCCAGCAGGTCCACCAGCTGCTTGCAGCGGCGCACGAAGTCGCCGGCGGCGAGGTCGGCGTCGCGCAGGACGGCGTCCAGCCGGTGGCCCGAGGCCCACCGGTGCACCGCCCACGCCAGCCCGGGGTCCGGTTCGCGCGTGGTGGGCACGCGGTGCTCGTCCTCGCGGTCGGTCAGCTCGCTCCACAGCCGGTGCATGGCGCCGATGGCCGCCTCCGCCTTGCGCGGGGTGCGCTCGGGCCGCCCGCCCTCGTCGCGGCGCGACTCGTGCACGAGCGCGGAGACCGCGGCGGCCAGGTCGGCCGGCGACAACCCCGTCCACACGCCCTGGCGCAGGCACTGGGCGACGAGCAGGTCGGTCTCGGCGTTGATGCGCCGCAGCGTGCGCCCGGCGTCGGTGACGGCCCGGCCGTCGGGGGTGAGGTAGCCCAGCTCGGCCAGCAGGTCGCACACCCGGTCGAAGGTGCGCGCGATGGTGCCGGTGCGCCCCTCGATCTTGCGCTGCAGGCCCTGGGTGTCGCGGCGCAGCTTCTCCTCGCGCACCGCCCAGCGGGCGTGCTCCTCGCGGTCGGCGCAGCCGTGGCAGGGGTGCGCGCGCAGCCGCTGGCGCAGGTCGGCCAGCACCGGGTCCTCCGCGGCCGCCACCGCACCCCCGCGCCGTCGCGGCACGTCGCCACCGCCGATCTCGGCCAGCGCGTTGCGCAGCGAAGAGGCCAGGTCGCGGCGCTCCTGGGGGCTGCGCCAGTTGAACTGCTTGGGCAGCCGCACCCGCGCGATCGCCTCCACGGCCGCGGTGAAGTCCTCCGCGGCGATGGTGCGCACCTGGCGGTCCTGGCTGAGCACCCGGGGGCTGGGCCCGTCGAAGCCCCGGCCCGGCACGAGGTCGAGCACGACGCCGAAGGTCGCGCGCCGGCCGCCGGGCAGGGCGATGACGTCACCGGGGGCCAGGGTCTCGACGGAGGCCTGCGCCTGGGCGCGCCGCTGGGCGGCACCGGCGCGCGAGAGCTCCTTCTCGCGCTCGCCGACGGCCTGGCGCAGCGCGAAGTACTCGTGGAAGTCGCCGAGGTGGCACGTCATGGCCTCGGTGTAGCCGCGCAGCGCCTCCTGCTGGTTCTTGATCTGCTGCGCCTGCCCGACGACGGCGCGGTCGGCCTGGAACTGCGCGAACGAGGTCTCCAGGATGTCGCGGGCGCGCTCGCGGCCGACCTGCTCGACGAGGTTGACGGCCATGTTGTAGGTCGGCCGGAAGCTGGAGCGCAGCGGGAAGGTGCGCCGCGAGGCGAGCCCGGCGACGGCCTCGGGGTCGGTGCCCGGCGCCCACAGCACGACGGCGTGGCCCTCGACGTCGATGCCGCGGCGCCCGGCGCGCCCGGTCAGCTGGGTGTACTCCCCCGGCGTGATGTCGACGTGCGTCTGCCCGTTCCACTTCACCAGCCGCTCCAGGACGACCGAGCGGGCGGGCATGTTCACCCCCAGCGCGAGGGTCTCGGTGGCGAAGACGGCCTTGACGAGCCCGGCGGCGAACAGGTGCTCCACGGTCTCCTTGAAGACCGGCAGCAGCCCCGCGTGGTGGGCGGCCAGGCCGCGCTCCAGCCCGTCCAGCCACTCCCAGTAGCCCAGGACGGCCAGGTCGGAGGAGGGGATCTCCGAGCAGCGCTCCTCGGCGATCGCGCGGATCGCCTTGCCCTCCTCGGGCGTGGTGAGGCGCAGCCCCCACGCCGCGCACTGCTGCACGGCCGCGTCGCAGCCGGCGCGGCTGAAGATGAAGGTGATCGCGGGCAGCAGGCCCGCGGCGTCCAGGGTGTCCAGGACCTGCGCGCGGCTGGCGGGGCGCCCCGGCGACAGGCCGGAGCCGCCGCCGACGCCGCCGCTCCCGCCGCGCTGCTGCCCGCGCCGGCGGCGCTCAGCCGGTCGGTGCGCAGCTGCTGGCGCGACATGGCCACCAGCTCGGGGTTGACGATCGCCCCGGGCACCAGCGAGCCCTCGTCGCCGCCCAGCGGGTCGCCGTCGGGGTCGGTGAACAGGTCGTACAGGCGGGTGCCGACGGCCAGGTGCTGCCACAGCGGCACGGGGCGGTGCTCGGAGACGACGACCTCGGTGTCGCCGCGCACGGTGCCCAGCCAGGCGCCGAACTCCTCGGCGTTGCTGACGGTGGCCGACAGCGACACCACGAGGACGTCCTGGGGCAGGTGGATGATCACCTCCTCCCAGACGGCGCCGCGGGAGCGGTCGGCGAGGTAGTGCACCTCGTCCATGACCACGTAGCCGAGGCCGTCCAGCAGCGAGCTGCCCGCGTAGAGCATGTTGCGCAGGACCTCGGTCGTCATGACGACGACCGGCGCCTCGCCGTTGACGGAGTTGTCCCCGGTGAGCAGGCCGACGGCGCCGGGGCCGTGCCGCTCGACGAGCTCGGCGTACTTCTGGTTCGACAGCGCCTTGATGGGCGTGGTGTAGAACGCCTTGCGGCCGGTGCGCAGCGCCAGGTGGGCGGCGAACTCGCCGACCACCGTCTTGCCGGCGCCCGTCGGCGCGGCCACGAGGACGCCCCGTCCCGCCTCCAGGGCCTGACACGCCTGCAGCTGGAAGCCGTCGAGGTCGAAGCCCAGCGTGCCCGCGAACTGCGCGAGCTCCGTGCGGGACTCCTCGGTGCGACGGCGCGCTGCCGCGTAGCGTTCCGCGGGGCTTGCCATGCGGTGACAGTACGTCAGGGCAGCCACCGGCGCCGCTCCGGCCCGCCGCGACGATCAGCCGGCGGCCCGCGGCGCCAGCACCCGCAGCGCCCCCGGCACCGCCTCGCAGGTCACCGGCAGCTCGCCCAGCGGCTCGCCGTCGGCGTGGGGGCGGGGCACCGCGCCGCCGGGCAGCGCCTCCAGCCGCACCGTGCGGGCGCGGTGCACGGAGACCACGGGCAGGTCCAGGTGCCTGCCGCGGCGCACCGTCGGGAAGACGCGCAGCGCGGCGAGCGGGGAGAGCCGGTCGACGACGACGACGTCGAGCAGGCCGTCGGTGGGGTCGGCGTGCGGGGCCATGAGCATCCCGCCGCCGTAGCAGCCGGTGTTGGCGACCGCCACGAGCAGCGCCTCGCGCTCGAAGCCCACCCCGTCCAGGGTGACCCGCAGCGGCACGCCGCGCACGACGGCCAGCTCGCGCAGCGCGGCCAGGGTGTAGCGCGCCGGGCCGCGCGGCCAGCGCCAGCGGTTGGCGCGCTCGTTGACGAGGGCGTCGACGCCGGAGGCGAGGATGCTGGCGTACCAGCCGGTGGTCCCGGTCGCGCCGCCCGAGCCGCCCGAGCCGCCGGCGCCGCCGGTGCTGACGCGCACCGCGTCGACGGCCCGGGTGCTGCCGCTCAGCACGGCGTCGGCGACGTCCTGAGCGGCGCGCACCGGGTCCCCCAGCGGCAGCCGGAGCCCGCGCGCGATGTCGTTGCCGGTGCCGGCGGCCACGATGCCGAGGGCGGTGGGGGTGCCCGCCACGGCGCCGACGCCGGCGTGCACGAGGCCGTCACCGCCGACGACGACGAGGGCCTCGAAGCCGGCCACCTGCTCGCGGGCGGCGCGCCGGGCCCCCTCGAGGTCGTGGGCGGAGACGTCGACGACGTCCAGCCCGGCGCGGCGCAGCACGCTGAGCACGCGCTCGCCCGCGGCCCGACCGGCCCCGCGACCCGCCGTCGGGTTCACGAGGAGGCCGACCCGCCCTGCGGAGCTCACCTGCGCGTCAGCCGGCGCGCGTCAGAGGGCGCTGGCTTCGTCGTCGCTGAGCGCGCCGTAGTCGGGCTCGTCGGAGTTCTTCGAGCGCCGGCGGTCGTTCAGCAGGGCGATGACCGTCGCGAGGGCGAAGAGGACGAGCAGCGGGCAGGCCAGCAGGATCATCGTCGTGATGTCCGAGGTGGGCGTGACGATCGCGGAGAAGAGGAAGCTCAGGAAGACGCTGATGCGCCACTGCTTGAGGATCGCCTTGCCGGAGACCAGGTGCGCCAGGTTGAGGCCGACCAGCACCACCGGCATGAGGAAGCCCAGCCCGAAGGCGAGGATGATCCGCATGACGAAGGCCAGGTAGACGTCGGCACCGATGAGGTTCGCCGCGTCGGTGGGGGTGAAGTCGACGAGGAAGCGCACCGCGTTCGGCAGCACGAGGTAGGCGATGGCCACCCCGGCCAGGAACAGCGGGACGGCGGCCGTGATGAAGCCGACCGCGTACCGGCGCTCCTTCTTCGTCAGCCCCGGGGTGATGAACGCCCACAGCTGGTAGATCCAGAACGGGCTGGAGGCGATGACGCCGCACCAGATCGCGCCCTTGACGGCCAGGTCGAACGCCTGCCCGACCTGGGTGAAGTTCAGGGCGACGTCCTCGTAGCCCTTGGCCTCGGCGAAGTCCAGCAGCGGCTTCTGCAGGTACTGGAAGACGCCCTCGAAGCTGCCCCAGCCCTGGTGCCAGCCGCGCCAGAGGAACCAGCCGCCGATGCTGCCCACGAGCAGCGCGATCGACGCCTTGAAGACGCGGTTGCGCAGCTCCCTCAGGTGGTCCATGAGGGGCATGCGCCCCTCGGGGTCCTTGGGCCCACGTCGACGGACGGTGGTCACGGCCATGGCTGGATGGTCTCAGACGCCCGTGCGGCGGCTCAGGAGGCGCGGGACTGGCGCTCGGCGTCGGTCTGCTCGAGGCGCTCCGCGGCGATCTTGCCCTCGACCTGCGTCGGCTCGGAGGTCTTCGCGGCGGTGGTCGCGTCGGCGTCCTTGCCGTCGTTCTTCATCTCCTTGACCTCGCTCTTGAAGATGCGCATCGAGCGACCGAGGCCGCGCGCCGCGTCGGGCAGCCGCTTGCTGCCGAACAGCGCGATGAGCAGCACGACGAGGATGACGAGCACCCACGGGTGGTCGACGAGGTTGCGGAACATCAGTCCTCCAGGGTTGGACGAAGCGCGGCCATCGTACGTCGATCGGGACCGCCCGTGGGACAAGCTCGCGCGTCGAGTCGCCCGGTGGGGGTCGGATCGGCGCCCCGGCGGCGTCGCGCGGGTGACGGGGGGGCGAACGCCGGGCCCGGCGCGGCCCCGGACCGGGCGCGGGACCGGGACGCGCGGGAGCCGCGGCGCGGACGGGAGCGTCCGGGCCGCGGCTCCGGGAG
>NZ_JAAALL010000169.1 GCF_009906315.1 Kineococcus vitellinus | reverse complement strand
CTCCTCGAGGTCCTTGACGAGCTGGCGCAGCTCCTTGTCGAAGGTGGTGACCTCCTCGGCGCGCCGGCGCGGCTGGAAGACGGCGAGCTCCAGCACGATCCCCAGGACGCCCACGCCCATGAGGATCCACCCGACGACCTGCAGGTCCACGCCGCTGAGGTCGACGTCGACCGCGAAGGTCAGGATCGCCCCGAGGGCGATGAGGAAGATGCCGGTTCCCAGGCGCATGCTGCCAGGGTGCTCCACGGCCGGGGCGCCCGCACCTCGACGGCGATCACCGCCACCCGGGTGGCGGTGATCGCCCCGACGCCCCGGGCCGGACCGGCCGTCGGCGGCGGCGCCTAGGATCGACCCCGCCCCCACCACCGCCGACCCGGCGAGACCAGACCAGGAGAACCGTGGCGATCCAGCCGATCCGACTCTTCGGGGACCCCGTCCTGCGCCAGCGCGCCGAGGAGGTCACCACCTTCGACAAGGAGCTGCGCCAGCTCGTCAAGGACCTCGAGGAGACGATGCTCGCCGCCCCCGGGGCGGGCCTGGCCGCGCCCCAGCTGGGGGTGTCGCTGCGCGTGTTCACCTACCACGCCGACGGCGAGCTGGGCCACCTCGTCAACCCCGTGCTGGAGCTGAGCGAGGAGTGCCAGGAGGGCGACGAGGGCTGCCTGTCCTTCCCCGGGATCGTCGCCGACACCAAGCGCGCGCTGCACGTGGTCGCCAGGGGCTTCGACGTGCACGGCGAGCCGGTGACCATCACGGGCTCGGAGTACAAGGCGCGCGCCATCCAGCACGAGACCGACCACCTCGACGGCATCCTCTTCATCGACCGCCTCGACCGGGCCCAGCGCAAGCTGGCCCTCAAGGCCGTCCGCGAGGCGGAGTGGATGGGCCTGCCCGTCCCGCAGGTCAAGGTCTCCCCGCACGAGACGTTCGGACAGGCGAGGTAGTGCGCCTCGTCGTCGCCGGCACCCCCGACGTCGCGCTGGTCGCGCTGGACGCGCTGCTGGCCAGCTCCCACGAGGTCGTCGCCGTCCTGACCCGCCCCGACGCCCCCGCCGGCCGCGGCCGGCGGCCGGTCGCCTCCCCGGTGGCGCTGCGCGCCCGCGAGGCGGGCCTGCCGCTGCTGCAGCCCGAGCGCCCGCGCGGGGAGGCCTTCCTCGCCGCGCTGCGCGAGCTGGCCCCCGACGCGTGCCCCGTCGTCGCCTACGGCGCCCTCGTGCCGCGCGAGGCGCTGCAGGTCCCGCGCCTGGGCTGGCTCAACCTGCACTTCTCGCTGCTGCCGGCCTGGCGCGGGGCGGCTCCCGTCCAGCGCGCCGTGATGGCCGGGGACGAGGTCACCGGCGCCTGCGTGTTCCAGCTGGAGGAGGGCCTGGACACCGGGCCCGTGCTCGGCCGCCTCACCGAGCCCGTCGGCCCCCGCGACACCTCCGGGGACCTGCTGGGCCGCCTCGCCGCGCGCGGGGCGGGGCTGCTCGTGGACGTCCTCGACGCCCTGGAGGCGGGGAGCGCGAGCGCCGTGCCGCAGCCCGCCGAGGGCGTCTCGCTGGCTCCCAAGATCAGCGTCGAGGAGGCCCGCGTCGACTGGAGCGCACCGGCCGCCGAGGTGGACCGGCGGGTGCGCGGGTGCACCCCCGACCCGGGGGCCTGGACCACGTTCCGCGGCGAGCGGTTCAAGCTCGCCCCCGTGCTCCCGCACCCGGACCCGCTGCCCGCCGGCCGCATCGTCGTGGAGCGCGGGCGGGTCCTCGTGGGCACCGGGGCCGGCTCAGTCGAGCTCGGCCTGGTCCAGCCCGCGGGCAAGAAGCTGATGGGCGCGACCGACTGGGCGCGCGGTACCCGGCCCGAGCCGGGAGAGGAGTTCGTGTGACCGGCCGGAGCATCCCGGGTCAGAGCAGCCCGCGCCGCGGCGTGAAGCAGGACCGCTTCACCCGCGTCGACGAGGCCCGCCGCGTCGTCTTCGACGTGCTGCGCGCCGTCGACGCCGAGGACGCCTACGCCAACCTCGTGCTGCCCAGGCTGCTGCGCGAGCGCCGCGTCGGCGGCCGCGACGCGGCCTTCGCCACCGAGCTCGCCTACGGCGTGCTGCGCGGGCGCGGCACCTACGACGCGCTGCTGGGGACCCTCGTGGACCGCCCGTTCGCGGAGCTGGACCCGGGCGTCCTGGACGTGCTGCGGATGGGCGCGCACCAGCTGCTGGCCATGCGGGTGCCCGACCACGCCGCCGTCGCCACCAGCGTCGCGCTGGCCCGCAACGTCCTCGGCGGCGGCCCCTCCGGGCTCGTCAACGCCGTGCTGCGCAAGGCCGTCGGCCGCGAGCTGGACGGCTGGCTGGACGAGGTCGCGAGCACCGGCGACGAGGACGCCGACCTGGCGGTGCGCCACTCGCACCCGCAGTGGGTCGTGCGCAGCCTGCGCGAGGCGCTGCGCGCGCACGGGCACGACGTCGCCGAGCTGCCCGCGCTGCTGGCGGCCGACAACACCCCGGCCGCGGTGGCGCTCAGCGCGCTGCCCGGGCTGGCCACCCCCGCCGACCTGCTCGGCGGCGGCTCGGCCGTGGAGGTCGTGCCCGGCCGGTGGGCCTCCACGGCCGCCGTCCTGCGGCACGGCGACCCCGCGGCCGTCCCCGCCGTGCGCGAGGGCCGCGCGCGCGTGCAGGACGAGGGCAGCCAGCTCGTCGCCCAGCTGCTGGCCGCCGCGGACGTCGAGGGCCGCGACGAGCGCTGGCTGGACCTGTGCGCCGGACCCGGCGGCAAGGCGGCCCTGCTGGCGGCCACCGCCGCCGGCCGCGGTGCCCGGCTGACGGCCGTGGAGGTCGCCGCCCACCGCGCGCAGCTGGTGCGCACCGCGCTCGCGGCCGTGCCCGGCGAGACCGAGGTGCGCGTCGCCGACGGCCGCGAGGTCGGTGCCGAGGAGCCGCGCGCCTACGACCGCGTCCTCGTCGACGCCCCCTGCACGGGCCTGGGGGCGCTGCGCCGGCGCCCGGAGGCGCGCTGGCGGCGCACCCCCGCCGACCTCGGGACGCTCGGCCCGCTGCAGCGGGCCCTGCTGACCTCCGCGCTGGAGGCGGTGCGCCCCGGCGGGGTGGTCGCCTACGCGACGTGCTCACCGGTGCTGGGCGAGACCCGGCTCGTCGTCGACGACGCGGTCAAGGCCGCCGCCAAGCGGGGCGTCGCCGTCGAGCGCCTGGACACCCCCGCGGTGCTCGCGCGGATCACCGAGGGCCTGCCGGGGGCGGCGGCGGGCAGCGCCGTGCAGCTGTGGCCGCACACCCACGGCACCGACGCCATGCACGTGGCCCTGCTGCGCCGCGCGGACTGAGCCGCGCGGGGTGCGGCACCCGTGAGACGTTGACCCGGTGAACTCCGCCGAGAAGGCCGCCGCGCTGCGGCAGCTGCACACCGACCCCGAACTGCTCGTCCTCGTCAACGTCTGGGACGCCGTGAGCGCCCGCGTCGTCGCCGCCGAGCCGCGGACCAGGGCGCTGGCCACCGCCGGGCACTCCGTCGCCGCCTCCTTCGGCTACGGCGACGGCGAGCAGGTGCCCCTCGACCTCGCGCTCACGATGGTGGGGCGCATCGTCGTCGCCGCCGGCGACCTGCCCGTGACCGCCGACCTCGACGGCGGCTTCGGCGACGCCGGGGAGACGGTGCGCAGGGCCGTCGGCGTCGGCGTGGTGGGCGCCAACGTCGAGGACCAGCTGCTGCCGCTGGCCGAGTCGGTCGCCAAGGTCGAGGCCGTCGTGGCCGCCGGCGAGGCCGAGGGGGTCCCCTTCGTCCTCAACGCCCGCACCGACGCCTTCGTGCGCGGCGGGGACCGCCCGCGCGAGGTCGTCCTCGCCGACGCCGCCGAGCGCGGCAGGGCCTACCTGGAGGCCGGCGCGACGTCCGTCTTCGTGCCCGGCCCGCTCGACGAGGACGCCGTGCAGCAGCTCGTCGAGGCGTTCGGCCCGCAGCGGCTCAGCGTCATCGGCTTCCCCGGGGTGCCCCCGCAGGCGCGGCTGGCCGAGCTCGGCGTCGCGCGCATCACCTACGGCCCGCTGACCCAGCGCGTCGCGCTCACCGCGCTGCAGGACGCCACCCGGGGCATCTACGCCGGTGGGGGGATCCCGGAGGGCACCAGGGACCTCAACTGAGCCCTTCCGCGTGAACCCGGTGACACCGGGGGGCGCGCGTGGGCGAGGATGCCGTCCGTGACCTGGATCGACGACCTCGCCCACCGCGCCGACGCCGTGCTGCCCGACTACGTCGCGGCGTACTACCACTCCGCCGCCGGGGACGGCACCTGCGACCGGGAGGGCATCGCCGACTGGAACGGCTTCCGGCTGCGCCCCAGCGTGCTGCGCGACTGCCGCACCCAGGACACCGCCACCGAGGTCCTCGGCACCCCCGTCGCCGCGCCGGTCCTGGTGGCGCCCATGGCCCAGCAGGTCGGTGCGCAGCCGGAGGGGGAGGTCCTCACCGCCCGCGGCGCCGCGCAGGCCGGCACGCTGCTGGGCGTCTCCACGAACACCGGCGTGAAGTTCGCCGACATCGCCGCCGAGGGCGCGCCCTGGTGGTACCAGGTCTACGTCGCCCGCGACCGCTCGGTGACGCAGCTGCTCGTCGAGCGGGCCGTCGAGGCGGGCGCGAAGGCGATCGTCCTCACCGTCGACACGACGGCGCTGGGGCGCGAGCAGGCCGAGATCGACCCGCGCAACTGGGTGGAGTCGCACCACAAGTACCGCACCGGCAACCTCACCGAGGCCGAGGTCGAGCGCTACGGCAGCGACGTCGACATGGCCCTGGACCTGACGCCGGACACCATCGGCTGGCTGGCGGAGGTCTCCGGCCTGCCCGTGCTGGCCAAGGGCGTGCTCACCGCCCGCGACGCGCGCCGCTGCGTGGACGCCGGGGCGGACGGCATCGTCGTCTCCACCCACGGCGGGCGCCGGCTGGGCATCTCCGTCACCTCCGCCGCCGCCCTGCCGGAGATCCTCGCCGAGGTCGCCTCGGAGGTGGAGGTGCACGTGGACTCCGGCGTGCGCGGCGGCCACCACGCAGCGGTCGCGCTCGCCCTGGGCGCCAAGGCCGTCCACGTGGGCCGGCCGGTGATGTGGGGCCTGGCCGCCGACGGCGCGGCCGGGGTCGCCGCGGTGCTCGCGCAGTACCAGCACGAGCTGCGCACGACGCTGCGCCAGCTGGGGGTCGGCTCGATCCACGACCTGACGCCCGCGGACGTCGTGCGGCGCTGAGCGCCGGCCGGGCGGGCGCCGCCCCTCACCCGGGCAGGCGCCGGTCCAGCAGGGCCAGCAGGCGCGCGGCGATCTCGCCGACGTCCTCCAGGCGCCCCTCGGCGACGTCGCGGGTCAGCTCGCGGCCCGCGCGCGCGGAGGTGACGCCGACGCTGGTGCCGTTGACGTGCAGCAGGGCCAGCGCCGCCAGCAGCGCGGTGCGCTCGTTGCCGTCCACGAGCGGGCGGGTGAGCGCCAGCGAGTGCAGCAGCGCGGCGGCCTTGCGCGGCAGGTCGGGGTAGGCGTCGCGGCCCAGGACCTGCAGCTGGGGGCGCTGGACGGCCAGCGCGAGCAGTCCGGCGTCGCGGACGCCGTAGGGGCCGTCGGGGAAGAGCCGGGTGAAGCGGACGACGTCGCCGACGGTCAGGTAGCGGATCGGGTGCAGCACCTAGACGGGCTGCGCTTCGCTGTCCACCAGCGCGTCGAACAGCTCGCGGTTGCCCGCGTAGATGGCGCGGGCCACGTCCTGCACGTCGGCGCGGTCGGCCTCGTCGGCCCTCTCCAGCAGCGACTCGAACAGGCGCTGGCGCGAGACGCCGGGGCTGCGCGACTGCAGCCGCTCGAGCATCGAGCGGTGCGCGGCGTCCAGGCGCAGCGTGAACGCGGTCGTCTCCGGCATGACGTCACGGTACACCAGTGGTGCACGGTGACGTCACGACCGGTGGGGCGGTCCCCGGCCACCCGTGCGGCGGCGGCTAGGGTCACCGGGTGGCCATCCAGGTGAACCCCAGCATCCTGTCCGCGGACTTCGCCAACCTGCAGGCGGAGCTCGCGCGGATCTCCACCGCGGACGCCGCGCACGTCGACGTCATGGACGGGCACTTCGTGCCCAACCTCACCCTCGGCCTGCCCGTCGTCGAGGCGCTGCAGGCGGTCTCGCCCGTCCCGCTGGACTGCCACCTCATGATCGAGGCGCCCGACCGGTGGGCGCCCGCCTACGCCGAGGCCGGTGCCGCCGGCGTCACCTTCCACGCCGAGGCCGCCGCCGCCCCGGTCAAGCTCGCCCGCGAGATCCGCAGGGCCGGCGGCCGCGCCGGCCTCGCGCTGCGCCCGGCCACGCCGCTGGAGCCGTTCGTGGACCTGCTCGGCGAGTTCGACATGCTCCTCGTGATGACCGTCGAACCCGGTTTCGGCGGCCAGAGCTTCCTCGACGTCACGCTGCCCAAGCTGCGCCGCGCCCGGCGGGCCGTCGACGCCTCCGGCCTCGACGTGCGGCTGCAGGTCGACGGCGGCGTCTCGGCCGCCACGATCGAGCGCGCCGCCGAGGCCGGCGCCGACGTGTTCGTCGCGGGCTCGGCCGTCTACGGCGCCGACGACGCCGCGGCCGCCATCGCGCAGCTGCGCGAGCTGGCCACCGCCGCCTGCGCCCACTGAGCGCACCGCGCCCCCGGGTCCCCGCTCGCGCGCGCGAGCGCGTGGCAGACTGGCCGCACCCGGGCTCCCCGCCCGGGACAGCGACACAGCGAGCGACAGAGCAACAGCAACAGCGAGCAAGACCGCACGACACGCGTGCTCCGGGGTCGGTGGGATTCCGAACCGGCGGTGACAGTCCGCGAGCCTCCACTGCGGTGGGCGGCTGATCCGGTGGAACTCCGGGACCGACGGTGACAGTCCGGATGGGAGGCAGCGCGCGACGTCGCCGCGGCGACCCGCCGTCGGCACCCGCCGACCGCGGTCGCGGCGCCGGCGTCGGTGTCGTCGACGGTCCGCAGGCGCGTGCGCGCCCGGACCGCCCGACGGCCTGCCCCCCGCCCGGACCGCCTGCCGGCCGTCGGGAGTGGAGAACCGTGCTGGACGCGACGGCGGCGACGCCCGCCGACCCGCAGCGCGCCGCGCGCGAGCTGCGCGCGATGCACCGCGCCCTGCAGCTGGCCGCGCAGGGCCCGCGCACCGGTCCCAACCCCCGCGTCGGCTGCGTCCTGCTGGCCCCCGACGGGCGGGTGCTCGCCGAGGGCGCCCACCGGGGAGCGGGCACGCCGCACGCCGAGGCCGCCGCCCTGGCGGCGCTGCCTGAGGGCGCGGCCCGCGGCGCGACCGCCGTCGTCACCCTCGAGCCGTGCACCCACACCGGCCGCACCGGCCCGTGCAGCCGCGCCCTGCTGGCCGCCGGCGTCTCCCGCGTCGTCGTCGCCGACACCGACCCCAACCCGCGCGCGGCCGGCGGGGCCGCCGAGCTCGCCGCGGCCGGCGTCGACGTCGAGACGGGCCTGCTCGCGCCCGAGTCCCGCGCCCTCAACGAGCGCTGGGCCGCCGCCGTCGGCCGCGGCCGGCCGTGGGTGACGTGGAAGTGGGCGGCCACCCTCGACGGGCGCTCCGCGGCCGCCGACGGCAGCAGCCGCTGGATCACCTCCGCCGCCTCCCGCGCCGACGTGCACCGGCTGCGCGCCGAGCACGACGCCGTCCTCGTCGGCACCGGCACCGCGCTCGCCGACGACCCCGCCCTCACCGTGCGCGCCGACGGCCGCGAGGTCGAGGGCCCGCAGCCGCTGCGGGTCGTCGCCGGGCTGCGCGAGCTGCCCGCGGGCGCGCGGCTGCGCGACGAGCGCGCCCCGCTGCTGCACGTGCGCTCGCGCGAGCCGCACGCCGTGCTCGCCGCCCTCGCCGCGCGGGAGGTGCGCACCGTCCTGCTCGAGGGCGGCCCCACCCTGGCCGCGGCCTTCGCCGCCGCCGGTCTCGTCGACGAGGTCGTCTGCTACCTCGCGCCCGCGCTGCTCGGCGCCGGCCCCGCCGCGGTCGGCGACCTCGGCGTCCGCTCGATGCCGGACATCGCCCGCCTGCGGCTGCGCTCGGTGGAGCGCACCGGCGACGACGTCCGCCTCGTGGCGCGTCCCGTCCCGTCCGGGGTCTGGTCCGCAGACCCCGCCCTGCCCGTGAAGGAGGCCGCCGGTGTTCACCGGGATCGTTGAGGAGGTCGGCGAGGTCGTCGCCGTCGAGCGCGGGAGCGACTCCGCCCGGCTGAGCGTGCGAGGACCCCTCGTCACCTCCGACGCCGTGCACGGGGCGTCCATCGCCGTGGACGGCGTCTGCCTGACCGTCGTCGACCAGCCCGAGCCGGGGGTCTTCACCGTCGACGTCATGGCCGAGTCGCTGCGGCGCAGCTCGCTGCACGACGTGGCCGCCGGGCGCCGGGTGAACCTGGAGCGGGCGGTGGCCGCGCACGGGCGCCTGGGCGGGCACGTCGTGCAGGGCCACGTCGACGGCACCGGCACCGTCGCCGCCCGCACGCCGGGGGAGGCGTGGGAGGTGGTGCGCATCGCGCTGCCGGGCGGCCTGGCCCGCTACGTGGTGGAGAAGGGCTCGATCACCGTCGACGGCACGTCGCTGACGGTGTCCGCGGTCAGCGCCGTCGACGACCCGCAGCCGTGGTTCGAGGTCTCGCTCATCCCCACCACCCTGGAGCTGACCACCCTCGGCCGCCGCGAGGTCGGCGCCGTGGTCAACCTGGAGGTGGACGTGCTCGCCAAGTACGTGGAGCGCATCACCGCCTTCGAGCGCGCGGACCGGGCCGGCGGGCGGGCCGGCGAGCAGGTCGCGCCGTGAGCGCGCCGGCGGTGGCCGCGGGCGCGCTGGCCGCGGCGCTCCAGGCGCTGCGGGCGGGGCGGCCGGTGCTCGTCACCGACGCCGCCGACCGCGAGAACGAGGGCGACGCGGTGCTGGCGGCAGAGCTGGCGACGCCGGAGTGGATCGGCTGGACCGTGCGGCACACCTCCGGGATGCTCTGCGCGCCGATGCCCGCCGAGCGCGCCGAGGCCCTCGGCCTGCCGCGCATGGTGGAGCGCAACGAGGACTCCCTGCGCACCGACTACACCGTCAGCTGCGACGCGGCGAGCGGGGTCAGCACGGGGATCTCCGCGGCCGACCGGGCCCGCACCGCGCGCGTCCTCGCCGACCCGGCCAGCGCCCCGGGCGACCTGGTGCGCCCCGGGCACGTCTTCCCGCTGCGCGCCCGCCCCGGCGGGGTGCTGGAGCGGGCCGGGCACACCGAGGCCGCCGTCGACCTGTGCCGGCTGGCCGGGCTGGAGCCCGTCGCGATCATCGCCGAGCTCGTCGAGGACGACGGGTCGATGTCACGCTGGGAGCAGGTGGTCGAGCTCGGCCGCAGGGACGACCTGCCCGTGCTGACGATCGCGGAGCTGCGGGCGCACCTGTCCGCGGCCGGACGAGGAGGAGACGCGTGAGCGGCGACGGGAGTCCCGAGATCGAGGTCGACGGCAGCGGGGTGAGGGTGGCCCTCGTGGCCGCCCGCTGGCACGCCGAGGTCATGGACGGGCTGGTGGAGGGCGCCCGGCGGGCGCTGCGCGAGTCCGGGGTGACCGACGTCGTGGAGGTGCGCGTGCCCGGCGCCTTCGAGCTGCCGGTGGCCGCCGCCCGCCTGGCCCGCACCGGCGTCGACGCCGTCGTCGCCCTGGGCGTCGTCATCCGCGGCGGCACCCCGCACTTCGACTACGTCTGCGAGGCGGCCACCTCCGGGCTCACCCAGGTCGCGGTCAGCACCGGCGTGCCCGTCGGCTTCGGCGTGCTCACCGTCGACAACGAGGCCCAGGCGCTGCACCGGGCCGGTCTGCGCGGCTCGCGCGAGGACAAGGGCGCCGAGGCCGTCCTCGCCGCGCTGGAGACCGTGGTGGCCCTGCGC
>NZ_JAAALL010000168.1 GCF_009906315.1 Kineococcus vitellinus | reverse complement strand
ACCGCGCGCCGCCCGCGACACCGCTCGCTCCGCTCATGCGACCAGCCTGCACCCGCCCCCCGACACGGCGGCGGCGCGCGGTGGTCGGGCCGGTGACGCGCGGGCGTCAGCTCAGCGACCGCCCGGCGAACACGTCCGCGGCCTCGCTCAGGTAGCGCGCGGTGCCGGGGCCGGCGGCGTCATAGGCGGCGCGGAACCGCTCGTCGTCCACGTACCCGCGCGTCAGGGCGCGGTACGCCTCGGCCGAGGGGGTCCAGAACAGCGAGACCCAGGCGTGGTGGCGGCGCACGAGCTCCTGCACGTGCGGTGCCGCCACGTCGTCGCCGCGGGCGGCGGCCTCGGCGAACGCGCGCGCGAGCGCGGCGTGCTCGGCCGCGTGCGCCTCGCGGCCCCGCTCGCCCAGCGACCCCCAGGTCCGCCGGGCGTCGTCGGCCGCGGCGCGCCCCCAGCGCTGCACGACCTCCTCCTCGTAGCGGCCGTGGTCGAAGCCGTCGAACACCTGATCCACGTCGAGCTCCTCTCCTCGTGCGGTCCTCTCCAGGGTGGTGCGCACGGACTCGACGAGCCGTGCGGTGCGGGCCGCCTCGGCCCGCAGCAGCTCGAGGTGGGCGCGCAGGGCGCTCACCTCGTCGGTGCGGGCCTCGAGGACGTCGCGGATGGCCGGCAGGCCCATCCCGAGCTCGCGCAGCAGCATGATCCGCTGCAGGCGGCGCAGCGCGGCGTCGTCGTAGTAGCGGTAGCCGTTGGAGCCCGTGCGGCTGGGTGCGAGCAGCCCCACGTCGCCGTAGTGGCGCAGCGTGCGGCTCGTCGTGCCCGCGGCGCGGGCGACCTGCGAGATCGTCCACTCCACGTCCCCACCCCCTCCTGCAGCCCGGTGCACCCGCTGGTCCCGGCCGTTCCCCGGGCCGGTCCTCAGGACGGTAGGAGTTGACGCAGCGTCGGGGTCAAGGGCGGGGGCGCCGGCCGGGTGCCCGGCGCTCCCGCTGCGCTGATCTTGACCCGGGCGCACACTCTCAGTAGACAGGTGCTTACGAGGAGTGCTCCGACGGGGCGGACGGGGGTGGCGGGGTGCGCGTGGACCGCGCCGTCGTCGTGCTGCCGGTCGCCCCCGCGGACGCGCCGCTGGCGGAGGCCTGCCTGGAGCACCTCGTGGCCGCGGCGGACGAGGCCGCGGCGGGCGGCGTCCCCACGACCGTGCTGCTGGCCACGCCCTCGCCCGCGGCGCTGGAGCGCCTGCTGGCCTCCTGGGCGCCGCTGGTCGCCCTCGTGGACGGGGTCGACCTCGCCGTCGCGCACCACCCGGGGGCCCAGGACGCCGGGCAGCTGCTCGACGCCGCCGCCGCCGAGCTGGCCCACCGCGCGGCGCACGCGGGGACCAGCGGGACGGGCGGGGCGGCGGGCACGCTGCTGCTGGTGACGAGCCCGGACGTGGTCGTCGGGCCCGGCTGGATCGCCGAGCACGTGCGGCACCGCCGCGCCGGCGCGCGCGCCAGCACCGGGCCGGTGCGCGGCGGCGGGGACCACCGCCTGGTCGCCAACTGCGCGCTGGGGCTGGACCTGCTGGGCCCCGGCGGCCCCCCGCTGTCGCACGTGCTGCCGCACGCCGGGGTCGTGCACGCGGTCACGCCCGTCGTGGCCCGCACGCGCGTCAGGGCTCCGGCGTCTCCCTGAGGTCCTGGGCCAGGATGGCGACCAGGTCGCGGCGGCACTGCTCCAGCACGTCGCCGGCCCGGCGCAGGTCGGCCGGGCGGCCGGTGACGGCGATCTGCTGGTAGGTGGCCGCGATGCTGCCGAGCTGGCGGCGCAGCTGGTGCGCCTGCTCGCGGCCGGGCGCGGCCTCGGCCGCCTCCCACGGCGGCGGGGTGTCGGCCAGCTCCTCGGCGACGTGGCGCCGCCCCTCCTCGGTCAGCGTGAACTGCTTGGCGTCCTGCGCGTCCGCCTCCACGAGCCCCTCGTCCTGCAGCTGCTGCAGGGTGGGGTAGACCGAGCCCGGGCTCGGCCGCCACTGGCCGTCGCTGCGGCGGGCGACCTCCCCGATGATGCGGTACCCGTTGCTGGGCCCCTCGGCCAGCAGCACGAGCACCGCGGCCCGCACGTCGCCGCGCGGACGGCGCCCGCCGCCGCGCCCGAACCCGCCGAAGCCCCGCGGCCCGCGCGCCTCGAACGGCCAGTCCGGCCCCCCGAAGCCGAACGGCCCGCCCGGGTGGTGGCGGCGGGCACCTCCCCACGGACCCCACGGCCCGCCGTCGCGCTCCTCGTCGCGCCCCGGTCCGCGCGGTCCCCACGGACCCGCCCCGAACGCCTCGCCCCTCGTGCCCCTCATGTCCCACCTCCGCGACCGGCGGGACCTTGCGCCCCGCTCGATGCATCGACGATATATCGTTGAGTGTCGCTCGACAAGGGGTCGGTGGCGGGGCGTCAGCCGCGGTGGCGCAGGGCGCGGCCGGGCACGGCGCCGGTGCGCACGCCGTCGGCGACGACGGGGGTCCCGGCGAGCAGGACGTGCGGGATGCCGACGGCCTGGCGGCGGGGTTCGGCGAAGGTGGACCCCGCGGCGACGGTGGCGGGGTCGAAGAGGACGAGGTCGGCGACGGCGCCGGGGCGCACGACGCCGCGGTCGGCCAGGCCCAGGCGGCGGGCGGGCCGGGAGGTCAGGTGCGCCACGCACTCCTCCAGGCCCAGCACGCCCTCCTCGCGCACGTAGCGGCCCAGGTAGTGCGCGAACGTGCCCCAGGCGCGCGGGTGGGGCTTCGCGCCCACCAGCAGCCCGTCGCTGCCGCCGCAGTGGCGGGGGTGGGCCATGACGGCCCGCACGTTCTCCTCGTGGCCCACGTGCTGCAGGACCGTCGTGCCGAGGCGGTCGCGGCGCAGGACGTCGGTGAACACCTCGAACGGCGGCGCACCGGTGTCCGCGGCGATCTGCGCGATCGTCCGCCCGACGAGGCCGGACAGCTCCGCGTGCCGGACGCCGGAGACCTCCAGCGTCCCCCACTCGGCGACGACGCCGTGGCAGCCGTCGGAACCCTCGACCTCGACGGCGTGGCGGATGCGCTGCAGCGCAGCGGGGTCCTCCAGCCGGCGCAGGGTGGCCGCCGGGCCGCCGGCCGCGGCCCAGCTGGGCAGCACGGCGGCCAGGGTCGTCGAGCCGGGCAGGTAGGGGTAGGTGTCGAGGGTGACGTCGAGGCCGTCGGCGAGGGCGGCGTCGACGAGGGCGAGCAGCTCGCCGGCCCGGCCCGCGTTGACCGCGAAGTTCATCGTGGCGTGGGTCAGGTGCAGCGCGGCGCCGGAGCGGCGGGCGACCTCGACGACCTCCGCGTACGCCTCGAGCGCGCCCCGGCCGTAGGAGCGCTGGTGCGGGGCGTAGAAGCCCCCGTGCGCGGCGACCACCTCGCACAGCGCGACGAGCTCGTCGGTGCCCGCGTACATCCCGGGCACGTACGTCAGCCCGCTGGACATCCCGAACGCGCCCTCGCGCATCCCCGCGTCCACCAGCTCGCGCATGCGCGCCAGCTCGGCCGCGCTCGCGGGCCGGTCCTCGGTGCCGACGGCGAGCACCCGCACGGTGCCCTGCGGCACGAGGTAGCAGACGTTCACGGCCGCGCCGGCGTCGACGCGGTCCAGGTACTCCCCCACGGTGCGCCAGGACCAGTCCAGGTCGGGGACCCCGTTCCAGCCCGCCAGCTGCTCGCGCAGCACGTCGAGGGCCGCGTCGTCGACGGGGGCGTAGCTCAGCCCGTCCTGGCCGACGACCTCGGTCGTCACGCCCTGGGTGGTCTTGGCCAGGTGCGCGGGGTCGGTGAGCACCGCCAGGTCGGAGTGGGCGTGCATGTCGATGAAACCCGGGGCCAGGACGAGGCCGCCGGCGTCCAGCTCGCGCGCGCCGGCGGTGGTGCCGACCTCCCCGAGCTCGGCGACGCGGCCGTCCACGAGCAGCGCGTCGGCGCGGCGGGCGGGTGCTCCCGTGCCGTCGACGAGCAGGGCGCCGCGCACGACCAGCGGCGCGCCCACCCGGTCCCCGCTCACCCGGTCCCCGCTCACCCGAAGACCGTCCGCACCCAGTCCACGAGCACCGGTTGCGGGGCCAGCGCGTCGTCGAGCACGGGCAGCAGCTGCCACTTGTCGAACGCCGTGCACGGGTGCGAGAGCCCCAGCCGCAGCACGTCGCCGACGCGCACCTCGCGCGCCGCGCCCTCCAGGCGCACGAACAGGTGCTGGTCGTTGAGCGCCGTGGCGCTCGCCCCCTCCAGGGGTTCGGTGTCCCCCTCGCCGGCGCGGCGCACGGCCTGGACCTCCGGCAGCCCCTCGTCGAAGGGCAGGTCGCGCTTGCCCGCGTCGGCCAGCGCCAGACCGGGTTCGGGGCGCGAGAGGACCCGCGCCCACCCGTGCAGGGCCGAGCGCAGCTCGCCGGCGGCGCCGCGCGCCATGGGGGTGATGGAGCGGTAGAAGCCGTCGTCGTGCGCGACGTAGGCGCCGGCGCGCACCACGACGCGCACGGGCACCTCGCCGTCGGGCTCGTGCAGCGGGCCGAGGACGTCGGCGACGGCGTCGAAGTGGGCGCTGCCGCCGGCGCTGACGACGATCCCCTCCGGCAGCTCGGGGTACAGGCCCGCGGCCAGCAGCCGGGCGTGCAGCGAGCGCAGGTCCGACAGGTAGGTGCGCACGACGGTGAGGCTGGCGGGGGTGGCGTCGTGGGCCAGCGCCCCCTCGTAGCCGGCCACCCCGGCCAGCCGCAGCCCGGGGGTGGCGGCCACGGCGCGGGCGACCTCGATCGCGGCCGCGGTCGAGCGGGCCCCGGTGCGCCCGCCCGGTGCGCCGAGCTCGACGAGGACGTCGACGGGCTGCGCGGCGCCGGCCACGTGCGGGGCCATCGCCGCGACGACGTCCACGCCGTCGGCCCAGCACAGCACGCGCGCGCCGCCGCGCTGCGGGCCGGTGACCAGGCGCAGCACCTGCGGGTCGAGCAGGGGGTAGGCGGCCAGCACCCACGGCACCCCGTGCTGCAGCGCCACCGTCAGCTGCCAGGGGGTGGCGACGGTGAGGCCGAGCGCGCCGGCGGCCAGCTGGGCCCGCCAGATCGAGGGCGCCATCGTCGTCTTGCCGTGCGGGGCGAGGTCGACGCCGCGCCCGCGCGCCCAGGCGGCCATGGCGGCGACGTTGGCCTCGAGCGCCCCGGCGTCGAGGGTGAGCAGCGGGGTCGGCAGCCGCGCCAGGCCGGGGCGGGCGGCGGCGACCTCCTGCGCGTCGCGGCCCCGGGCCTCGACCGGGACGGCCTTGTGCCGCGGGTCCAGCGGTCCGAGGTCTGCTGCGTCGTACCCCACGGCGACTCCCGTCGCGGGCCTGGCCGGCCCGTCTCGTCGCAGGTCGCCCGACCTGCGTTGCGCACAGCGCAACGGCCGTTGCACTCGTGTGGGACGCCGTTCTAGCATCGCCGCGTGGTCCGGTCAAAGGTCGTCGGCACCGGCGGGGCGGCGCCGTGAGCGCGTCCCTGCAGCGGGCGCTGGGCCTGCTGGACCTCGTGGCCGCCGGCACCTGCACCCTGGGCGAGCTGGCCGTGGCCAGCGGCACCCACAAGAGCACCGTCCTGCGGCTGCTGCGGGTGCTCGAGGACGCCGGCTACGTCCACCACGACGCCCAGCACCGCTACGTCCTCGGCGCGCACCTCTTCCGCCTCGCCCAGCAGGCGCTGGACTCCTTCGACGTGCGCGCCGCGGCCGCCGCGCGCCTGCGCCGGCTGCGCGACGCGGTCGGCCAGACCGTGCACCTGGCCGTGCTCGACCCGCGACCGGGCGCGGGCTGCGTGTACGTGGAGGAGCTGGAACCGCCCGACGCGCCCGTGCGGACGGCCTCCCGCATCGGCGGCACCGCACCGCTGCACCGCACGGCCGTCGGCAAGGTCCTCCTCGCCGGCCTGCCCCCCGCCGAGCGCGAGCTCCTCGTGCGCGCCCTGCCGCTGCCCGCCTCCACCGCGCGCACCCTGACCGACCCCGACGCCCTGCTCGCCGAGGTCGCCGAGGTCGCCGAGCGCGGCTGGGCGCAGGACCACGGCGAGGACGAGACGTTCGTCAACTGCGTCGCCGCACCGGTGCGCGGACCCGACGGCCGGGTCCGCGCCGCCGTGTCGATCTCGGTGCCCGACGTCCTGCTGCCCCACGAGGCCGTCCTGGCCCTCGTGCCCACCCTGACGTCCGCGACCGCGGACGTCTCCCGCGACTGCGGGTACGACCCCCCTGGAGGAACCCCACCGTGACCGACGCGACCGACGCGACCGACGCGACCGACGCGACCGACGCGACCGTGCGCACCGCCGTCAGCACCCCCGACGCGCCGGCCCCCGCGCACACCTTCTCCCAGGGCGTGCGCAAGGGCGGGCTCCTGCAGGTCTCCGGCCAGGGACCGGTCGACCCGGCGACGGGCGAGTACCTGCACCCCGGCGACGTGCGGGCGCAGACGGTGCGCACGCTGAGCAACGTCGAGGCCGTCCTGCGCGCCGGCGGCGCCACCTTCGACGACGTCCTCGTGCTGCGCGTCTACCTGACGACCCGCGACGACTTCGCGGCGATGAACGAGGCCTACGGCGAGTTCGTCACCGCCCGCTGCGCCTCGGGCGTGCTGCCCGCGCGCACGACGGTGTTCACCGGCCTGCCGCGCGAGGAGATGCTCGTGGAGATCGACGCCCTGGCCGCCCTCGGCTGACCCGTCCGGGCCGGAGGGGCGGCCGGCAGCGGGCCGGTGGCGCCGGGATCAGGCCAGCTCGACGACGGCGGGCTCGGCCAGCCCCTCCGAGCGGGCCCAGGCCAGGGCCGCGGCGGCCGGCAGCGGGCGGGCGAAGAAGTAGCCCTGCAGCTCGTCGCAGCCCATGGCGCACAACCGGTCCGCCGCGGCCACCGTCTCCACGCCCTCGGCCACGACCACCAGGCCCAGGCGGTGGGCGAGCGCGATGAGGGCGGAGACGATGACCTCGTCCTCGGGGTGGGCGGCCAGCTCGGCGACGAACTGCCGGTCGATCTTCAGCTCGTGCACGGCGAGGCCGCGCAGGTGCCCCAGGCTGGTCGAGCCGGCGCCGAAGTCGTCGACGGACACGCGGACCCCGCGCTCGCGCAGCCCCGCGACGGTGCGGCGCGCGCCCGCGGGGTCCTCGACGACGGCCGTCTCGGTGATCTCCAGCACGAGGTCCTGCGGCTGCCAGCGCGTCAGCGCCAGCGCCTCCTCCACCACGCCCAGCAGCCCCTCGTCGAGGCTGACCGCGGAGACGTTGACCGCCATCGAGGTGCGCAGCCCCTGCGCCCGCCAGGTCGCCGCCTGGCGCAGCGCGGTGATCATCGTCCAGCGGGTGAGGGCGTGGATGAGGTGGGTGCGCTCCACGTGGGGCAGGAAGTCCGCCGGCAGCAGCAGCCCGCGGCGCGGGTGGTTCCAGCGCACCAGCGCCTCGAAGCCGAGCAGCCGGGCGCCGTCGCCGGAGACCTTCGGCTGGTAGTGCAGGACGAGCTGGTCCTCCTCCATGGCCTGCCGCAGCTGCCCCAGCAGCTCCAGGCCGCCGGCGGAGTGCGGGTCGGTCGCGGCGTCGTAGCGCAGGACTCCGCACCGGGCGCGCTTGGCGGCGTACATCGCGACGTCCGCGCGCTGCAGCAGCTGCCCGAGGTCGCGGCCGTCCTGGCCGGCCAGCGCGATGCCGATGCTGCCCGAGAGGTCCAGCGGGATCGTCCCGGCGTGGAAGCCGCCGACGGCGAGCGCGGCCAGCAGCCGCTTGGCGAGCACCTCCAGCTCCTGCGCGTCGACGGGGTCGGCGACGAGGACGGCGAACTCGTCGCCGCCGAGGCGGGTGACGCGCCCGCGCTCGCCGGCGGTGGCGCTCAGCAGGCGTGCCACCTGCACGAGGACGTCGTCGCCGGCGGTGTGCCCGAGGGAGTCGTTGACGTCCTTGAAGCCGTCGAGGTCCAGCAGCAGCAGACCCGCACCGCGCCCGGCGGCCAGCAGGGGGTCGGCGGCCTCGGCGAGCGCGCGGCGGTTGCCCAGCCCGGTGAGGGGGTCGGTGCGGGCGAGCTCGGCGCGGCCGCGGTCGCGGCGCACGCACAGCAGGAGCAGCGCCGCGGCGGCCAGCAGCGTCTGCAGGACGGCGATCGTCCACGCGATCGAGGCGGCGCTCACGGACGTCCATCGGCACGCAGGGCGACGAGGTGAACCGTCCGGGCGCCCGCTCTCACCCGGGTGGGCTCACCCGAGCGGCGGAACGCTCCAGCGCACGAGCACCGGGCGCCCGTGCTCGCGGCCCAGCTCGCCCCAGGTGCCGGCCTCCAGGGCGAACAGCGCGCCCGCGGTCGGCGAGAGCCCGAGCCAGGTGGCGGCCAGCACGCGCAGCAGGTGCCCGTGGGCGACGAGCACGACGTCGCCGTCCTCCTCGGGCACCGCGTTCGCGCGGGTCAGGACGGCGCGGGCGCGGGCGGCGACCTCCTGGACCGACTCCCCGGGCGTCGGGCCCGGCACGACGCCGTCGTGCCAGACCGACCACTCGTGGCCCACCTCCGCGGAGATCTCGGCGGTGGTGCGGCCCTCGTAGGCGCCGTAGTCCCACTCGACGAGCTCCTCGGCGACCTCCACGGGCGCGCGGCCGTCGGTGAGGCCGGCGAGCTCGGCGGTGCGGCGCGCGCGCCGGCGCGGGCTGGTGAGCACCAGCGCCACGCGCCGCTGCGCGAAGAGGGGGGACAGCGTGCGGGCCAGCCGCTCCCCCTCGGGGGTCAGCGGGATGTCCGTGCTGCCGGTGTGCTGCCCGGACATGCTCCACTCGGTCTGGCCGTGGCGGACGACGAGGATCGACACAGCAGCGGACCCTACGCCCTGGGCGCCCCGCGATCCCGTCCACCCGCGTCCTGCCAGGGTGGGCCCGTGCACCCACCGATCCCCGCCGGCCGCCGGCGCACCGCGCTGTTCGCCGTCTTCGCCGTCCAGGGCGTGGCCTTCGCCTCCTGGGTGACGCGCACCCCCGGCATCCGCGACGCGGTGCAGGCCAGCACGAGCGGGATGGGCCTGGTGCTGCTGGGGCTGTCGGCGGGCGCGATGGCGGGGATCCTGGCCTCCCCCGGCCTGGTGACCCGCCGGGGCGCGCGCTCGGTCGTCCTGTCCGGCGGGCTGCTGCAGGTGGTGGGCGTGGCCACCGTCGCCGCGGGCGCGGGCGCGGGCAGCGCGCCGCTCGTGGCGGGCGGGCTGGCCCTCTTCGGCGCCGGCACCGGCTCCGCGGAGATCGCCGTCAACGTCGAGGGCGCCGACGTCGAGCGCGCCCTGGGCCGCTCGGTGCTGCCGGTGCTGCACGGCTGCTTCAGCGCGGGCACCTTCGCCGGGGCGCTGGCCGGGGTGGCGCTGACGGCGACGGAGGTGCCCGTGCCCGTGCACCTTGGCGCCGTGGCGCTGCTGCTGCTCGTGGTCGTCGCCGCGGCGGTGCGCTCGCTGCCGGACGGCACCGGCCGCGAGCCGGTGCGCGCCCACCGCACCGGGCCGCGCCCCGCCGTGCACCGCGAGCGCCGCGTGCTGCTGCTGGCGGTGCTGGTGCTGGGGATGGCGCTGGCGGAGGGCTCGGCCAGCGACTGGCTGCCGCTCATCGTCGTGGACGGCTTCGGCCTGGAGGCCTCGGCCGGCGCGCTGGTCTACGCGGTCTTCGGGCTGGCGATGGCGCTGGGGCGGGTGGGCGGCGGCCCGCTGGTCGACCGCGTCGGCCGGGTGCCGGTGCTGCGCGCGAGCGCGGTGCTGGCCGCGGTCGGCCTGCTGCTGGTGGTGCTCGCGCCGTGGGCGCTGCTGGGTGCGCTCGGGGTGCTGTGCTGGGGGCTGGGCGCGGCGCTGGGCTTCCCGCTGGGGGTGTCCGCGGCCGGCGACGAGGCGGAGGGCGCGACGGCGCGGGTGAGCTTCGTGGCCACGGGCGGGTACCTGGCCTTCCTCGTGGGC
>NZ_JAAALL010000167.1 GCF_009906315.1 Kineococcus vitellinus | reverse complement strand
CCCGGCCTGGCCCCCGCCCTCGTGCTGGCCACCCCGGCGGGGATCACGACCCTGGCCGCCCCGGAGGGGGCGCCGGTGGCCGTGCGGACGGCCGCGCGGGGCGGGCCGGAACTGTCCGGGGAGGGTTTCCGCCTCGTGCGCGCAGCCGCGACGACCGTCGTCGTCGCCCGCACCGGCGCGGGTCTGCTCTACGGGCTGCACTCCCTGCTGCGCAACGCATCAGCCCTCGCCGAGGGTGAGGTCCTCGACGAGGTGCACGAGCCCGCGCAGGCGATCCGCATGCTCGACCACTGGGACAACCTCGTCACGCACCCCGTGATGGGCCAGGTGGAGCGGGGTTACTCCGGCGGGTCGCTGTTCTGGTCCGAGGGGCGACTGCGCGAGGACCTGTCCCGCGTCGAGGAGTACGCGCGCCTGCTGGCCTCGACGGGGATCAACCGGATCGCGGTGAACAACGTCAACGTGCACGCGGCCGAGGCGCGCCTGCTCACCGACGGCCTCGAGGACGTCGCCCGCCTGGCGGAGGTGTTCCGCCGGCAGGCGATCCGAACGCACCTGTCCGTCTCGTTCGCCGCGCCGATCACCGTGGGCGGCCTGGGCACCGCCGACCCCCTCGACGAGGAGGTGCAGCGCTGGTGGGCGCAGGCGGCGGAGCGGGTGTGGGCGAGGATCCCCGACTTTGGCGGGTTCGTCGTCAAGGCCGACTCCGAGGGTCAGCCGGGACCGTTCGCCTACGGCCGCGACCACGCCGACGGGGCGAACCTGCTGGCGCGCGCGGTGGCCCCGCACGGGGGCACGGTGTTCTGGCGCGCGTTCGTCTACGACCACCGCCAGGACTGGCGCGACCGCTCCACCGACCGCGCCCGCGCCGCGCACGACCACTTCGCCCCGCTCGACGGCCGCTTCCACGACGCCGTCGTGCTCCAGGTCAAGCACGGCCCGATGGACTTCCAGGTGCGTGAACCGGTCTCCCCGGTCATCGCGGCGATGCCGGGCACGCGCCTGGCGGTGGAGCTGCAGGTGACGCAGGAGTACACCGGCCAGCAGAAGCACGTGTGCTACCTCGGGCCGATGTGGTCGGAGGTCCTGCGGTTCCCGCTGTGGGGCGAGGGGGGCGCCACCGTGGCCGACGTCGCGGGCGGACGCGGTCCGGGTGCCCGCCCGGGCGGGGTGGTGGCGGTCTCCAACGCCGGCGACGACGAGTTCTGGACGGGGCACCCGCTGGCGCAGGCGAACCTCTACGCCCTCGGCCGCCTCGCCTGGGCTCCGCAGCTGGACCCGGTGGCGGTGCTCGAGGAGTGGATCCGCCTCACCTTCGGCCCCGACGAGGCGCTCGCGGCGCTGCTGCACCGGATCATGGACGGCTCGTGGCGGACCTACGAGGACTACACCGCCCCGCTGGGCGTGGGGTTCATGGTGCGGCCGGGGCACCACTACGGCCCGGACGTGGACGGCTACGAGTACACCCCCTGGGGCACGTACCACTTCGCCGACCGCGACGGCATCGGCGTGGACCGCACCCGCGCGAGCGGCACCGGCTACGCGGGCCAGTACCCCGCTCCGTGGCGCGAGGTCTACGAGTCGCCGCGCACGTGCCCCGACGAGCTGCTGCTGTTCTTCCACCACGTCCCCTACGGCCACGTGCTCTCCGACGGGACGACGGTCGTGCAGCACGTCTACGACACCCACTTCCGCGGCGCGCAGGCGGCGGCGGAGCTCGTGGGCCTGTGGGCGGGTGCGCGCGGCCGCGTCGAGGAGCGGACCTGGGCCCGGGTGCGCGACCTGCTGGAGGAGCAGGCGCGCAGCGCGCGCGAGTGGCGCGACCAGCTCACCACGTACTTCCTGCGCCACTCCGGCGTCCCCGACGCGCACGGGCGGGCCATCTCCTCCTGAGGGGTGCGGCCCGGCGCCCGCGGGGCGCCGGGCCGCACCCCTCAGGAGGGCGCGACGAACCGCTCGCGGACCTCGCGCACGACGCCGGCCTCCGAACGCGCGAGCAGGAAGGTGAGCACCGAGGCCAGCACGACGACGACGGCGTCGAAGGTGACCCACGCCGTGCCGATCGCCAGGACGAGCAGCGAGAGCAGCGAGAGGGTCGAGCGCGGGCGGGTCAGGAGGGTCATGGCGGCGAGGCGGGCGACGTCGCGCCAGCGGAAGGCGAAGACCGCGGTGAGGACCAGCACGCGCACGGCCCACACCAGCACCGCCGCTCCCAGGACCGCGTAGAGCGGCGTGAAGGCCGCGGCGACGCCCACGACGTCGCGGTGGGCGGTGTCCACCGCCAGCACGGTGAGGACGCCCAGCACCGGCACCCAGGTGCGCAGGGCGTCCAGCGCGCCGAGCCGGTAGCCGCGCAGGAACTCCCGGGCCGGGGCGGCGTCGCGGTCGGCGAGGAAGGCGCGCCAGGCGAAGACCGCCGCGGCCAGCGCCGGGCCCACGGGCACGGCGCACAGGGCGTAGAGCGGCAGGTTGCTGGCGTCGGGCACGAGGAGCAGTGCGCCCGCCAGGCCGGGTGCGGTCGCGACGACGAGCAGGACCTCGAGGACGACGAACCAATGCACGACCTGGGTCACCTGCGACAGCGGGCCCTCGCCGAAGGCCCGGGCGCCCCGGGCGGTCGGCGGCGCCACGGGCGCGCTCACCGGACCTCCAGGACGAGGACGTCGGCGGGGGCGAGCGGGAGGACCTCGCCGGCCTCGATCCGCCGGCCCGTGAGCAGGTCGGTGCCGCCGGTGTGCGCGGTGACCTCGACCGCCTCGTGGCCGTGGTGCAGGAGGAACTCGTAGCGGCGGCCCTCGACCTCGCGCACGGCGTGCTCGAGGCCCGGCGTCCCGGCGTGGGGACCGACGAGGTCGTGGCGCTCCAGCACCCGGCGCAGCACCCACTCCAGCCCCGCGTCGTCCAGGCACGTGCCGACGTACCAGGCGGCGCCGCGACCCGCCTGCCGGCGCGTGACGGCGGCGGTGCCGGCGTAGAAGTCGGCGCCGTAGGTGCCCACGACCTGCGCTCCGCGCGGCAGGACGAGGTCGAAGGCGGTCGTCGCGGCGCTCACCAGCTCCGGTGCGCTGCCGTCGGGGTCGACGAGCCGCACGGGGTTGACGACGGCGGGCTCCTGCGCGTCGGTCTCGTCGACGCGGACGCCGAGCAGGTCCGCGAGGGGGCCGGGCACGTCGGCGAGGAAGGCGTTGTCGTCCTCGTCCACCCGCCCGGACAGGACCGTGGTGACGACGCTGCCGCCGCGCGCGACGACGGCCTCCAGCCGCTCGGCGAGGTCCCCGGCGACGACGTGCAGCAGCGGTGCGACGACGACGTCGTAGCCGTCGAGGTCCGCGGTCACGGGCACCACGTCGACCTGCGCGCCGGCCTCCCAGAGGGCGCGGTGGTAGGCGATGGCGGTGGCCTGGTACTTCAGGTGCCGGGTGGGGCCGTCGGAGATCTCCACGGCCCACCAGGAGTCCCAGTCGAAGAGCAGCGCGACGCGGGCGGGGGTGCGCCCGCCGAGCAGGGCGCCGCCCACGGCCTCCAGCTCCGCCCCGAGCGCGGCGACCTCCTGGAACGAGCGGGTGTCGGTGCGCCCGGCGTGGTTGAGGACGGCGCCGTGGTACTTCTCGCTGGCGCCGCGGGACTGGCGCATCTGGAAGAACAGCACGGCGTCGGCCCCGTGGGCGACGGCCTGCCACGACCACAGCCGCAGGATGCCCGGGCGCTTGAGCGGGTTCACGTCGCGGCAGGCGGTGACGGTCGGCGTCTGCTCCATGAGCCAGAACGGCTGCCCGCCCTTCAGGCCGCGCACCAGGGAGTGCGTGAGCGCCATCCGGGAGGCGGAACGGTCGTCGGGCGGGTAGTTGTCCCAGGAGGCGAAGTCGAGGTCGTCCGCCCAGCGGTGGTAGTCGACCGGGCGGTACATGCCCATGAAGTTCGTGGTCACCGGCAGGCCGGAGTGCTCCCGGATCGCTGCCTTCTCCTCGCGGAAGGTGCGCAGGAGGTTGTCGGAGGTGAAGCGCAGGTAGTCCAGGGTGATCCCCTGGAAGGCGGTGTGGTCCGGGCCGCGCCAGTGCTCGGAGAGCGCGTTGGGGGGCACGACCTCCTCCCAGTCGCCGAAGCGGTGCGACCAGAACGTCGTGTTCCACGCGTCGTTGAGCCGTTGCAGCGTCCCGTGGCGCGCCTGCAGCCAGGTGCGGAACTCCGCGGCGCACAGGTCGCAGTAGCAGGCGCCGCCGTACTCGTTGTTGACGTGCCAGGCGACGACGGCCGGGTGGTCCGCGAAGCGCTGCGCGACGCGCCCGGCCAGGGCCGCGGCGAGGCGGCGGTAGGCGGGGGCGCTGGGGCAGGCGTTGTGGCGCTGGCCGTACACGTGGCGACGCCCCTCGAAGTCGGTGCGGCAGACCTCGGGGTGGCGCCGCGCCAGCCACGGCGGCAGGGCGCCGGTGCCCGTGGCCAGGCACACCCGGCGGCCCTCGGCGTGCGCCCGGTCCAGGGTGCGCTCCAGCACCGAGAGGTCGTAGACGTCCTCCGAGGGCTGCGTCAGCGCCCACGTGAACACCCCGACGGTGAGGGTGTCGATGCGTGCGAGGTCGAAGGCGGCGTGGTCCTGCTTCCAGACCTCCTCGGGCCACTGCTCGGGGTTGTAGTCGCCGCCGTAGGCGATGCGCTCGGTGCGGGGAAGGCTCATGGGCGGTGCCTCTGGCTCGGGGCGGTCGGGGGCTCGGGGCGGAGGGGGTCGGACGCGGTCCGGGCCCGGTGGCGGTCGCGTGCCACCGGGCCCGGCCGGGGATCAGCCGTTCTTCTCGGCGTAGCGCTTCTGGGCGGCGTTGACGAGGTCCACGTAGGCGGCGACGTTGGCGGCCTCCAGCTCCGCCTCGAAGGCGTCCCAGTCGGCGATGTCGCGCTGGCCGAGGATGAACTGCAGGGTGGCCTGCAGGGTGAGGTCCGTCAGCGCGGTCTGGTAGAGCGAGGCCTGCTCCCGCTCACCCTCGCTCAGCGGAGCCGGCGGGGCGACGGGTTCGGGCTCCTTCTCCGCCATCGCCTGCTGCCAGGTGGCCTCCTCCTCGTAGAGGTTGGAGAGCACGAGCTCCTGGGTCGAGCCGGAGGCGAAGAGGTAGACGCCGTTGAAGAAGCCGAAGTCCTTCTGCATGGCCTTCGGCGCGCCGGGGTTGAGGCCGGTGAAGGTCACGTCCGCGGCGGGGGCGCGCTTGCCGTCGACGACGTCGTAGGTCGTCCCCTCGACGCCCCACTTGGAGAACTCCAGGCCCTCGTCGGAGTAGTACAGCCAGTCGATGAACTGCATCATCGCGACGAAGTCGTCGTTCTCCACCGCATCGGAGGAGATCATGAGGCCGTTCTCGAGCTGGGTGCCGCCGACGACGTCGCCCGCGGGGCCGGCGGGCAGGACGATCTTCGACAGGCCGTAGTTGCCCGCTCCGAGCGTCTCGTCGAGGGCCGTGCGGGCGCCGAGCACCTCCTGGGAGTTGGTGCTGATGCCGTAGGACTGCTGGTTGGCGAGCTTGGCGAGGGCCGCCTCGTCGGACTGGGTGAAGCTCTCGGGGTCCATGAGGCCCTCGGCGACGAGGCCGTGCAGGTACTCGACCATGGCCTTGTACTCGTCCGTCGTGGCCGTGAAGACGTACTCCCCGGCGTCCTCGTCCCACGTCACGCCCTGGCCGAAGCCCCACTCCCCGGCCGCGGTGCCGAAGGGGGCGTCGACGTAGTTGAGCAGCGCCTTGCCCTCCCAGCGGTCGGAGAAGGGGTAGGCGTCGGGGTGCGCCTGCTTGACGGCGCGCAGCACGTCCCGGAACTCGTCCCAGGTCGTGGGCTGCTGCAGGCCGAGCTGCTCGAGCACGTCGGTGCGCAGCGCGGGGGTGTAGTCCGGGCGCAAGTTCTCCAGCAGCCCCGGCAGCAGGTAGAACTTGCCGTCCTCCTGGCGGAGGGTGTCCAGCTCGTCCTCCAGCTCCCACTTGGCGACCTTGTCCTTGAAGTTGGGCATGAGGTCGACGTAGTCGCTGACGGCGAGGATGGCGCCGGAGGCCACGTACGGGGTCTCCTGCCCCGGGTAGGTCACGGGGATGAAGTCCGGCGCGTCGCCGGCGCCGATGACGAGGCTGCGCCGCTGCTCCCAGTCGCTGAGCGGGGCCAGGGTGGGCTCCAGGGTGACGCCCTGCTGCTCACGGAGCTTCTGGTAGAAGAGCCAGTCGGGGTTGTTGGGGTAGTTCGGGTGGTCGCGGTAGAGCAGCGAGAAGGACACCGGCTCGGTCGCCTTGAAGGTGTCGCCGACGCCGTAGTCCTGCATGGCGCCGAGGTTCTTCTCGGAGACGACCTCCTCGGCCTCCTCACCGCTGTCGCCACCGGAGCAGGCGCCGAGGCCCACGACCAGGCACATGGCGGCGGCCGTGCCGAAGGTGGTTCTCCTCTTGGTGGTCATCGTGTTCCCTTCTGGAGCGTCGTCGGTCTGCGTCGGGAGAGGGTGGTGCAGCGCGGTCAGCCCTTGACCGCGCCGAGCATGACGCCCGACACGAAGTACTTCTGGATGAACGGGTAGAGGGTGACGATGGGCAGGACGGTGAGCACCATCGTCACGGCCTGGATGTTGGCGGCGACCTGCGCGAGCTCGCCGGCGCCCCCGCCGATCGAGGTCGCCGTCGTGGCGCCGGCGATCATGTTGCGCAGGTAGACGGTCACCGGGTACAGCTCCGCCCGGTCCAGGAACAGGAAGGCGGAGAACCACGAGTTCCAGAACGACACGGCGTAGAAGAGGACCATGGTCGCCAGGACCGCCTTGCTCAGCGGCAGGACGATGCGGAAGAAGATCCCGTACGTCGTGAGGCCGTCGATCGCGGCGGCCTCCTCCAGCTCCTCGGGCAGGTTCTCGAAGAAGGCCTTCATGACCAGCAGGTTGAAGACGCTGATCGCGTTGGGCAGCACGATCGCCCACAGCGTGTTCTTCATGCCGAGCTCGTTGATGAGCACGTAGTTGGGGATGAGCCCGCCGTTGAAGAACATCGTGAAGACCGCGATGCCGATGAGGACGGTGCGGCCCTTGAGGTGCTTCTTGGAGATCGCGTAGGCGAAGGAGGTGGTGAGCACCATCGAGATCGCGGTGGCGACCACGGTGTAGACGACGGTGTTCTTGTAGTTGGTCCAGAACATGTCGTCGCCCAGGACGACCCGGTACGTCTCGACGTTGAAGCCGCGCGGCCAGAGGTTGACCTCACCGGCGCTGATGGCGCCCTCCGAGGAGAAGGACTGGGCGAGGATGTTCACGAACGGGTACAGGGTCACGGCGACGACGCCGAGCAGGAGGACGGCGTTGACGACGCGGAACGCGCGGTAGGTGCGCGACTCCTGGATGCCGCGGGCGGCGGCCGGCCGCCCGAGGCGGCGGGTGGCGGTGGTCGGGTCGGTGGTCACCACAGGCTCGTCCCCACTGCTCGGCGCGAGATCGCGTTGGCGGACAGGATCAGCGTCAGGCCGATGACGGCCTCGAAGAGGCCGATGGCCGCGGCGTAGGAGAAGTTGCTGGAGAGGATGCCGACGCGGTACAGGTACGTCGAGATGACGTCGGCGGTGGGGTACAGCAACGGGTTGTACAGCAGCAGGACCTTCTCGAAGCCCACCGCCATGAACGTCCCGATGTTGAGGATCAGGAGGGTCACCATCGTGGGCCGGATGCCGGGCAGCGTGACGTGCAGCGTCTGCTTCCAGCGGCTGGCGCCGTCGATGCGCGCCGCTTCGTAGAGGTTCTCGTCGATCTGGGTGAGCGCGGCGAGGTAGAGGATCGTGCCCCAGCCCACCGTCTGCCACACCTCGGAGCCGACGTAGACCACCGGGAACCACTCGGCGCGCTGCATGAACGGGACGGTGTCGCCGCCCAGCGCCCGGACGAGCTGGTTGGCGGTGCCTTGCACGGACATGATCTGCAGCACCATGCCGGCGATGATGACGATCGACATGAAGTGCGGCAGGTAGGAGATGGTCTGCACGAACCGCTTGAACCGCCTCGACCGCAGCTCGTTGAGGAGCAGGGCGAGCACGATGGGCAGCGGGAAGGCGATGACCAGCGTGAGGACCCCGAGGAACAGGGTGTTCTTGAAGACGTTCCAGAACGCCGGGTCGTTGATGAACAGCTCGACGTAGCGCAGGCCCACCCACTCCTCGCCGAGGATGCTGCCGCCCGGGCGGAAGCGCCGGAACGCGATGACGTTGCCGATCATCGGGAGGTAGCGGAAGACGAGGAAGAACAGCAGCGGCAGCGCGACGAAGGTGTACAGGCGCCAGTCGCGGCGCAGGGCCTGGCGCCAGGTGGTGAGCGGCGGGCGGGCGAGCGGGGTGGTGCGGGCCGCGGCCAGCACCTCGGGCGCGGCCAGCCCCTCGCCGGCCGCGGCGCCGGTCGGGGAAGCGGTGCTCATGCGGTGGTCCCCTCTGCCCGGGTGGGCGCCCCCGCCGCGCGGGCGGCGGGGAGGTGTGCGAGCGGTTCGACGGGAACGGGGGTGCTGCACCGGCGGGCGCGGCCGACGAGGGGCACGACGGCCCCACCGCCGACGTCCCACCGCGGACCGGTGGCGGCGCGGGCGTCCCGCCCGTCCCGCCGGCCGCCGTGCCCGGTCCCCGCGTCTGGGGTTGTTGCCACGACCTGACCTCCGTCCCACTCCTGCGTGGGGCCGATACTTTCGACCTCGATGTCGATACGTGAAGGGACACTAGGCACGCCATCGCCCCTGGTCAACCGCCCGCGCCGCCCGGCCGGCGATCGAGTTCCCGCTGTGACGCAGGGAGGACACCGCTTACCGCGAGCGCCAGCGATGTCGATCGATACAACCGGATCCCGAAACTCTCGAAGAAGTGATCGCCGCCACGAGCAGCTCCTGCTACGTTGGCCCGAAACTTTCGAGACCGCCCGGAGCGCAGCATGTCGACCGACGCCGCACGGACCACCATCTCCGCGATCGCCGCGGAGGCGGGCGTATCGATCGCCACCGTCTCCAAGGTCCTCAACGGCCGCGCCGACGTCGCCGCGGCGACGCGCGCCCGCATCGAGGCGGCGATCGAGCGCCACTCCTACCAGCGCCGCCCCCGGCGCCCCGCCGCCGCGCCGCGGCTCGTCGAGCTGGTCTTCCACGAGTTCTCGACGTGGGGCGAGGAGATCATCAAGGGCGTCGAGGCGGTCGCCGGGCCCGAGCGGGTCGCGATCGTGCTCTCCGAGCTCGGCGGCGCGCACCGCCCCCGCCAGGAGTGGCTCGACGACGTCCTGGCCCGCCAGCCGCTCGGCATGATCCTCGTGCTGACGACCGTTGACCCGGTGCAGCGCAGGCAGCTGGAGGCGCGCTCCATCCCCTTCGTCGTCGTCGACACCGCCGGGGAGCCGCCGGCGGACGTGCCCGTCGTGGGCTCGGCGAACTGGAACGGTGGGCTCGTCGCCACCCGGCACCTGCTGGCCCTCGGCCACCGGCGCATCGCGGTGATCTCCGGTCCCGCCGACGTGCTGTGCAGCCGCGCGCGCATCGACGGCTACCGCAGCGCCCTCGACGAGGCCGGCATCGCGGTGGACCCGTCCCTCGTGCGGTACGGCAACTTCCACGTCAACGGCGGCTACACCCACGGCCGGGACCTGCTGGACCGGCCCGACCGCCCCACGGCCGTCTTCGCGGGCAGCGACTTCCAGGCCCTCGGCGTGCTGCGGGTGGCGCGCGAGCTCGGGCTGCGGGTGCCGGAGGACCTCTCCGTCGTCGGCTACGACGACCTGCCCGTCACCGAGTGGATCGGGCCCGCGCTCACCACGGTGCGCCAGCCGCTGCGGGAGATGGCCAGCACGGCGACGCGGATGGTCCTCAGCCTCGCCCGCGGCGAGGTGCCCACGAACCTGCGCATCGACCTGGCCATCGAACTCGTCGTGCGCGAGAGCACCGCCCCGCCGCCGGGCGCCTGGAGGGCGGGCCGCGCGGGGG
>NZ_JAAALL010000166.1 GCF_009906315.1 Kineococcus vitellinus | reverse complement strand
GCGCCGAGGGGGGTCGTGGTCACGGCGGCGACCGTAGGGACGGCGCCCTCCGGCCGGGCGTCCCCCGCGCGTCGGCCGGGCGACGGCCCGGTGAACGCCGCGCGCCCGCGGCCCGGGCGTGCGCCCGCGGCTGCTCGCGGGTGCTCGCGGGCACGTGTCGGTGCCGCGCGGCAGGATGGTCCCGTGAGCGAGACCACCACTGACGACCTCGGCGGCGAGCAGCCGGCGGTCCCCGCGCAGGCGCGGCACCGCTGGGAGGACCTCGCGGCGCGGATCGAGGCCGCGCGCTTCGCCTACTACGTGCGCAACGCCTCGCCGCTGAGCGACGGCGAGTACGACGCCCTGGAGCGCGAGCTGCGCGCCCTGGAGGAGCGGCACCCGCAGCTGCGCACCCCCGACTCGCCCACCCAGACCGTCGGCGGCACCTTCTCCACCGAGTTCGCCACCGTCGACCACCCCGAGCGGATGCTCAGCCTCGACAACGCCTTCTCCACCGACGAGCTGTCGGCGTGGGCGGCGCGGGTGGAGAAGGAGGTCGGCGAGGGGGTCCGCTACCTGTGCGAGCCGAAGATCGACGGGCTGGCGATCGACCTGGTGTACGAGGGCGGGCGGTTGGTGCGCGGGGTCACCCGCGGGGACGGGCGCACGGGCGAGGACGTGACGTTCAACGTGCGCACCATCGAGGACGTCCCGGCCCGCCTCGCGGGCGCGGACGTGCCGGAGTTCCTCGAGGTGCGCGGGGAGGTCTTCTTCGAGGTCGCCGCCTTCGAGGCGCTCAACGAGTCGCTGATGGACGCCGGCAAGGCGCCGTTCGCCAACCCCCGCAACGCCGCGGCGGGCTCGCTGCGGCAGAAGGACCCGCGGGTGACGGCCACCCGGCCGCTGCGGGTGCTCGTCCACGGCGTCGGCGCGCGCCGCGGCATGGAGAACGCCACCCAGTCCGAGGCGTACGGCAAGCTCGCCGCCTGGGGGCTGCCGACGTCCTCGCGCACCAGGGTCGTCGACACCCTGCCCGAGGTCGCCGAGTACGTGCGGCACTACGGCGAGCACCGCCACGACGTCGAGCACGAGATCGACGGGGTCGTCGTCAAGGTCGACCAGGTCCCGCTGCAGCGCAGGCTGGGCGCGACCTCGCGCGCCCCGCGGTGGGCGATCGCCTTCAAGTACCCGCCGGAGGAGGTGACGACGAAGCTGCACGACATCCGCGTCAACGTCGGCCGCACCGGCCGGGTCACCCCGTTCGCGTTCCTGGAGCCGGTGCACGTCAGCGGTTCCACCGTGCAGCTGTCGACGCTGCACAACGCCGACGAGGTCAAGCGCAAGGGCGTGCTCATCGGCGACACGGTGATCGTGCGCAAGGCCGGGGACGTCATCCCCGAGGTCGTCGGGCCGGTGGTGGACCTGCGCACCGGCGAGGAGCGCGAGTTCGTCTTCCCCACCACCTGCCCCGAGTGCGGCACGGCGCTGCGGCGCGAGCGCGCCGACGACGTGGACATCCGCTGCCCCAACGCGCGCAGCTGCCCCGCGCAGCTGCGCGAGCGCGTCTTCCACGTGGCCGGCCGCGGCGCCTTCGACGTCGAGGCCCTCGGCTACGAGGCCGCCACGGCGCTGCTGCGGGCCGGGGTGATCAGCGACGAGGGGGACCTCTTCACCCTCACCGAGGACGACCTGCTGAGGGTCCCGCTGTTCACGAACAAGAACGGCTCGCTGTCGGCCAACGGCCGGCGCCTGCTGGCCAACCTCGACGCGGCGAGGTCCCAGCCGCTGTGGCGGGTGCTGGTGGCGCTGTCGATCCGCCACGTCGGCCCGACGGCCGCCCGGGCGCTGGCGGGGCGCTTCGGCACGGTGGAGGCGATCGAGGCCGCCTCCACCGAGGAGCTCGCCGCCGCCGAGGGCGTCGGCCCGACGATCGCCGAGGCCGTGCGCGAGTGGCTGGAGGTGGACTGGCACCGCGACGTCGTGCGCAAGTGGCGCGAGGCCGGGGTCCGGATGGCCGACGAGCGCGACGAGTCCACCCCGCGGACGCTGGAGGGGCTGACGGTCGTCGTCACGGGCTCGCTGGCGCGCTTCTCCCGCGACGAGGCCAGGGAGGCGGTCCTGGCCCGCGGCGGGAAGGCCTCCAGCGGGGTGTCGAAGAAGACCTCGTTCGTCGTCGTCGGCGAGGCGCCCGGCTCCAAGGCCGACAAGGCGCGGCAGCTGGGGGTGCGCGTCCTCGACGAGGACGGCTTCGCGGCCCTGCTGGAGGGCGGCCCGGACGCGGTCGCGCTGCCGGAGGCGGAGGACGGCGCCGCAGCGGACGACGCCGCGGCCGACGCGGCGCCGCAGGACGCAGCCGAGGGCGCGGAGGGCGCCGCCGCCGGCTGAGCGGGCCGCTCAGGGCCGCCGCGCGGCCCCGTCCTCGGCGCTCGTGAGGTCGATCGGGGCGTCGTGGGCGTCGCTGGCCGCCGCCTCGACGTCCTGCCCCTCGCGCGCGGCGGCCGCCGTGCCGGTCTCGCCGGTGAGGAAGCGGTAGGCCACGCCCGCGACGGCGCCCCCCACGAGCGGGGCCAGCCAGAACACCCACAGCTGCGCCAGCGCCCAGCCGCCCACGAAGAGCGCCTGGCCGGTGGAGCGGGCCGGGTTCACCGAGGTGTTGGTGACGGGGATGCTCACGAGGTGGATCAGCACCAGGGCCAGGCCGATGGCCAGCGGCCCGAAGCCCTGCGCCGCCCGGCGGTCGGTGGCCCCGAGGATGACCAGCAGGAAGAAGGCGGTCATCACCACCTCCACGAGCAGGGCCGCGACCAGCCCGTACCCGCCGGGGGAGTGCTCGCCGTAGCCGTTGGCCGCGAAACCGCTCTCGCCCGCCGAGAACCCGGCCTGCCCGCTCGCGACGGCGTACAGGACGGCGGCTGCGACGACGGCCGCCAGCACCTGGGTGAGCACGTAGGGCAGGAAGTCGCGGGTGGGCATGCGCCGAGCCAGGAGCAGGCCCAGCGAGACCGCCGGGTTGAAGTGGCCGCCGGAGACGTGCCCGAAGGCGTAGGCCATCGTGAGCACCGAGAGCCCGAACGCCAGGCTGACGCCCAGCAGGCCGATGCCCACGTCGGGGAAGGTGGCCGCCAGGACCGCGCTGCCGCACCCGGTGAACACGAGCCAGAAGGTGCCGATGAACTCGGCGGTCAAGCGCTTGGACAGCGTGCTTCCCACGACGACCCCCACTGCTCGACGGTCAAGACGGGTGTGCCTGGTGCGTGCGACCACTGTGGGTGAGGGCGCTGCGGCGGCACAAGGGGTGCCGGCGACGACCCCGGTGACGATCCGGTGACGCTCCGATCGCGGTCCGAGGGGCTGCGCCGCGACCGCCCGCGACCGCCCGCGACCGCCCGCGCCGGACGCACCCGCCGGGCGGACCCATAGACTCGGTCCCCGTGTCCGCCATCTCCCGAGCCGAGGTCGAGCACCTCGCGCGCCTGGCGCGCATCGACATGACCGACGAGGAGCTGGACCGCATGGCCGGCCAGCTCGACGCGGTCCTCGACGCCGTCGCCCAGGTCGCCTCCGTCGTCACCGACGACGTGCCCGCCACCTCGCACCCCGTGCCCCTGACCAACGTGACCCGACCGGACGTCGTGCGGCCGGGGCTGAGCGCCGAGGAGGCGCTCGCGGGCGCCCCGGAGGCCGAGGACGGCCGGTTCCGGGTCCCGCAGATCCTCGGGGAGGAAGCATGAGCACGCCCGTCGCCGAGCTGGTCCGCTGGGACGCCGCGCGCCTGTCGCAGGCGCTGCGCGCCGGGGTGGTCTCCTCCGAGGAGGTCACCCGCGCCCACCTGGACCGCATCGCCGCCGTGGACGGCCCCACCGGCGACCCGGACGGCTCCGGCGTCCACGCCTTCCTGCACGTGGACGCCGAGGGCGCGCTGGCCCGCGCCCGGCAGGTCGACGCCGACCGCGCCTCCGGCGCCGAGCTGGGCCCGCTGGCCGGGATCCCGATCGGCGTCAAGGACGTGCTGACCACGCGCGGCATGCCCACCACCTGCGGCTCGCGGATGCTCGAGGGCTGGGTGCCGCCCTACGACGCCACCGTCGTGCGCGAGCTGCACGCCGCCGGTCTCGTCGTGCTCGGCAAGACGAACATGGACGAGTTCGCGATGGGCTCCACCACGGAGCACTCCGCCTTCGGCGTCACCCGCAACCCGTGGGACCCCACCCGCATCCCCGGCGGCTCCGGCGGCGGCTCGGCCGCGGCGCTGGCGGCCTTCGAGGCGCCGCTGACCATCGGCTCCGACACCGGCGGCTCGATCCGCCAGCCCGCGGCCGTCACCGGCACCGTGGGCGTCAAGCCCACCTACGGGGCCGTCTCGCGCTACGGCCTGGTGGCGCTGGCCAGCTCGCTGGACCAGGCCGGCCCGTGCGCGCGCACCGTGCTCGACACGGCGCTGCTGCACGCCGTCATCGCCGGGCACGACCCGTACGACTCCACCTCCATCCCGGCCGCGGTGCCCGACGTCGTGGGCGCGGCCCGCCGCGGCGCCGACGGCGACCTGAGCGGGGTGCGGGTCGGCGTCGTGCGCGAGCTGTCCGGCGAGGGCTACGAGCCCGGCGTGCTCGCCCGCTTCGCCGAGGCCCTCGACGAGCTGCGCGCCGCCGGCGCCGAGGTCGTCGAGCTGAGCCTGCCGAACATCGTCCACGCCCTCGCGGCGTACTACCTCATCCTGCCCAGCGAGGCCTCCAGCAACCTCGCCAAGTTCGACGGCATGCGCTACGGCCTGCGGGTGGTGCCCGATGGCGAGCACGTGACGGCCGAGCAGGTCATGCGCGCCACGCGCGCCGCCGGCTTCGGCGACGAGGCCAAGCGGCGCATCGTGCTCGGCACCTACGCGCTGTCGGCGGGCTACTACGACGCCTACTACGGCAGCGCCCAGAAGGTGCGCACCCTCGTGCAGCGCGACTTCACCGACGCGTTCGGGAAGGTGGACGTGCTCGTCTCCCCGACGGCGCCGACGGTCGCCTACCGGCTGGGGGAGAAGCTGGACGACCCGCTGGCGATGTACGCCGGCGACGTCGCCACGATCCCGGCCAACCTCGCCGGGATCCCCGGAATGTCACTGCCCGCGGGGCTGTCCGACGGGCTGCCGGTGGGGCTGCAGGTCCTGGCCCCCCAGCAGGCCGACGACCGGCTGTACCGGGTGGGTGCCGCGCTGGAGGCGCGGCTGGTGGCGAAGTGGGGCGGGCCGCTGCTCGCCCGGGTCCCGGAGTGGAAGGGTGTGCCGGCATGAGCGCGCAGGGCGTCGGGCTGGTCGACTACGACGAGGCCGTGAGCCGGTTCGACCCGGTCCTCGGCCTCGAGGTGCACGTCGAGCTGAACACCAAGACCAAGATGTTCTCCGGTGCGCCGACGGAGTTCGGCGCCGAGCCGAACACCCAGGTGGACCCGACCTCGCTGGGCCTGCCGGGCGCGATGCCGGTGCTCAACGCGAAGGCGCTGGAGTCGGCGATCAGGATCGGGCTGGCGCTGAACTGCTCCATCGCCGAACGCTGCCGGTTCGCCCGGAAGAACTACTTCTACCCGGACATGCCGAAGAACTTCCAGACCTCGCAGTACGACGAGCCCATCGCCTTCGACGGCCACCTGGACGTCGACGTCCCGGCCAGCGAGGACGGCTCGAAGCCGGCGTTCACCTACCGCGTGCAGATCGAGCGCGCCCACATGGAGGAGGACACCGGCAAGTCGCTGCACGTCGGCGGCTCCACCGGGCGCATCCACGGCGCGGAGTACTCCCTGGTGGACTACAACCGCGCCGGCATCCCGCTCATCGAAATCGTCACCCGGCCGCTGGAGGGCACCGGCGACCGCGCACCGGACGTCGCGCGCGCCTACGTGGCGGCCCTGCGCGACCTGCTGCGCGCGCTGGAGGTCTCCGACGTGAAGATGGAGCAGGGGTCGCTGCGCTGCGACGTGAACCTGTCGCTGCGCCCGAGCCCGGACGCGCCGCTGGGCACCCGCTCGGAGACGAAGAACGTCAACTCGCTGCGCTCGGTGGAGCGCGCCGTGCGCTACGAGGTCTCCCGGCACGCGGCCGTCCTGGACGCCGGGCGGAAGGTCGTGCAGGAGACCCGGCACTGGCACGAGGACACCGGCCTGACGACGGCCGGGCGGGAGAAGTCCGACGCGGAGGACTACCGCTACTTCCCCGAGCCCGACCTCGTGCCGATCGAACCCGACCCGGCGTGGGTGGAGCAGCTGCGCGCGACCCTGCCGGAGCCGCCCGCGCAGCGGCGCAAGCGGCTGCAGGCGGAGTGGGGGTTCTCCGACCCCGAGTTCCGCGACACCGTCAACGCCGGTGCCGTCGAGCTCGTCGAGGCCACCGTCGCCGCCGGCGCCCCGCCGGCCGCCGCCCGCAAGTGGTGGACCGGTGAGCTGTCGCGGCGCGCGAACGCCGAGGGCGTGGAGCTGTCCGCGCTGGCGGTGACGCCGGCGGCCGTGGCCGATCTGCAGGCCCTCGTCGACGCCGGCACGCTCACCGACCGCCTGGCGCGCGAGGCCCTCGACGGCATGCTCGCCGGCGAGGGCGGCGCCGCCGAGGTCGTCGCCGCGCGCGGCCTGGCCGTCGTCTCCGACGAGTCCGCGCTCGTGGCCGCCGTCGACGCGGCCATCGCCGCCAACCCCGGTGTCGTGGAGAAGATCCGCGGCGGCAAGGTCCAGGCCGCGGGGGCGCTCATCGGCGCGGTGATGAAGGAGATGGGCGGCAAGGCCGACGCCGCCCGCGTGCGCGAGCTCGTCGTGGAGCGCGTGGGCGCCTGAGCCGCCGTCCGCCGGGTCCCGCGCGGGACCCGGCGGGTCCGCTCGCAGCGCCCGCGCCGCCCCCGTAGGTTCGCCCGCATGGACCTCAAGGGTGAAGTGGCGCTCGTGACGGGCGCCGGCAGCGGGCTGGGCGCGGCCATCGCGCGCGAACTGGCCGGTGCCGGGGCGAAGGTGTGGGTCAGCGACGTGCGCGCCGAGGCCGCCGAGGCGACCGTGGCCGCCATCGCCGGGGACGGCGGCGCGGCCGCCCCCCTCGTGCTCGACGTGGGCGACCCGCTGGCCGTGCAGGCGGCGGTCACCTCGGTGCGCGTGCAGGACGGCCCCGTCGGCGTGCTGGTCAACAACGCCGGTTTCGACGTCTGCACGCCCATCGAGCACCAGACCCCCGAGCAGGCGCAGCGCGTGGTGAGCACCAACCTGCTGGGCCCGATGTACCTGGTCGCGAACACCTACCCGGCGATGCTGGAGCGCAACCACGGCTACGTGGTGAACACCCTGTCCACCGCCGCGCGGCGGGTGTGGACCGAGGCGTCGGCGTACGCGTCCAGCAAGCACGGCCTGCGCGCGTACACGGCCGCGCTGTTCAAGGAGGCGCAGCGCGACTGCAGGCAGCGCCACGGCACCATCGGCGTCGGCGTCACCGGGCTCATCCCCGGCGGGATGGCGACCCCGTTCGTCACCGACCGCTTCCCCGACGCGGACCTCACGAAGCTGCAGCGGCCCGAGACGGTGGCGCGGGCGCTCATGACGGTGTTCGCCACCTGGCCCGACAGCGTCGTGCCGGAGCTCGCCGTGCTGCCGCCGGGGGAGTCCTCCTGGTGAACCGCTGACGCGCCGCGCTCGCGTGGTCCCCGCTCAGCGGGGACCGCGGGAGCGCAGCACCCGCTGCAGCAGGCCGTCCACCAGCCAGCCCAGCACCAGCGCGAGGACGATCCCCAGCAGCGCGCCCACCAGCGGGGTGGACTCGATCCAGTGCCCTGCCAGCGCCCCGACGGCCACCGAGTACCCCGCCCAGGTGCACGCGGCCAGCGCGCTGAGCGCCGTGAAGCGCCGCCGCGGGAAGCGGACCGCGCCCGCCGTGAGGTTCACGGCCACCCGGCCGACCGGCACGTAGCGGGCGGCCAGGACGGCGAAGGCCCCCCGCCGCTCCAGCTGGTGCCCGGCCCGCGCGAACGCGTGCTCCAGGCGCGGGTGCCGGGCGATCCAGCCGCGCAGCGGCGAGCGCCGCCCGACGGCGTAGGTGAGGTTGTCGCCGCAGAAGGCGCCGACGAGGGCGCAGCAGCCGAGGGCGAGCAGGTCGGGCTCCCCGGTGTGCGCGGAGATCGCGGCCAGGCCGATGACGATCGACTCGCTGGGCAGCGGCGGCAGGAACGCGTCGAGAGCGGCGAGGGTGAGCACCGCCACCAGCACCCAGGGCGACCCCGCGTGCGCGGTGACCAGCTCGCCGACGTGCTCGAACACCTCTCCACCCTCGCACGGGCGCCCGTCCCCGTCCCGTCCCCCGCCCGATCGGTGATCTTCCACGGTGCACCGTGGAAGATCACCGATCGGGCGGGGGACGCGGGTCAGCCGATGGCGTGCAGGCGGTCGGCGGCGATGCTGAGGACCACCCGGACCTGCTCGCGCCCGCCGAACCAGGGGTAGGGGGCGCCCGTGTAGCGCTGCGAGAGCACCTCGATGTGCTCGGCGCCACCCTCGGTGCTGGCGGCGACGACGTGCCCGCGCACGGCGAAGTAGCGGGCCGGGTCCTGCGGGTCGGCCACGGTGACGGCCACCCGCGGGTCGCGCTCGACGTTGCGGGTCTTCTGGAAGCCCTCGACGGTGTTGATGACGATGTGGCGCCCGTCGGTGTCCACCCACGTCTGCGTCAGCTGGGGGGAGCCGTCGGGCATCGTCGTGGCCAGGTAGCAGGTGGCGCGGCCGCGCAGCAGGCGGAGGAGTTCGTCGGGGAGGTCCACGCCCCGCACGCTAGGCCAGGTCGGCGGCCGCGGCGCGGTCAGCTCAGCGGCACCGACACCAGCCGGTCGTCGCCGGGACGGGGCTCACCGCGGAAGGTGTTGGAGGTGAGGACCCACAGCGAGCCGTCCGGGCCGACCTCCACGGTCCGCAGCCGCCCCAGCGTCCCCTCCAGCCACGCGTCCGGGGTGCCCGTGGGCCCGTCGGGGTTCAGCGGCACGCGCCACAACCGCTCACCGCGCAGCGCGGCGACGTAGACCGCGTCCGGGGTGACGGTGATCCCGCTGGGCGAGGCGTCGTCGGTGCGCCACGTCTGCAGGGGGGCGACGAACCGGCCGCCGCCGTCACCGGCACCCTCGACCTCCGGCCAGCCGTAGTTCCCGCCGGGCCGGATGACGTTCAGCTCGTCGAAGGTGTCCTGCCCGAACTCCGCGGCGATGAGCCGGCCCGTGGAGTCCCAGCCCAGGCCCTGGGGGTTGCGGTGGCCGTAGGACCACGTCGGCGAGCCGGCGAAGGGGTTGTCGGCGGGGACCGAGCCGTCCGGGGCGATGCGCAGGACCTTGCCGCCCAGCGACGCCGGGTCCTGCGCGGCGGGGCGGTCCTGGGCGTCGCCGGTGCCGACGTAGAGCATCCCGTCGGGCCCGAACGCGATCCGGCCGCCGTTGTGGGTGGTGTTCTTCGGGATCCCCGTGAGCACCGGTGCGGGGTCGGTGAGCCGGCCGTCGGCCAGGACGTAGCGCACCACGCGGTTGTCGGCGCGGGCGGTGAAGTACAGGAAGACGGAGGAGTCGGTGGCGAACTGCGGCGAGACGGCGACGCCCAGCAGCCCGCCCTCGCCGGCCGGGACGACGTCGGCCACGGTGCCGCCCTCGCCGGTGCCGGCGACCTGCGAGATGACGCCGGGGCCGACCCGCACCACGCGCGCCTGGTCGCGCAGGGTCACCAGCGCGGTCCCGTCGGGCAGCACCGCCAGCCCCCACGGCACGTCCAGCCCGGTCGCGATGTCCACCGGCTGCCCGGGCAGCCCCGTCGCCGCCGCGAGCGCGTCGAAGGACCCCGACGGCGTCGGTGCGGGAGCGGGCTGCGCCCCCGCGCCCGGCGCGGCCGCGCTCGGGGTCCGCTCCCCGGACGTCCCCGGCGACCCCTCGTCGGAGCAGGCGCCCAGCGCCGCGACGAGCACCGCGGCGCAGAGCGCGGCGGGGACCGCGCCGGCCGCGCGGACCCGGCGGGCGGGGCGGGCGTGGGCCCGGCGGACCCGGCGGGCC
>NZ_JAAALL010000165.1 GCF_009906315.1 Kineococcus vitellinus | reverse complement strand
TCGACCGGTCGACCGGTCGAGGGGCGGCACGAGGAGGCGGAGGGTCCGTGGAGCGTCAGGCGCTGCTGGGGCGCGAGGGGGAGCGCGGCGCGCTGGCCGCCCTGGTCGAGCAGGCGGCCGCCGGGTCCGGCGGCGCGCTCGTCGTCCTCGGCGCCCCCGGGATCGGCAAGTCGGCGCTGGTCGCCGAGGCGGCGGCGCGGGCCGCGTGCGGCGGCACCCGCGTGGTCACGGCCGTCGGGGTGGAGTCGGAGGAGGACGTGCCCTTCGCCGGCCTGCACCAGCTGGTGCACCAGCTGCGGGACGGCGTCGACGACCTGCCGGGACCCCAGCGCGCCGCGCTGCGGGCGGCCGTGGGCCTGGCCGACGAGACGGTCCCCGACGCCCACCTCGTCGGCCTGGCGGCGCTGACCCTGCTCTCGGACGCGGCGGCGCGGGTGCCGCTGCTGGTGGTCGTCGAGGACGCCCACTGGGTGGACCGGGCCAGCCTCGACGTGCTCGGGTTCGTCGCGCGGCGCATCGAGTCCGACCCCCTCGTCCTGCTCGCCGCCACCCGCCGCGCGGACGACCGCCTCGGGTGCGCCGGGCTGCCCGTGCTGCACCTGGACCCGCTGACGGAGGAGGTCTCGGGCGCGCTGCTGGACGCCGTGGCGCCGGGCCTGGGGCCGCAGGTCCGGCGGCGCCTGCTGCAGGAGGCGGCCGGGAACCCGCTGGCGCTGACCGAGCTGCCCGTCGCGCTGTGGGCGGTCGGCGGGGCGTACGCGCTCACCCCCGCGCCGCTGCCGCTGACCGAGCGGCTGGAGCGCACCTTCACGGCGCGGGTCTCCCGCCTGCCGGCCCGGACCCGGGCGCTGCTGCTGCTCGTCGCCCTCAACGGCGACGGGACGCTGGAGGAGTGCCTGGCCGCGGCGGCCCGGCTGCTGGGCGGGCCCGTCGGCGTCGCCGCCCTCGACCCGGCGGTCGAGGCGGGCCTGGTGCGGGCCGGGGGCACCACCTTCCGCCACCCGCTGGTCCGCTCGGCGCTGCACCACGCGGCGACGCCCGTGCAGCTGCAGGCCGCCCACGCCGCCCTCGCCCACCAGCTCCGGGGCCAGCCCGACCGGCAGGCGTGGCACCGCGCCGCCGCCACCACCGGCCCCGACGAGGGCGCGGCGCAGGAGCTGGACTCCACCGCCGGCAGGGCCCTGCGGCGCGGTGGAGTCGCCGCGGCCCTGGCCGCGCTGACGCGGGCGGCGGAGCTGACGCAGGACCCGTCCGCGCGCGCGGACCGGCTGCTGCGCGCGGCCGAGCTCGCGCTGGAGTCGGGCCGCTCCGAGGTCGTGGCGCACCTGCTGTCCCGGGCCGGCGCGCTGGAGCTGTCGGTGCGGGACCGGGGCCGGGCGGCCTGGGTGGACGTCGTGCGCGGCGAGTGGACGCGGGGGGAGGGCGCCGCGAGCGCCGAGCTGGCCGAGCTGGCCGTCGAGGTCGCCGCCGAGGAGCCGCTGCTGGGGCTGCGCATGCTGTGGGGGGCGGTCCTGCACTGCTACTACGGGGAGCCGGGAGCGGGCGCGCGCCGGCGGGTCGCCGCCGCCGCCGACCGGATGCCCGTGGACGCGGAGCACCCCTGCCTGGTGGCCCTGCGGGCGTACTGCGCACCCGTCGAGCGCGGGCGGGACGTCGTGGACTCCCTGGTGCGGCAGCTGGAGCGCTCCTCCGAGGACCCCGAGGGGGACCACCTCCTGGGCGGTGCCGCCGTGACGGCGGGGGCCCCCGCCCTGGCGGTCCGGCTGACGACGAGGTCGCTGGCGGCCCTGCGGGCGCAGGGCCGCCTGTCGATGCTGGCCCGCTCGCTGTGCGTCCTGGGGGGCAGCGCCGCGCGGCTCGGCGACGTGCGCGCCGGCTCCCTGGCCGCCGACGAGGCCGCGGAGCTGGCCCGCGAGACCGGTCAGCCCCTCCTGCTCGCCATGGTGGACGCCGTCCGCGCGCAGCTGGCCGCCGTCTGCGGCGACCCGCGGGTGGAGGAGTGGGCGGCGCGCGCGGAGCGGGTGGCCCTGCCGGGCGGTGCGCGCCCCGTGCTGGCCGTCGTGCAGACGGCCCGCGGGCAGGCCGCCCTCTGCCAGGGGCGCTACGGGGACGCGCTCGGGCACCTGCAGCGCGTCGTCGACCCGGCCGACCCGGCCTTCCACCCCTGGCTGCGCTCCTACGCGCTCGCCGAGCTGGTGGAGGCGGCCGTGCGCAGCGGGTCCGCGGACCTCGCGCGCGACGTCCTGGCGGAGCTGGCCCCGCTCGAGCAGCTGGCCCCCTCTCCCGCGCTGCTGTGCGGGCTGCGCCTGGGCCGCGCCCTGCTCAGCCCGCCGGGGGCCGCCGAGCCGCTGTACCGGGCGGCCCTGGAGGCCGTGCCCGCGGACTGGCCGTTCGAGCGGGCGCGGGTGCACCTGGCCCTGGGCCAGTGGCTGCGGCGCCGGCGGCGGCCCGGGGACTCGCGCGCCGTCCTGCAGGCCGCCCTCGAGACCTTCGAGGCCCTGGGGGCCGCGGCGTGGGCCGAGCGGGCTCGCCAGGAGCTGCGCGGCACGGGCGCCCCGTCCCCGCGCCGGGACCCGGCCGCCGTCGACCGGCTGACCTCGAGCGAGCTGCACGTCGCGCGGCTGGCCGCGCAGGGGCTGACGAACCGGGAGATCGGCGAGCGGTTGTACGTCTCGCCGCGGACGGTGGGCACCCACCTGCAGCGGATGTTCCCCAAGCTGGGCGTGAGCTCGCGCGGCGAGCTCGCGGAGGTGCTGCGCGGCGAGGTGACGTACGCCGACGACGTCGTCCGACGGACGCGGCCGGTCCCGCCGGGCCCCTAGGTTCCCGGGTGCCCGGTCCGCACGCGGCGGACGGGCGGAGAGGAACACCATGGGGACCATTCCCGTCGGCAGCGAGGGCTCGACCACCGTCGAGCTGCACTATGAGGACCACGGCTCCGGGCAGCCGGTCGTCCTCATCCACGGCTACCCGCTGGACGGGCAGTCGTGGGAGAAGCAGACCGCCGCGCTGGTCGGGGCCGGCTACCGCGTCATCACCTACGACCGCCGGGGTTTCGGGCGCTCGAGCAGGACGATGACGGGTTACGACTACGACACCTTCGCCGCGGACCTGGACGCCGTGCTGACGCAGCTGGACCTGCGCGACGTCGTGCTCGTCGGTTTCTCGATGGGTTCGGGCGAGGTCGCCCGCTACCTGGGCACCCGCGGCTCGGAGCGCGTGGCGAAGGCGGCGTTCCTCGCCGCGCTCCAGCCGTTCCTGCTGCAGACGGAGGACAACCCCGCGGGCGTGCCGCAGAAGGTGTTCGACGGCATCGCCGAGCAGGCCGAGGCCGACCGCTACGCGTGGTTCGAGAACTTCTTCGTCGACTTCTTCAACACCGACGAGAACCTCGGCTCCCGCCTCAGCGAGGCCGCGGTGCGGGCCAGCTGGACCACCGCCATCGCCTCGGCGCCCGTGGCGGCGTACGCGTGCGTGCCGGCGTGGCTGACGGACTTCCGCGCCGACCTGGAGAGCATCGACGTGCCGTCGCTGATCCTGCACGGCACCGGCGACCGCATCCTGCCGATCGACGCCACCGCGCGCGAGTTCCGCCGCCGGCTGCCGCAGGCGCGCTACGTCGAGGTCGAGGGTGCTCCGCACGGCCTGCTGCTGACCCACGCCGCCGAGGTCAACGCCGCCCTGCTCGCCTTCCTGGAGGACTGAGCGCCGCGCCCGCGCCCGCGCCCCCGGTCCGTGCGGGCTCCGCGCCCGCCGCGACGGGCGTGGAGCCCGTCGCGGCGGGGGCGTCAGGCGAGCACCCAGCGCCGGGCCAGCGCGACGACCTCCTCCTCGTGCGCGGCGACGGACTCCAGGGTGGGGAAGTCGACGACGGCGCGGTCGGGCGCCAGCCACCTCAGCAGCCCGCCGGGGTCCTCGACGGCGAAGCCCGCGGTGTCCGCGCGCACCTGCGCCCCCCGGTGGAAGACCAGCTGCAGCTGCTCGTACGGGTGCAGGCGGAAGGTGATGCGGTCCTCGCCGCGGTGGCGGAAGCTCGGCGCGTTCCACTTCACGTGCTCGCTCAGGTCCGCCTCGCACCCCAGCAGGGCCGCGCGCAGCCGCAGCACGCCGTCCTTGAGGGGGTGCTGCAGGTTCTGCAGGTACTGCTCGACGTCCGCGGACGTGGTGCCCACGTGGTCCTCCCCGGTGGTGGTCGGTGTCCTGGTGGTTCAGACCGCGGCGGGCGCCGGATCTGATCGCTGCCCGGCCGCGGCCGGCGACGGCCGGAAGCCCCGCACGAGCAGGTGCAGGCCGAGCGAGAGCTCCCAGAGGAAGACGCCGGGCAGCGCGAGCAGCGACAGCGCGGAGAACTGGTCGTTCACGCCGAGCACCGTCGCGGTGCTCGCGGCCAGCAGCGGGGCGGCGCCGACCAGGCCCAGCAGCGGGACGGCGCGCGGGACCAGGCGCGAGCGGTGCACCAGGGTGCCGAGCAGCAGCGCGTTCGCGACGGCCATGACGGGCACGAGCTGGAACGAGACGTCGTAGCCCGCGACGAGCGCGGCGGCCGCGCTCGCGAGCCCCTGCGGGTCCGCGGCGTCGGCGCCGCCGGCCTCCCCGCGCAGCTGGACGACGGCGAGCAGGCACAGGGCACCGGCGACGACGATCGCCGCCTCGAGGACGCGGGAGGCGACGAAGCCGAGCGCGAGGGTGCTGCCGTGCCGCTGCAGCACCGGGTGCAGGACCACCGCGGTGCCGACGCACGCGAAGGCGTTGACGAGGAGCAGCAGGCACCCGAGCGCGACGCGCGTGTCGGCACCCGTCCCCAGGACGTAGCGCGGGTCGGAGAGCACCGGGTCGAGCACGGCGAGCGCGGGGATCGAGGAGGCGAAGGTGAGCAGGTAGAGGGCGCCGGCGAGCGCGGCGGTCCGCCGCGAGGCGGGCGCGGCCCCCGGGCGTGCGGGTGCGGTGGGGGGTGGGGTGCTCGTGCTCGTGGTCGTGCTCATGGCGGTCCCTGGTGTGCTCGGCCGGGCGGGGCCCGGGGTTCGTCGGTCGCCGCGCACGCTAGGGAGGCCGGTGGTGAGCGCGGATCACCACGTCTGGTGATCCCTCTGGTGATCCCTCTGGTGATCCCTCTGGTGATCCCTGTGGTGACCCGTCCGGTGGTCCGCGAGCCGTCAGCCGGGACCCGGGCGGCGCCCGCCGAGCAGGCCCAGCTCGGTGGCGCGGCGGACGGCTGCCCGGCGGTCGCGCACGGCGAGCTTGGCGTAGACGTTCCGCGTGTGGGTGCGCACGGTGTTGAGCGACACCACGAGCTCGCGGGCGATGCCCGGCCCGTCGAGGTCGGAGGCCAGCAGCCGCAGCACGTCGAGCTCGCGGGGGCTCAGCGGGTCGACCAGGACCTCCCCGCCGCGCGGTGCGGTGCCGGCGGCCGGCTGCTGCTCCCCGAGCGCGGTGAGCAGCCGGCGGGCGCGGGAGGAGCGGCGGGCCAGCGTCCGCAGCAGCCGCAGCAGGACCTCCCCCTCGTCGGCGAAGACCCGCGCGTACCCCTCGGGCCCGCCCAGCTCCACCGCGCGGGCGAGGTGGGCGAGGGCGCCCGGCTCGTCACCGGAGGCGCGGGCGGCCAGGGCGCGGACGACGAGGACCTCGACGAGGGTGCCCTCGCGCCCGCCGCCCTCCGCCGCCGCCGAGATCCGCTCCAGCAGCCGGGCGGCTGCGCTGAGCGCGTGCGGGTCCCGCTCGGCCGCGCCGCGGGCCAGCAGCGCCCGGGCCAGCACGAGGTGCTCGTACTCGCCCAGGTACGCCACCTCGTCGTCGACGCCGGTGCCGCGCGCGCCCGCCCAGGTGAGCACCTCGGCCCACCGGCCCTGCGCGAGCAGCACCCGGGCGCGCTCGGCGGCGACCGGCCGGGGTTCGGGGAAGAAGTCGGCCTCGTAGACGTGCTCGGCCTCCTCCAGCAGCGCGACCGCCGCCGCCGGGTCGCCCTCGGCGACCCGCAGGCGCGCCAGCGCGACCCGGTGCCGGTGCGGGTGCTGCGGCAGGGCCGCTGCGGCGCCGAGGTCCCCGCTCGTGCGCAGGTGCTGCGCGGCCCCCGCCAGGTCGCCGCGCTCGCGCAGCACGTCGGCCAGGCCGACGTGCAGGTCGGCCGTGCCGCGCAGGACCGGGCCGCCGCGCTCCGCGGCCAGCCGCAGCCCCCGCTCGTAGGTGCGCCGCGCGTCCTCCAGGCGCCCCTGGGTGCTCCGGATGTCGCCCAGCGCGATGCACCCGGCCGCCGCGTCGGCGAGGTGGCCGGCGCGCTCGAAGCAGGCGACGGCCTCGCTCCAGGAGGCGTGCGCGGACGCGAGGTCGCCGGCCGACCACTCCGCCAGGGCGAGCAGGCCCGCGGCCGCCCCCCGCTCCAGGTGGGCGTCGGGGTCCCCCAGCTCGAGCGCGCGGCGCGCCTGGGTCCTCGTCCCCGCGCCGTCCCCGCGGGCCCGGGCGAGCGCCGCCCGGTAGACGGCGACGCCCGCGGCCAGGCCGCGGAAGGCCCGCCGGTCGGCGACGACCGCGCCCGCGGGCACGGCGCCGCCGTCCGCGCCGGAGCCGGGGTCGGAGCCTGAGTCGGCGGCGAGCCACCGCTCCGCGTCGCGCAGGTGCTCCTCGGCGCCCGCCAGGTCCCCGAGGGCCGTGAGCGTGGCGGCCCGCCCGACGCCGAGCACCGGCCGGGCGCGGACGACGTCGTCGGGCAGCGCCGCCAGCCAGCGGTGCATCGTCGCCTCCTGCCGGCTGCGGCGCAGCGCGGGCAAGGCGAGCTCGACCAGGTGCGCGGCGCGCTCGACGTCGCCCCCGGCGAACGCGTGCTCGACCGCCTCGGTCCGCTCGCCGTGCTGCTCGAACCAGTCGCCGGCGCGCGCGTGCAGCAGCGCGACCTCACCGGGGCGCTCCTCGTGCAGCCGCGTCCGCAGCACGTCCGCGAACAGGTGGTGGTAGCGGTACCAGCGCCGCCGGCCGTCGAGGGCGACGAGGAAGAGGTTGCGCCGCTCCAGGTCCTCCAGCGCCGCGGCCCCGCCCGCTCCGCCGGTCACCGCGTCGCACAGCGGGCCGGTCAGCCTGCCGAGCACCGAGGTGCGCAGCAGGAACGTGCGCACGTGCGCGGGCTGGAGCTGCAGCACCTCCTCGAGCAGGTAGTCGACGACGAAGCGGTCGTCGCCGGCGAAGTCGGCGACGAGAGCGGCGGCGTCGTCGCGGCCCTGCAGCGACAGCGCCGCCAGCTGCAGGCCCGCGACCCAGCCCTCGGTGCGCGCCGCGAGCGTCGCGACCTGCTGCGGTGCGAGCGCGAGCCCGGCCGTCCCGCCGAGGTAGGCGGCGGCCTCGTCGGGGGTGAAGCGCAGGTCGGCGGCACGGACCTCGACGAGGTCGCCCCGGGCGCGCAGCCGGGCCAGCGGCAGCGCCGGGTCGGCGCGGCCGGCGAGCACGAGGTGCGCGGTGGCGGGCAGGTGCTCCAGCAGGAACGCCAGCCCGTCGTGCACCTGCGGGGACCGCAGGTGGTGCACGTCGTCGAGCGCCAGCACGACCTCGCCGGGGCGGGCGTGCAGGTCGTTGAGCACGGAGGTCAGCACCGAGGCGGTGGGCGCGCCCGCCGCGAGCAGCGCCTGCGCGTCGGCGCCGGTCCCGGGCGCCGCCGCCGCCAGCGCGGCCAGCACGTACGGCCACAGCACGCCCGGATCGTCGTCGCGCGGGTCCAGCGAGAGCCAGGCGACCCGGGTGCCGCCGGCCGCCCACGCAGCCGCCCGCTCGGCGAGCAGGGTCGTCTTGCCGAAGCCCGCCGGCGCGCAGACCAGGGTGAGGCGGCGCTCGCGGCCGCGGTCCAGGCGCTCCGCCAGCCGGGGGCGCGGCACCGCCCGGCCACGTCGCCGCGGGACGTGGAGCTTCGTCTCCAGCAACGGTCCCGGCACGTCCCCTCCTCCCGCCGCCTCGTCCTGCTGCTGCCGCCCGGTGCCGGCGACGCGGTCGATCACACCGCGACGACCTCGACGAGCTCGTCGGCCCCCCTGAGGTCCGCGGCGTTGCGGGTGTAGAGGCGGGCGCCGTGGGCGTGCGCGGTGGCGGCGATCAGCAGGTCCATCGTGCGGGCGCGCGGCTGCCGGCCGGCGGCGACGACCGCAGCCGCCAGCCGGCCGTAGCTGGCGGCGACCGCTTCGTCGAGGGGGAGGGCGTCGAAGCGCCTGAGCAGGATCGACAGGCGCCGCAGCCGCTCGGCGCGGACCGCGTCGTCGGTGGTGACGAGGACGCCGAAGTGCAGCTCGGCCAGCGTCGCGGCGCTGACGGCCAGCTCGCCGGGCAGGGGGCCGACGTCGTGGGCGATGACGACGCTGGTGTCCAGGACCGCTCTCACCGGGGTCGCCACGGGTCGGTGACCCCCGGGTCGACGAGGTCGCGGTCCTGCGCCCACGTCGGGTCGGCGGGTCCGGAGAAGAGCTCCTCGACGTCGGACCACGAGCGCCAGGAGCGCGTGCTGGTCGGTACCAGGCGGGCACTGGCGCGCCCGGCCACCGTGATGGTCACCTCCTCCCCGGCTTCGACGCGCCTGACCAGCTCGGAGGCCTGCTGGCGGAGCTCGCGGAGACCGACGACCGTCACGGCGGCAATGTAGCACTTGTGCTACCGAGCGCGCCGGCGCCGACCTCCACCGATCGGTGGACGAGGCCGTCCACCGGTGGCCGCCCGGGCGATGCGGGCCCGGGCGCTCCACGCGGACGTGGAGGTGACGCTGCTGCGGGCCGCGCAGGAGGCGCTGGCCAACGTGGCCAAGCACGCGCGGGCCACCCGGGTCGCCCTGACCCTGTCCTGCATGCCCGACCTCGTCGTCCTCGACCCCCGCTTCCAGGTGGTGGGGGAGGCGGCCGACGGCGCGGAGGCCGTCGCCGCCGGTCAGCGCCTGAGGCCGGACGTCGTCCTCGTGGACCTGCGCATGCCCGGAACCGACGGGATCACCGCCATCAGGGAACTGGCCGCGCTCGGCGTGCCGGCGCGGGTCCTGGTCCTCACCACCTACGACGCCGACGGCGACGTCGTGCCCGCCATCGAGGCCGGCGCCACCGGGTACCTGCTCGAGGACGCACCGCGCGAGGAGCTGTTCCGCGCCGTCGAGGCCGCCGCCCGCTCCGAGGCGGTGCTCTCCCCGTCCGTCGCCGCACGCCTCGTGGGGCGGGTGCGCCGGCCCGCGTCCAGACCGCTGTCCCAGCGCGAGCTGCAGGTGCTGCAACTGGTCGCGCGGGGCGCCGGCAACCGGGAGGTGGCCCGGCAGCTGTTCATCAGCGAGGCGACGGTCAAGACCCACCTGCTGCACGTCTACGCCGAGCTGGAGGTCGGCGACCGGGCGGCCGCCGTGGCGATCGGTTCCTCCCGCGGCTACCTGGAGCCGCTGCCGTGAACCGTCGGGCGTCGCCGGTGCGCCTGCGGTCCCGCGGCGGCGCTCACAGCTCGGGCTGGGCCCGCCACACGGGAGCAGGGGTGGGTTCGTCCACGCGGAAGGACTCCGGCGGGTCGGCCGCCCCGGGGGCGCTGGCGCTGGTCCACCGCGCGGCCAGGTCCACGAGCTCGTCGGTGCGCACCCGCTGCCACCGCGGGGCACCCCGCCCGCTCGTGCCCGCACCGCCTGCGGGCGCACCGTCGGCGATCTGCTGGTAGGAGGGCGTCGGCGGCTGCACGGGGTGGTGGTAGGCGCGGTGCAGGCCGGCGAGCAGCCGTTCCGTCATGGCCATCAGCGAGTGGAAGCGCACCGCGCGCTGGCGGGCCCAGCCCTCGGCGGGCGGCCTGGCGTAGGCGTCGACCAGCAGGTCGGCGGCCCGGCGGCCGTCGTCGACGAGCTCGCCGATCAGCTCATCGCTCATGTTCAGGTTCAACCCGCCCTGCTGCGGTGTCAGCAGCACCGAGACGATGCGGTCCCGGTAGCCCGGCATGCGCATCTGCTCGCTGTCCACCCAGTTCTGCATGGTGCGGGCGATGGCGCTGACGAAGGCCGGCAGGGAGCGCGGACCGCCGTCCTCCA
>NZ_JAAALL010000164.1 GCF_009906315.1 Kineococcus vitellinus | reverse complement strand
TCACCGCGCGCCGCCGCCGCCGCGCCTGACCCGCGACCGACCCGCCCGACCCGCCCCTGGCCGAACGGCCGGGGGCGGCGTCGGTACCGTGCCCGCGTGGCGCTGATCGACCTGCCCCTGGAGGACCTGCGCGGCTACCGCGGCGAGGTCGCCGAACCCGCCGACTTCGACGCCTTCTGGGCGCGGAGCCTGGAGCTGACCCGCCGGCACGAGCTGTCGGTGCGGCTGCGCGAGGCCCCCGGCCCGGCGCTGCCCGCCCTGGAGGTGCACGACGTGCGCTTCGCCGGCTGGGACGGGCACCCGATCGCGGCCTGGCTGGTGCGCCCGCGCGCCCTGCCCGGCCCGCTGCCGGTGCTCGTGGAGTTCCTGGGCTACTCCCGCGGGCGCGGGCTGCCCGTGGACCACACCCGGTGGGCGGCCGCCGGGTACGCCCACCTGCTCGTCGACACCCGCGGCCAGGGCAACGACACCCCCGACCCCGGGGCCCCCGCGGGCGGCGGGCAGTGGGTGCGCGGCTTCATGACCAAGGGCGTGCAGGACCCGGCCACCTACTACTACCGGCGCGCCTACGCCGACTGCGCGCGCGCCGTCGAGGTCGCCCACGCGCTGCCCGCGCTCGGGATCGACGTCGACCCCGAGCGCGTGGTCGTCGCGGGCGGCAGCCAGGGCGGCGCGTTCGCCCTCGCCGCGGCCGGGATGTCCGGCGGCGGCCTCACCGCGCCGGTGGCCGCGGCCCTGGTCGACGTGCCGTTCCTGTGCCACGTGCGCCGCGGGGTGGACACCGCCCCCGAGGGCCCCTACCCGGAGGTCGTGGACTACCTGCGCCGGCACTCCCCCGAGGCCGTGGAGCAGACGTTCGCCACGATGAGCTACGTCGACGGCGCGAACTTCGCCGCCCGCGCGCAGGTGCCCGCGCTGTTCAGCGTGGCGCTCATGGACCCCGTCTGCCCGCCCTCGACGGTGTTCGCCGCGTACAACCGCTACGGCGAGCGCGCCGCCGAGCGCCCGCGCGCGGAGATCTCCGTCTGGGAGTTCGCCGACCACGCCGGCGGCGGGGGCCACCAGGTCCAGCGGCAGCTGCGCTTCCTCGACGGGCTGCTCGCGCGGTGAGCGGCGGGGCGCCGGAGGAGACCGAGCCCTGGTCGCTGTCGCTGGTCGTGCGCGCCGAGCGGGAGCCGGCCCCCGCGCACACCGACGTGCTCGTCGCCGCCGCGCGCGCCGTCGTGCTGCTGCTGGCCGACCCGCGCACCACCGACCCGGACGGCGAGCTGCACGATGCCGTGCGCGCCTGGCGCTCCCAGCGCATCCGCAAGATCGTGCGCCGCGCCCGCGGGGTGCGCTGGGAGCGCACCGCCGAGCTGGCGCACGTCGAGGCGCGCGCCGGCGACGCCGCCGTGCGGGCCTTCGCCCCGCACCCGCGCGACCACGTCCCCGCGCTGCTGAAGCCCCTGCAGGTCGGCGGCCTGGACCTGGCCGACCCCGAGGACCTGAGCGTGCCCGCACCGGACGGGCTGCTGACGGTCCGCCTGACCCCCGGGGTGGGCATGAGCACCGGCAAGGCCGCCGCGCAGGTCGGGCACGCCGCGCAGCTGGCCCTCGAGCAGCTGCCCGCCGCCGCGGTGGGACCCTGGCGGCGGGCGGGCTTCCCGCTGCGGGTGCTCACCGGGGCACCCGTGCTGCCCGCCGCCGAGCGCGTGGACGTGCGCGACGGCGGCTTCACCGAGGTCGCTCCCGGGACGGTCACCGCGAGCGCCGGCTTCGAGAGGACGCCCTGAGATGCCGATCGCCGGAGCACCCCTGCGCCGCATGGGCTTCCTCACCATCGGCTCCTTCGACCCCGCCGACCCCGGTCCCGGTCACCGCAGCACCCTGGAGGTGATCGAGCTCGGCGAGCGGCTGGGCTTCGACAGCGCCTGGCTGCGCCACCGGCACCTGCAGCCGGGGATCTCCTCGCCGGTCGCCGTCATGGCCGCCGCCTCCCAGCGCACCTCCCGCATCGAGCTGGGCACGGCCGTCACCCCGCTGGGCTGGGAGAACCCGCTGCGGCTGGCCGAGGACCTCGCCACCGTCGACGTCCTGGCCGGCGGCCGGGTCAACCCCGGCGTCAGCGTCGGCCCGCCGATGCACTTCGAGCGGGTGCGCGAGGCCCTCTACCCCGACACCGCCGACGCCGAGGACTTCTCCTACGAGCGGGTGCTGCGCCTGCACCGGCTGCTGGGCGGGCAGCGGGCCAGCACGTTCGCCGGCACCGAGGGCATCGAGGTGTTCTCCGACCGGGTCGAACCGCACTCCCCCGGCCTGGCCGACCGGCTCTGGTACGGCGGCGCGAGCCTGCGCTCGGCGCAGTGGGCCGGCGAGCACGGCCTGCACCTGCTGGCCTCCAGCGTCGTGCGCGCCGAGGGCGGCTCGAGCGACTTCGCCGCCATCCAGGCCTCGCACCTGCGCGCCTTCCGCGCGGCGCACCCCGCCGGGCGCGCCTCGCAGGGCCTCGTCGTCATCCCCACCGACTCCGCCACCCCCGCCCAGGTCGGCAAGTACCGCGCCTACGCGCGCTCGCGCTCCGCCCGGGTCGGCGTGCCGCAGGGGCCGGGGCGGCTGCTGTTCGCCGCCGACCTCGTCGGCAGCTCCGAGGAGGTCGCGGCCGCGCTGCACGCCCACGAGGGGTACCAGCTCGTCGACGAGGTGGTGTTCGCGCTGCCGTTCGGCTTCGAGCACGAGGACTACGTGCAGGTCCTCACCGACACCGCCACCCGGCTGGGCCCGTTGCTGGGCTGGGCCCCGGCCGCCTGAGCGCCCGGGCGCCCCGGCGGCCGGGCGGGCCGGCGCTCACAGGTGGTGGCGCAGCAGCGCCGGGACGCGGGGCAGCACCTGCCCCGCCGGTCCCGACAGCCGACTCTCCACGGCCAGCGGCCCGTCGTAGCGGGCGGCGCGCACCGCGGCGCACGTCGCCGCCCAGTCCACGTGCCCGGCGCCGGGTTCGAGCCGGTTGGAGTCGCTGACCTGCACGTGCCCCAGGTGGGGTCCGGCGGCGACGAGGGCCGCCGGCGGATCGGCCTCCTCGATGTTCATGTGGTACGTGTCGGCCGCCACCCGGAAACCCGGGCTGGCGACCTCGCGCACGAGCGAGACCGCGTCCTCCAGGCGGTTGACCATGTGGTCCTCGTAGCGGTTCAGGGGTTCCAGCAGCACCAGGACGCCCTCGCGCCGGGCGTGCTCGCCGAGGTCGGCGAACGCCTCCAGCAGCACCTCGCGGTCCTCCTGCGGCGAACGGGGCGGCTCGAAGGGCGGCAGGCGCCGGGAGAACATGCCGTAGGAGGCCGGGGTCACCACCCCCCTGCCGCCGATCTCGGCCAGCACGCTCAGCTGCGAGCGCAGCTGCTCGCGCGCGTCGCGGCGCAGCTGCGCGTCGAAGGCCCCGACGAAGTGGCTCATCTCCACGCAGGCCGTGGGCATCACCACCCCGGCCGCCGCCGCCCGGCGCAGCTGCGGCAGGCGCCCGGCGAAGGCGAAGCCGCCCGCCGAGCGCAGTTCCAGCCCGTCGTAGCCCCACGCCCGGGCGGTCTCCCACTTCTCCTCCAGGGAGCGCCCCGGCACGTGCTGCTCCTGCACGCAGACGGGGTTGCGCACCGCGGTCGTCACGAGCCCTCCCCCGCGCGGGGGAAGTCGAGGACGACCTGCAGGGCCTGCGCCGCGCGGGTGTCGAGCAGGTCGTAGGCGGCGGCGGCGTCCTCGACGTCGAAGCGGTGGCTGACCAGCGCCGCGACGTCGACGCGGCCCGCGGCGATCAGGCCGACGACGGTCTCCTGCAGGCGGGCGACGTCCCAGCGCGCCCGCTTGCGGGAGGGGACCGCGCCGATCTGCGAGGCGACGACCTCGACGCGGTTGTGGTGGAACTCCTCGCCCAGCCGCAGCCCGGCGGCCTCGCCCTGGTAGAACCCCGCGGCCACCACGCGGCCGTCCGCACCGACGAGGCGGGTGGCCTCGTGCAGGGCGGGGTAGGCGCCGCTGAGGTCGATCGCGACGTCCGCCCCGCGGCCGCCGGTGAGCTCGCGCACCTCCGCGGCCGTCGCCGGGCCGGGTTCCAGGGCGTGTGCGGCGCCGCAGCCGAGCGCCCGCTCGCGGCGGGCGGGCACCCCCTCCACCGCGACGACCCGCGCGCCCGAGAGCACCGCGAAGCGGGTGGCGAGCAGGCCGATGACGCCCTGGCCGACGACGGCGACCGTGTCGCCCAGGCCGGCGTCGGCGGCCAGGACGGCGTTGAGGGCGATGGCCCCCACCCGCACGAAGCAGCCGGCCACCGGGTCCAGCCCGTCCGGCAGCCGGTGCCCGCGCAGGTCCGCGGCGGGCAGGACGGCCTCGGAGCGGTGCCCCCAGATCCCCCACACGAGGTCGCCGACGCGCACGTCGCCGGGTGCGCCCGGGCCGGTCGTGCCCGAGGCGGTGCCCGCGGTGGTGGCGGCCGGGACGACCTCGACCACGCGCCCCACCTCGGAGTAGCCCCAGCCGAGCAGCGGGTACGAGGGACGCTCGGGGTGGGAGACGGTGAACAACCGCAGGCCGGGGTCCCAGGTGGAGGTGAGGTAGGGGTTCGTGCCGCGGTAGGCGGTCATCTCGGTGCCGGCGGAGATGCCGGAGCTCAGCGTCGCCACGCGCACCTGCCCCGGGGCCGGGTGCAGCGGTTCGGCGTCGACGACGTCCACGGTGCGGGCGGCGGTGAACTGGACGGTGCGCGGCATCGGGCTCCTCCAGGAGGGGTGGGGCGTGCGGGACCACCCTGCCACCGGAACCTCGACGGTGGGCGGCACCTGTGGTTCGATCTGCGGGTACCCGCTCGCGCACCGGTACCTCTCAGTGAGGAGAGCCCATGTCCCCGCGCCGTGGTCCCCGCGGAGCGGCCGCAGCCGCCGGTCTCCTCCTCGTGGTCGCCGCGGGCGCCGCGTGCGCGCCCGGGCCGCAGGCGCAGGACCCCGACGTGCTGACGGTGTGGAACCTCGACGGGCAGCCCGACCGCATCGCGGCGATGGAGGAGATCGACGCCGGTTTCACCGGGCGCAGCGGCGTGCGCGTCGAGCAGGTGCCGGTCGACGAGTCGCAGCTGCCCTCGCTCATCGTCTCGGCGGCCGTCTCGGGCACCATGCCCGACGTCATCGCCGGGTTGCCGCTGGGCATCGTGCGCCAGCTCGCCGAGCAGGAGCTGCTGGACACCGCGGCGGCCACCTCCGTCGTCTCCGGCCTGGGGGCGCAGACGTTCTCCCCGACGGCGCTGGCGCTCGTGCAGGACGGGGAGCGGCAGCTCGCCGTGCCGGCGGAGGTGTGGGCGCAGGTCCTCGTCTACCGCGAGGACCTGTTCACCGCGGCGGGCCTGGCGCCGCCGACGACCTACGAGACGATCGAGCGGGCGGCGCAGGAGCTCACCACGGAGGAGCGCTACGGCATCACCCTGGCCACGGACCCGGCCGACCCGTTCACGTCCCAGACGTTCGAGAGCCTGGCGCTGGGCAACGGCTGCGAGCTCGTGGACGAGGACGGCGCCGTCGGCCTGGACTCCGGGGCCTGCCGCACGAGCTTCGCGTTCTACGACGCGCTCGTGCGGCAGGCGCCGCAGGGCACGCAGAGCGTCGACTCCACCCGGGCGACGTACTTCGCCGGGCAGGCGGCCATGACGGTCTGGTCGACGTTCCTGCTCGACGAGATGGCGGGCCTGCGCGACGACGCGCTGCCCACCTGCGCGGAGTGCCGCCAGGACCCGGAGTGGCTGGCGCGCAACAGCGGCGTCGTCACCGCGGTCCAGGGCCCCGACGGCAGCGGACCGGTCAGCTTCGGGGAGGTGACCTCCTGGGCGATCACCGCCGCGCACGGGCCGGCCGCCGAGGACTACGTCGCGCACATGCTCTCCGAGGGCTACGAACCCGCCCTCGGCATCGCCCCGGAGGGCAAGTACCCCGCCCGCACCGGCGACGCCACCTCCGCCACCCGCTTCACCGACGTCTGGGGGACGCTGCCCGCCGGCGTGGACTCCCGCAAACCGCTCGTCGACGTCTACGGCCCGGAGACGATGGCCGAGGTGGGGCGGGTGGCCACCACCCTGGAGCGCTGGGCGATCCCGCAGGGGCAGGGCCCCCTGCTGGGCCCGGTCACCGCGGAACTGCCGGTCCCCAAGACCATCGCCGCCATGGCCAACGGCTCGCTCACCCCCCGCCAGGCCGCCCGGGAGGCCGCCGACGCCGTCGAGGAGATCCAGAGGTCGCTGTCATGAGCACCACCCGCACCCTCCCGGCGCCGCCCGCCGCACCGGCCGGCCGCGGCCGCGGCCAGAGCGGGCGCGACAACCGCGACGGCCTGGTCATGGTGCTGCCCACCGTGGTCATCGTCGTGGCCGTCGTCGTCGTCCCCGTGCTGTGGAACGTCGTGCTGGCCTTCCAGGACCTCACGCTGCTGGAGGTCCGCGACGCGGGCCTGTTCGACGCCCTCTCGCTGGACAACTTCGCCGACGTGCTCACCGGTGCCGGGTTCTGGCAGTCGCTGTGGAACACCGTCGTGTACTCGGTCTTCTCGACCGCGGGCTCCGTCCTCGTCGGGCTGCTCGCGGCGCTCTCGCTGCGCAGGCCGTTCCCGGGGCGCGGGGTGGTGCGCGCCCTCATGCTGCTGCCCTACGTCGCACCCGTGGTCGCCGTCGCGTTCACCTGGGAGACGATGCTGAACCCGCAGTACGGGATCGTGAACGCCTGGGGCGCCTCCGTGCTCGGCTGGGACCAGCCGGTCGACTTCCTCGGCCGGGCCCCGTACGCGATGGCGACGGTCATCGCCTTCGAGGTCTGGCGCTACTTCCCCTTCGCGTTCCTCTTCCTCACCGCCCGGCTGCTGACGGTCCCCCGCGAGATGGAGGAGGCCGCCACCGTGGACGGGGCCTCGCTGCTGCAGCGCTTCCGCCACGTGGTCCTGCCCCAGCTGCTGCCCGTCGTGGCGCTGCTGTGCGTCCTGCGGCTCATCATGACGTTCAACAAGTTCGACGACGTGTACCTGCTCACCGGCGGCGGCGCGGGCACCGAGGTCGCGGCCGTGCGGGTCTACGACACGCTCACCGGCCGCTTCGACGTCGGCGCGGCCGCCGCCCAGGCGCTCGTGCTGTCCGCGATCCTGGCCGTGGCCCTGTTCCTGTACGTGAGGTTCTTCGTCAAGAAGGGGGACCCCTCGTGAGCACCGCGACGACCTCGAGGCGGGCGCGGCGGACCGGGGCGGGAGGGCCCGCGACGGGCCCGAGCGCGAGGTCCGTGCACGGCACCCGCGAGGAGCGCGTGTTCGGCGCGCTGCGGTGGGTCGTGATCGTCGTCCTCGTGCTGGTGACCGCGTTCCCGTTCTACTACATGCTGCTGCTGAGCTTCGTGCCCATCGAGCAGCTGCTGCTGGCGCCCTCGAAGGTGTGGTTCGGCCTGCGGACCCTCACCGTGGAGACGTACTCCACCGTCCTGGCCTCCCCCGACGACGGCGGTCAGGGCTTCGCGGTCTTCCTGCGCAACTCCGCGCTGGTGGCGGTGGCGACGGTGGCGCTGACCATCCTCATCGCCATCCCCGGCGCCTACGCGGTGGCCCGGCTGCCGTTCGTCGGGCGCGACCACGTCGGCACGCTGTTCCTGGCGGTGTACCTGTTCCCCACGGTCGTCCTGGCGGTGCCGCTGTTCATCGCCTTCGCCCGGCTGGGGCTGCAGTCGTCGCTGGCCGGGCTGATGCTCGTCTACGTCGTGCAGACGGTCCCCGTCTCGATCCACATGCTGCGCACCTACTTCCAGACGATCCCGGAGAGCGTCGAGGAGGCCGCGGCCATCGACGGCGCCGGCAGGTTCGCCGTCCTGCGCCGGGTGGTGCTGCCGCTGGCCATGCCCTCGATCCTGTCGACGGCCCTGTACGTGTTCATGATCGCCTGGAACGAGTTCCTCTTCGCGCTGCTGTTCCTGTCCGCCCAGCCCGACCGCTGGACGGTCTCGCTGGGGCTGGCGCAGCTGTCCAACGGCATCGAGGTCCCCAAGACGGTCCTCATGGCGGGCTCGGTGATCCTCACGGTGCCCATCGTGCTGCTGTACGGGATCGCCGAGCGCGCGCTCACCGAGGGCCTCACCAGCGGAGCGGAGAAGGGCTGACCCCCGCCCCGCCGGCGGTCACTTCTTGGCGGTCACTTCTTGGCGGTCTTGTCCTTGGCCTTGTCGCCCGCGGCGTCGGAGGAGAGCGCGGCGATGAAGGCCTCCTGGGGGACCTCGACCCGCCCGACCATCTTCATGCGCTTCTTGCCCTCCTTCTGCTTCTCCAGCAGCTTGCGCTTGCGGGTGATGTCACCGCCGTAGCACTTGGCGAGGACGTCCTTGCGGATGGCGCGGACGTTCTCGCGGGCGATGATGCGCGCGCCGATCGCGGCCTGGATGGGCACCTCGAACTGCTGGCGCGGGATGAGGTCCTTGAGCTTGCCGGCCATCATCACGCCGTAGCTGTAGGCCTTGTCGCGGTGCACGATCGCGCTGAACGCGTCGACCTGCTCGCCCTGCAGCAGGACGTCCACCTTCACGAGGTCGGCGGCCTGGTCGCCGTCCACGTCGTAGTCCAGCGAGGCGTAGCCGCGGGTGCGCGACTTCAGCTGGTCGAAGAAGTCGAAGACGATCTCGGCCAGCGGCAGCCGGTAGCGCATCTCCACGCGGTCCTCGGACAGGTAGTCCATGCCCTGCAGGTCGCCGCGGCGCTGCTGGCACAGCTCCATGATGGCGCCGATGAACTCGCTGGGCGCCAGGACCGTGGCCCGCACCACGGGTTCGCGGACCTCGGCGACCTTGCCCTCGGGGAACTCCGAGGGGTTGGTCACCTCGACGACCTTCTTGTCCTCCATCGTGACCTGGTACGGCACGCTGGGGGCGGTGGAGATGAGGTCGAGGTCGAACTCGCGCTCCAGGCGCTCGCGCACGATCTCCAGGTGCAGCAGCCCCAGGAACCCGATGCGGAAGCCGAAGCCGAGCGCGACCGAGGTCTCGGGCTCGTAGGACAGCGCCGCGTCGTTGAGCTTGAGCTTGTCGAGGGCGTCGCGCAGCAGCGGGTAGTCGGAGCCGTCGATGGGGTACAGGCCGGAGAAGACCATCGGCTTGGGGTCGCGGTAGCCGCCCAGCGCCGTCGTCGACGGCTTGGCCGCGTTGGTGACGGTGTCGCCGACCTTGGACTGGCGCACGTCCTTCACGCCGGTGATGAGGTAGCCCACCTCGCCGACGCCGAGGCCCTTGGAGGGCACCGGCTCGGGCGAGCTGACGCCGATCTCCAGCAGCTCGTGGGTCGCCCGGGTGGACATCATGACGATCTTCTCGCGCGGGGACAGCTGTCCGTCGATGACGCGGACGTAGGTGACCACGCCGCGGTAGGTGTCGTAGACGGAGTCGAAGATCATCGCCCGGGCGGGGGCGTCGGCGTCGCCGACGGGGGCGGGGACCTGCTTGACGATCTCGTCGAGCAGCGGCTCCACGCCCACGCCGGTCTTGCCGGACACGCGCAGGCAGTCCTCCGGCTCGCAGCCGATGAGCTTGGCCAGCTCCTCGGCGAACTTCTCCGGCTGCGCCGCCGGCAGGTCGATCTTGTTGAGCACCGGGATGATCGTGAGGTCGTTCTCCATGGCGAGGTACAGGTTCGCCAGCGTCTGCGCCTCGATGCCCTGCGCGGCGTCGACGAGCAGCACCGCCCCCTCGCACGCGGCCAGCGAGCGGGACACCTCGTAGGTGAAGTCCACGTGGCCCGGGGTGTCGATCATGTTCAGCGCGTAGTCGGTGCCGCCCACGCCCCAGGGCATGCGCACGGCCTGCGACTTGATCGTGATGCCGCGCTCGCGCTCGATGTCCATCCGGTCCAGGTACTGCGCCCGCATGGCCCGCGCGTCGACGACCCCGGTCAGCTGCAGCATGCGGTCGGCCAGCGTCGACTTCCCGTGGTCGATGTGGGCGATGATGCAGAAGTTGCGCAGCAGCTCCGCCGCGACCGCGCCGGAGCTGCTGCGCAACTTCTGCATCATCGCCCACAT
>NZ_JAAALL010000163.1 GCF_009906315.1 Kineococcus vitellinus | reverse complement strand
TCCCCGCCGGGCGCCCCGCGGCTACGGTCGGCGGGTGGCGCGCGCGAGGACGGCGGGCCCCCGGGTGCGGGTGCGCCTGGCGGGCCTGGTCCTGGGCGCCGCGGGCGTCGCGCTGCAGGTGGCCGGCGGTGCGGACCTGCCGCGCCCGGTGCCCCCGGCGCTGGCGCTGTTCGCGCTCGCGGCGCTGCTGACGGCCACCGTCGCCCGGCGCTGGGTGCTGATCGTCGTCGCGGCGGCGGGCGTCGTCGGCCTGCTCAACGCCGCGGGCCGGCGCGGCGGCGCGGACGTGCTCACCGGCGCCGAGGGCGTCCCGGTCGCCGTGGGCGCCTGGGCGGTCCTCACCGGCTCCGCGGTGGCGCTGGCGACGACCGCGCTGCCCGCCGTCCGCGCCCGCCGCGCGCCCGGTCCCCGCGCCGGGACCGCCGGCGCGCAGACCGCCGGCGCCGGGACCGCCGGCGCCAGGACCGCCGGCGCGGGCACGGGCGCCCAGGTCCTCGTCCTGCTGCTGCTGGCGCCGGTGTGCGCGGAGTACCTGGCCGCCTACGACGACTCCACGGGCGACCCGGTGGCGCTGCTCGCCGGGCTCCTCGTCTTCGTGCCGCTGTACGGGGCGCCCGCCCTGCTGATCCGCGAGCTGGCCCGGCGTGCCGGGCTGTCGTGGCCGGGGGTCCTGCTGGCGGCGGCGGCGTTCGGGGTGGTGCAGGCGGGGGTGGTGGACCAGTCGCTGTTCAGCCTCGGCTACCGGGGCATCGAGTCGTGGGCGCAGGACCTGGAGCCGACCTTCCTGGCGCCGCTGGGCTTCAGCGCCGCCAACGCCCTGAACTTCGTCGGCGGGCACGTCGTGCACAGCATCGCGGGCCCCATCGCCCTGGCGGAGGGGCTGCGGCCCGCCACCCGGCACCGGCCGTGGGTGCGGCGCCGGACGCTGGTGGTGCTCGCGGCGCTGTACGCGGCCGCCTCGGCCCTCGTCCTGCGGGACTCCCTGGCGACGGAGTCCTCGCACGCCTCACCGGCGCAGCTGGTGGCCTGCGCGGTGCTGGTGGCGCTGCTGCTGCTGGCGGCGCGCTCGTGCCGCGGCCGGGGTGCGCGGGCGGCCGGGCGCCGCGCACCCCGGCCGCGGCTGCTGCTCGCCGGGGTGGGGGCCGTCTTCCTCGTGGTGGGCGCGGCCGGCCCGAGCCGTGCCTGGTTCGCCGGCTGCGCGGTGCTGCTCACCGCGGCCGGGGTCCTGCTGCTCCGGGCCTCGCGCTCCCCCGGCTGGGGCGACCGCCACGTCCTCGCCGTGGCCGCGGGCGCCCTGCTGCCCCGCGCCCTGCTGGCCTTCACCTACTCCCCGCTGCTGGGCGAGGTGGCGGCACCGGCGAAGTACGCGCACAACACCGCGCTGCTCGTGCTCGTGGCGGGGGTGTGCGTCCTCGCCGCGCGGGCCGCCCGCACCCCGGAGCCGGTGGGCGCGGCGCCGGGCTGAGGCCGCGGGCGCCTCAGCCCCGCGCCGCCCAGTCCCCCAGGCTCCAGTCGCGCACCTCGGGCACGTCCTCCAGGTGCTCCACGACGTAGGAGGCGTGCCGCTCCAGCTGCGCATGGCACCACGCCTTCACCTCACCGGCGCCGACGGGCAGCCGGCGGGCGTTGTTCAGCGCGTCGACCACGAGGTGGTAGCGCGAGGCGCGGTTCTTCACCGTCATGTCGAAGGGCGTCGTCGTGGTGCCCTCCTCGATGAACCCGCGGACGTGGAAGCGGTCCGCGTCGGGACGGCCGTGCACGAGCTGGTGGATCGCCCCGGGGAAGCCGTGGAAGGCGAACACGACGTCCACGTCGTCGGTGAACGTCTCGCGGAAGGTGAACTCGTCCATGCCGTGCGGGTGGTCGGTGGGCCGGCGCAACCGCATGAGGTCCACGACGTTGACGACGCGGGTGCGCAGCTGCGGCAGCCGCTCGCGCAGGATCGCCGCGGCGGCCACGGTCTCCATCGTCACCACGTCACCGGCGCAGGCGAGGACGACGTCGGGCGCGGCCGAGCCGTCGTCGGTGCCCGCCCACTCCCACACCCCCGCACCGCGGGTGCAGTGCTCGATCGCGGCGTCCATCGACAGGTACTGCAGCTGCGGCTGCTTGTCGATGACGACGAGGTTCAGGTACGAGCGCGAGCGCAGGCAGTGGTCGGCCACCGACATCAGGCAGTTCGCGTCCGGCGGCAGGTAGACGCGCGCGACGCTGGAGCGCTGGGTGAGCGCGGTCTGGATGAGCCCGGGGCCCTGGTGGCTGAAGCCGTTGTGGTCGTTGCGCCAGGCGGTGGAGGTGAGCAGCACGTTGAGGCTGGGCACCCGCGCGCGCCACGGCAGGTGGGCGGCCTCCTCCAGCCACTTGGCGTGCTGGACGGTCTGCGAGGCGCTGACCATCGCGAACGCCTCGTAGGTGGCGAACACCCCGTGCCGGCCGGTGAGGGTGTAGCCCTCCAGCCAGCCGTGGCAGTTGTGCTCGCTGAGCACCTCCATGACCCGGCCGTCGCGCGAGAGCGACACGTCGCCGGGTTCGGTCCGCTCCATCCACGCCCGGTCGGAGACCTCGAACACGGCGCCGAGGCGGTTGGAGTTCGTCTCGTCGGGGCAGAACAGCCGGAACGTCTCGGGGTTGTCGCGGTACACGTCGCGCAGGAACTCCCCCAGCTTGCGGGTGGACTCCGCCCGCTCCGCGCCGGGGCGCTCGACCTCGACGGCGTAGTCGCGGAAGTCCGGCAGCCGCAGGTCCCGCGTCAGCAGGCCGCCGTTGGCGTGCGGCGTCGCGGACATCCGCAGCTCACCGGCGGGGTTGTTGGCCAGGACCGCGGCGCTGGGCCGGCCGTCGGCCTCGAACAGCTCCTCGGGGCGGTAGGAGCGCAGCCAGTCCTGCAGCAGGCGCAGGTGCGCGGGGTCGTCGCGCACCCCCGACAGCGGCACCTGGTGCGAGCGCCAGGTGCCCTCGACCCGCACGCCGTCCACCTCGCGCGGACCCGTCCAGCCCTTGGGGGTGCGCAGCACGATCACCGGCCACGTGGGCCGCCGGCCGTCCCAGGCGCCGCCGCGCGCGGCGGTCTGGATCTCGCGGATGCGCCGGTGGGCGCGGGCCAGCGCCGCGGCGAAGCGGTGGTGCATCCCGGGCACGTCGTCGCCGTCGACCTCCAGCACCTCGTAGCCGTGGCCCTCCAGCAGCGAGCGCAGCTGCGCGGGGTCCTTGCGCGCCAGGACGGTCGGGCCGGAGATCTTGTAGCCGTTGAGGTCCAGCACCGGCAGGACCGCGCCGTCGCGGGCGGGGTTGAGGAAGGAGACGCCCTTCCACGAACCCTCCAGCGGCCCGGTCTCGGCCTCGCCGTCGCCGACGACGGCGACCGCGAGCAGGTCGGGGTTGTCCATGACGGCGCCGAAGGCGTGCATGAGGACGTAGCCCAGCTCACCGCCCTCGTGGATGGAGCCGGGCGTGGTCACGGAGGCGTGCGAGGGGATGCCGCCGGGGGCGGAGAACTGCCGGAACAGCCGCCGCACGCCCTCGGCGTCCTGGCCCACGTGCGGGTAGACCTCGCTGTAGGTGCCCTCCAGCCAGCCGGCGGCCACGAGCGCGGGGCCGCCGTGCCCGGGACCGGCCAGGTACAGGGCCTGCTGCCCGGTCAGCCGCACCAGGCGGGACAGGTGCGCGTAGAGGAAGGACAGCCCGGTGCTGGTGCCCCAGTGGCCGAGCAGGCGCGGCTTGATGTCCGAGGCCTGCAGCGGCCGCTGCAGCAGGGCGTTCTCCCGCAGGTAGATCTGCCCGATCGTGAGGTAGTTGGCCGCCCGCCACCAGGCGTCGACCGCGGCCAGCTCGGCGTCGTCGAGCGTGCCGAGCGGGTCGGCCGGGTCGGTGGCCGGGTCGGTGGCCGGGTCGGTGGCGCTCTGGAGGGTGCTGGTCCGGGGAGTGCTGCTGGACACGGTCGCCCCGTTCGGGTCTGGGTTCCAGGACACCCCCGTCATACCCGACCCGCCGGGGCGGGACCAGGGGTGGCGGCCCGCACGTCCGGTGAACGGCCGGGTGGACGCCCCGCGGCGCCCCCCCTGGCGCGGCGCACCGCCGCGGGGCAGGCTGACCGCGAGCGCCCGCGGGGGCGCAGAGCGGGCGGGTGGTCGCGGTGCTGGTGCGGGAAGCGCTGCCGCAGGACGGCCAGGAGGTCGTCGTGGTGCGCAGCGACGACGACGTGCCCTCGGCGGCGCGGGTGCTGCTGCGCCACCGGATCGCCTCGGCACCGGTCCTGGACGCCGACGGCCGCCTCGTCGGCGTCGTCAGCGAGTCCGACCTGCTGCGCGGGCGGCTGGCCCGCGACCCGCGCGCGCACTTCCTGGAGCGCCCCGAGGAGGACGCCCCGCCGCGCCTGGTCGCCGACGTCATGACCGAGCACCCCGTCACGGTCGACGTGCACGGCGACCTCGCCGACGCGGTGCACCTGCTCGTCGAGCGCGGGATCCGCGCGCTGCCCGTCCTCGACGGCCGCCGCCTGGTCGGCGTGCTGGCCCGCCGCGACGTGCTGCGCGTGACGACCCTGGACGACGACGACGTCCGCGACGCCGTCGCGGCCAAGCTCGCCGCCGACCTGCCCGGGCAGTCGTGGACCGTCGAGGTCACCGACGGCGTCGTCGCGCTCGCCGGCCCGCACGAGGAGGCCGCCCGGCGCATCGCGGCCGTCCTGGCCCGCACGGTGCCGGGCGTGGTGCGCGTGGGCGCCGAGGAGACGGGGAGCGTGGACGCGCCGGTGCGCCGCACGCGCCCCTGACCCGCACCCCGCCGCGCGACGCGCCGCCGGTCGGCGGGGCGGCGGGGCCTCAGCCCTCCATCCAGCCGCGGTGCAGCGCGCGCTCGCCGAGCTGCCCGTCCAGCGCGGCCCACGCGGCGTACCAGCGCCGGCGCAGCTGCGCCGGCCGCCACGGCCGCGGGCGCAGCTCGGGCGGCAGCAGCGGGTCCTCGCGCACGGAGCGCTCCAGGGCGTCGGCCAGGCGCACCTGCTGCACGAGCGGGTCCGCCGCGGGCGGGCTCGCGAGCGCGGCGGCGAGGGCGTCGTAGGCGCGGTCCACGGGGGCGGCCGGCCACAGCCGCTCGGCGAGGGCGAGCGGGTCGGCGCTGCCCCGCACCTCCAGGCGGTCGGCGGCGGCCAGCACGAGGTGGCGGCGCTCCGTCGCCGCCAGCAGCGGGGACAGCTCGTGGGGGCTGACGTACAGCCCGGTGGAGACCGGGGCCGCGCCGGCGGCGAGCAGGGTGCGGCGCAGCGCGTCGCGCACGGAGCGGGCCGACTCCTCGACGCTGACCGCGAGCAGGTGCCAGCGGCCGTCCCAGGGCGCCAGGCCCGCGTCCTGGGCCCGCACCAGGCGCAGCGCCAGCAGGTCGCGCTCGACGCGGGCCCGCCCCGCCGCGGTCAGCCGCAGGCTCCCGGCGCGCCCGCGGCCGCGCTGCTGCACGTCGCCGGCGGCGACGAGGCGGCGCACGGCCAGCCGGACCGGCTGGTCCTGCAGCCCGCAGGCGTTGGCGGTGTCGTAGACCACGTCGAGGCCCACCTCGCCCCGCAGCGGCAGGAGGGCCTCGACCACCGTCCGCGGCGCGGGGGTCACGGCCGCCGCCCCTCGGCCCGGTCCACGGGGAGCTGCAGCGTGCGGTAGCGGCGGAAGCCGTGGAGCGCACCGAGCGGGCCCAGGTCCCCTCCCCCGACGACGGCGAAGCCCAGGCGCCGGTACAGCGCCTCGGCGCGGGGGTCGGTGTCGACGACGCTCAGCTGCACGGCGCGCTCGCCGCGCTGCGCCGCGAGGTCGTGCGCGGCGGCCAGCAGCGCCGACCCCGTCCCGGCGCCGCGGTGCTCCGCCGCGACGCACAACCCGTCCAGCACGAGGACACCGGGCACGTCGGCGCCCTGCAGCGGGGCGAGGACCGCCGCGGCGCGCAGCGCCGCGGCCCACCCCAGCCGCGAGCGCGTCGCGCGCCACGACCAGTCCACCGCGCCGCGGCCGTCCGCGCGGAACCCGCAGACCCCCAGCACCCGCCCACCGTCGCGGGCGAGCAGGAAGCGGTCGGCGGCCAGGGCCGCGGTGACCTCGGCGCGGCCGGTCGCCTCGTCGCGGAAGGCGGGGGCCAGCTCCGCCCCGAACACCTCCCGGTGCAGGGCACCGACCCGCGCCCGTTCCGCCGCCTCGACCCCGTGCCCGACCTCCACCCGAGAACTATCGCATACGCTACGACCGTGCGGAGGAAGATACGTCGAGGTCTCGCGGTCCTGGGTGCGCTCGTCCTCGCCCTCGCCCTGCTGGTCGTGGTCGGCCACGACTACCGCCTGCAGGAGGAGCGCCTGGCCGTGCCCGTGCCGGGCGGCAGCCTGCGGGCGGTCCTGGCCCGCCCGCCCGGGACCGCGCACGGCCTCGTCGTCGTCGTCCACGGCGACGGGCCGGTCGAGGCCACCCACGACGGCCTGTACCGGCCGTGGTTCGAGGCCGCCGCCGACGCCGGGTTCGCGACGCTGTCCTGGAGCAAGCCCGGCGTCGGCGGCTCCAGCGGCGACTGGCTGGCGCAGAGCATGGCCGAGCGCGCCGCGGAGGTCTCGCACGTCCTGGACTGGGCCGCGGCGCAGCCGGACCTGCCGACGGGCACGGTCGTGCTGTGGGGGGCCAGCCAGGCGGGGTGGGTGCTGCCGCGGGTGGTGCGCTCGCGCTCCGACGTCGACGCCGTCGTGGCCGTCGCCCCGGCGGTGAACTGGCTGCGGCAGGGCCGCTTCAACCTGCTCGCCGAGCTCGAGCACGAGGGCGCGGACGCGAGCGCGCGGCGGGAGGCGATCGCCGCCAGCGATCGCACCCGGGCGCTGCTGGAGGCCGGGGCCGACCACGCCCGCTACCTGGCGGGGACGAGCGACGCCGAGCCGCTGGACGCCGCGCGCTGGGGCTTCGTGCTGCGCAACTTCCGCGCCGACGCGACCGCGGACCTGCGGGCGGCGGCCGACCGGCACGTGCCCGTGCTGCTGGCGCTGGGCACGTCGGACCGCAACGTCGACGTCGCCGAGACCGAGGCCACCTACCGGCGCCTGCTGGGCGAGGACGTCGAGGTCGCCCGCTTCCAGGCGGCGCACTCGCTGGCGCGGCCCGCGGTGGAGGAGAGCGACGCGCTCGGCCTGCTCACCGCCCTCGTGCGGCCGCGGGCGCTGCTGGCCCCCGGCGTGCTCGACACCTACCGCGGCTTCCTCGCCGGGCTCCCGCGGGAGCGGGCGCCGCGCTGACGGCCGCGCCCGCACCGGGCGGGGCTCAGTCGACGACCTCGTCGGCCTGGCCACCGGCCGGGGGGTCCAGGGGCGCGCGCCGGCTGCGCGCGGCCGCGCGCTCGGCGTCGGGCACGACGACCACCGGACCGCGGGCGCGGTGCAGCACCTCGTGGCTGGTGGACCCGAGCAGCGCGCTGGCGAACGCGCCGTGCCCGCGGGAGCCGACGACGACGAGCTCGGCGCCCTCGGCGGCGCCCAGCACCGCGTCGGAGGCGAAGGGGTCCTCCACGACCTCGCCGTGCACCCGCAGCCCCGGGTGCTGGCCGCGCCAGCGGGTGAGCAGGTCCTGCTGGGCGCCGCGGGCGGCCACCTCGGCGGCCTGGTGCGCCTCGCCGAACGCCTCGGGCGCGAGCTCGGCGGTGCGGTCCAGCGGCGTCTGCCACGCGGTCACCACCCGCAGCGGGACGTCGAGGGCCGCGGCGTGCGCGGCGGCCCAGCCGGCGGCGGCCTGCGCCGCGGGCGAGCCGTCCCAGCCGACCACGACGCCCCGGGCGCCGGGCGGCGGCAGGTCCCGCACGACGGCGACGGGGCAGCAGGCGTGCGAGGCGAGGAAGAGGCTGGTGGAGCCGAGCTGGAAGGCGCCGAACAGCCCGGCGCGCAGCCGGCTGCGGCGGCGGGCGCCGCTGACGACGAGCTCGGCGTGCCGGGCGTGGCGCAGCAGGGCGCGGCGGGGGTGCTCGCGGGCGAGGACGGTGGCGACCTCCACGTCGGCGCTCTCCAGGGCCGCGCGCCGCGCCGCGCGCAGCTCGTCGCGGGCGGCGGCCTCCAGGTGGGTGGCCAGCTCGGGGGTGAGGGCGGCCGTCGTGCCGTCCAGCACCACCGGGTGGACCTGCGCGTGCACGACGAGGAGCAGCGCCCCGCGCCGGGCGGCCTCGCGCGCGGCCCACACCAGGGCCGCTCCCGACTCCGCGAGGCTGCTGGTCCCCACCACGACCGTCCGCTGCCCGTCCACGTCCACGACGTCCTCCTCGCCCCGCTGCCGCGGCCGCGCCGCCGCTGCCGGCTCCAGCATCCCGCCGCCGCGGCGTGCGGACCAGGGACCGGCGCCCCCGGATCAGGCGCGGGGGGCCGCGGTGCTCTCGCGCGCGACGAACTCGCTGGGCACGAGGCCGACCGGGCCCACGTCCGCGCCGGGGCTCAGCCGCTGCAGCACGGCGCGGACGGCGCGGCGGCCGACCTCGACGAGGTCGTGGCGCACGGTGCTCAGGCGGGGCACCGCGTACGCGGCCGCCTCCACGTCGTCGAAGCCGGTGATGCTGAGGTCGCGCGGCACCCGCACCCCCGCGTCGGCGCACGCGCGCAGCAGCCCCAGCGCCATCTGGTCGTTCGCGCAGACGACGGCGGTCGTGGCGGGGTGCTCGGCCAGCAGCGCCGCCCCGAGGACGGCGCCGGAGGCGGCGCTCCAGTCCCCCGCGGGCGCGGCGGGGACCGGCAGGCCGTGCTCGCGCAGCACCTGCGCCCACACGAGCGCGCGCCGGCGCGCGGTCGCGGAGTCGCCCGGGCCGGCCAGGTGCGCGACCCGGCGGTGCCCGAGGTCCAGGAGGTGCTCGACGGCGGCGCGCACCCCGGGGCCGGGGTCGCTGTCGACGGCGGGGAAGACGTCCTGCCCGTCGCCGTCGGTGACGACGACGGGCACGTCGACGGGCAGCCCGGCCGTGGCCTCGCGCAGCACCGAGGAGGCCACGCAGACGACGAGCGCGTCCACGTCGCGCCCGGCCAGCGCGGTCGCGACGCCGGAGACGTCGCGCAGCGAGGGAGCGTGCACCGGCACCAGCGAGATCCGGTAGCCGTGCCGGGCGGCCTCCTCGGTGATGCCGTCGAGGACGAGCACGGCGCCGTGCGTGCTCAGCGTGGAGGCGATGACGCCGATGGTGCGCGTGGCGCCCGTGGCCAGGGCCCGGGCGGCGGCGTTGGCGCGGTAGTCGAGCTCGCCGACGGCGACCAGGACGCGTTCGCGGGTGGCCGGGTCGACGTTGGCGCGGCCGTTGACGACCCGGGAGACCGTCTGCGAGGAGACGCCGGCCAGGCGCGCGACGTCGGCCATGCTCGCGGCCCGGTGCAGGCGCCGGCCGACCCGCGGCCCCCCCGGCCCGGTGCTCTCCACGGCGGCATCGTGGCACGCCGGCTCTCGGCGGGTCGACCGTTGTCTGTTAGCGCAAACACGCGTACCGTCCCCGGGGTCGCCGCCGGAGTCGCCGCTGCACGGGCGCGTGGGAGATCGGAGCGCGCGTGGACGCCACCGGGACCAGGCACGAGCCCGTGAGCGCGACCGGGGCCTGCGGGCACCTGCGCGAGCTCGCCCGGCAGGCTGCGCGGCAGCCGCTCGTGCTCGCCGTGGACGGCGTGCGCCTGGTCTGCCTCACCGAGGACGCCTTCAGCCGCCTCACCAGCGCCACCAGCGCCACCAGCGGGACCACCGGGGCCAGCGGGACCACCGGGACCACCGGCGCGGCGGGCGGCGGCGCACCGGCCACGGCCCCCCCGCGGGCGGCGGCGGTCCGGCTGACCCCGCGCGAGCGCGAGGTCCTGCTGCTCGTCGCCACCGGGCGCACCGCGGCCGGGGCGGCCGCCGCGCTCGGGGTCGCCGTCAACACCGTCAGCCAGCACCTGGTGGGCGTGCGCCGCAAGTACGGCGTCTCCAGCACGCGCGCGGCCGTCGAGCGGGCCCGGGCGGACGGCGAGCTGCCGCCCCGCTGAGCGCGGCACCACCCGGGCGCCCACCGCCCGGGCAGGCTAGCGAGCCGCGCCCCCCACGCC
>NZ_JAAALL010000162.1 GCF_009906315.1 Kineococcus vitellinus | reverse complement strand
CGGCGGCTGGCCGTGGCTGTACGCCGAGCACGTGCTGCAGGCCGACGAGGGCGCCGACCTGGACTTCCTGCGCGGCGCGCGCGGCAGCGCGGTGCCCCGCGACTCCCACTGAAGCGCCCGCAGCACCGCCGCCCAGGACGGCTGCCGACCTGTAGATCCCGAAGACCCCGAAGACCCCGAAGACCCCGACCGACCGACTCGATGAGGAGCCACCCCGATGAGCACCGAGAACCTGCCCTCGAGCCCCTCACGCTCAGCTGCACCGGGCCGCCGGGACCTGCTGCGCTGGGGAGCCGGCGGAGCCGCCGCGCTCTCCCTGCCAGCACTGCTGACCGCCTGCGGCGCAGGCTCGGACGACCCCGCAGGCGGTGGAGAGGCCAGCGCCACCCCCGTCAGCGCCTCAGAGCGTGAGGCTGCGCTCAGCGCCACGAGCACCCTGACCGTCTGGGACTGGGTGTCCGGCGTCGAGAAGCAAACAGCGCTCTTCGAGCAGAAGTACCCCAACATCACCGTCAACCTGGAGAACGTCGGCAACGGCGCACCGCACTACGCCAAGGTCCGCACCGCGGCGAAGGCGGGTTCCGGAGGCGCTGACGTGGTGCAGATGGAGTACCAGTTCATCAACTCCTTCGTCGTCACCGGCAGCCTGCTCGACCTCGCTCCGCTCGGAGGCTCCGAGCTGTCCTCGATGTACCCCGAGTGGGTCTGGCAGCAGGTCTCGCGCGATGCTCGCGTGTACGGAATCCCCGGGGACCAGGGGCCGATGGGGATCCTCTACCGAGACGACCTCTTCCAGAGCGCCGGCGTCGGGCAGCTGGCCACCTGGAACGACTTCACCACCGCCGCCTCCGCGGTGCGGGCAGGTGGCGGCTACATCACCAACCTGCCGCCGAACAACCCGGGTGAGTTGATGGGACTCTTCTGGCAGGCTGGGGCCAAGCCCTTCACCTACGACGGCGGCAAGACGGTCGGCGTGGACCTCGTCAACGACACGACCTCGCAGGTGATCTCCTACTGGCAGGATCTCATCGACCAGGACCTGGTCTCCGTCGATCCCGACTTCACCGACGCCTGGTACCAGGGCCTGGCCAGTGGAAAGTACGCCAGTTGGCTCACCGCCGCGTGGGGCCCGACCTTCCTGCAAGGCTACGCGGGCTCCACCGCAGGGTCCTGGCGCGCCACCGGGCTTCCGCAGTGGAGCGCCGGTCAGGAAGTCAACGGCAACTGGGGCGGCTCGTCCTTCGCCGTCATGAAGACCAGCAAGAACCCGATCGCCGCGTTCGAGCTGGCCAAGTTCCTCAACAGCGATCCCACCTCGGTGCGCGTGGCCTCCGACGAGCTCTTCTTGTACCCGACCCTGCAGTCGGTGCTCGAGGACCCGGCCTTCTTGGACCAGCCGGCCGCCTTCTACGGGGGCCAGACGGTCAACCGCACCTTCGCGGACCTGTCCAAGACCGTGGACACGGACTTCGACTGGCTGCCCTACATCGACTACGCCTACACGAACTTCAACGACACCTTGGGAAAGGTCATCTCCGAGAAGGGTGAGTTGGCCGACGGGCTGCAGCAGTGGCAGGAGGCCCTCGTCTCCTACGGCGAGAAGCAGGGGTTCACCATCCGATGAGCGCCGTCGCTGCTTCCGGGGCAGGCGCGCGCCGCCCCAGGGTCTCGGCGATGCGCCGCAAGCAGCACATCGCCGCATACGTCTTCGTGCTGCCCTTCGTCGTGGTCTTCTTGAGCATGCTCGTGGTGCCGCTGGCCTACTCGGGCTACTTGAGCCTGTTCCAAGTCCGCTTGGTCGGTGGGCAGGTGTTCAGCGGTCTGGCGAACTACGCGCAGGCTGCCACGGACCCCGCGTTCTTGCAGGGCCTGGTGCGGATGGCCGTCTTCCTGCTGGTGCAGACGCCGATCATGCTGGGGCTGGCCCTCTTCTTCGCGCTGGCGCTGGACAGCAGCAGGGCGCGCGGCGCGGGTGTGCTGCGGCTCCTCTTCTTCGTGCCGTACGCCGTGCCGGCCGTGGTGGCGACCTTGATGTGGGGTTACCTGTACGGCCGGGACTTCGGGCCCATCGACCAGGTCGTCACAGCGGTCGGGCTGCCGGCTCCTGAACTACTGGCTCCCGGCCGCATCCTCGGGTCGATGATGAACATCGTCACGTGGGAGTTCGTGGGCTACAACATGATCATCATGTACGCGGCCCTGCGGTCGGTGCCCACCGAGCTCTACGAGGCCGCGGAGCTGGACGGCGCCAGCCAGTGGCGCATCGCCTGGAACATCAAGATCCCCTCGATCTCGTCGGCGATCATGCTGACGGTCGTCTTCTCGGTGATCGGGATCTTCCAGCTCTTCAACGAGCCCAGCCTGCTCAAGTCCGTGGCACCCAACGCCATCAGCAGCTCGTACACCCCCAACTACTACGCCTACAACCTCGCCTTCGTGAACCAGGACGTGAACTACGCTGCAGCGATCGCCTTCACCCTCGGCTTCGTGATCATGGTGCTCTCCTACGCCGTGCAGCTGCGCACGACGCGTCGTCGTGAGGTGACCTCGTGAGCGCATCCGTGGCGCAACCCCCGGCCCAGGGGGCTGCGGCCGCGGCACCGCTTCCCGCGAGAGCGCCGAGCCGATCGGCGAGGCTTCGGACCAGCCGGCCCCTCACGGTGCTCCTGTGGCTGTGCGCCCTCTACTTCGTCGCGCCGCTGGTGTGGCTCTTGATCGCCTCCACCAAGGACAACGACGACCTCTTCTCCACCTTCGGGTACGCCTTCGGGCACTTCAACCTGCTGGAGAACCTGCGCGGCGTCTTCACCCTGCAGGGCGGCATCTTCCTGCGGTGGGTCGCCAACACCGTGCTCTACGCCGGCGTCGGTGCCGTCGGGGCGACCCTCATCTCCACCATGGCGGGGTACGCGCTGGCCAAGTACGACTTCCCGGGGAGCAAGGTCCTCTTCAGCGCGACCCTCGGTGCGATCATGATTCCGTTGACGGCGCTGGCGATCCCGACGTACCTGCTCTTCAGCCAGGTCGGGTTGACCAACACGCCCCTCGCGGTGATCCTCCCTTCCCTCGTCAGCCCCTTCGGGGTCTACCTCGTGCGCGTCTACGCCGTCGATGCAGTACCCGACAGCCTGCTCGAGGCCGCGCGGGTCGACGGCGGAGGCGAGTTCCGCATCTTCTGGCAGGTCAGCCTGCGACTGCTGATGCCCGCGGTGCTCACGGTTCTGCTGTTCGCGCTGGTGGCGACCTGGAACAACTACTTCCTGCCGCTCATCATGCTCAGCAGCTCCGACCTCTACCCGCTGACCGTGGGCCTCGCGCAGTGGCAGTCGACGAGCACGACCGGGGGCGGGGGCGCCCAAGCGCTCTTCCCACTGGTGATCACCGGCTCGGTCGTCTCCGTGCTGCCCATCGTCGCCGCCTTCTTGTACCTGCAGCGCTACTGGCAGTCCGGATTGGCCACCGGCGGCGTCAAGGAGTGATCGCCGGAGCGCGGCTGCCCTCCGGGCCCACGTCGTCACCCCTTCCCCACCATCCCTCTGCCCACCACTCCTCTCTCACCACCCCTCACCTGGAGCACCCGTGACCCCAGCAACTCCCCAGCGCCCCCTATCCGTACGGGGTAGTGAGTTCGTCACCGCCGACGGCACGGCCGTGCGCCTGCGCGGCCCGAACATCGGAGGTTGGCTGCTGATGGAGAACTTCATCACCGGCTACGCCGGGAATGAGTCCCTGATGCGGTCAGGCGTGCGCGCCGTGCTCGGTGAGGACCGCAGCGAACGGTTCTTCGAGCGGCTCCTGACCGCCTTCTTCGGCGACGCCGACGCGCAGTTCCTCGCCGACCGGGGCTTCAACTCCGTGCGCATCCCGGTGAACTACCGCCACCTCGAGGACGCCTCCGCTCCCTTCACCATCAAGCAGGAGGGCTTTCGACACCTGGACCGCGCGATCCAGGCGTGCGCGGCCCGCGGGATCTACTCGATGATCGATCTGCACGCCCTGCCCGGGCACCAGAACCAGGACTGGCACTCCGACAACCGTACGCACGTCGACACCTTCTGGGACGACCGCACGGCGCAGGACCGGGTCGTGACCATCTGGGAAGCGATCGCCGACCGGTACCGGGAAGACCCCTGGGTCAGCGGCTACAACCTCATGAACGAGCCTGCGGACTCCACGAGGCAGCGGGTCGGACCCTACTACGACCGACTCCTGACGGCGGTACGGGCTGTCGACCCCGACCACATCGTCTTCCTCGACGGCAACACGTACTCGACCGAGTTCGACATCTTCGGCGAGCCGCAGGACAACGTCGTCTACGCCCTCCACGACTACGTGCCCTCGGGCTTCGGTCGCGGGGGTCCCTACCCCGGCATCACGGACGGCAAGTGGATCGACCGCGACGTCGCGGAGAAGACCTTCCTGAAGCGGTCTGCCTACGCCCGCGAGACGGAAACTCCGATCATGGTCAGCGAGTTCGCTCCCATCTACACCGGTGATGCCGAGCAGGACGCTCAGCGCCGGCAGATCCTCGCCGACCAGCTGGAGATCTACGTTCGCGACGGCGTGAGTTGGGCTTCGTGGATGTACAAGGACCTGGGTCGCCAGGGCATGGTCGGCGTGCGTGCCGACACGCCCTACCGCCGACTCTTCGACCCTTTCGTCGCCAAGAAACGACGCCTCTCGATCGACGGCTGGGGCGGCGACGAGGTCGGTCCGCGCGAGGTCACCCAGCCGGTGCGCGACCTGCTGGCCCGCGAGTTCCCCGACTTCGACCCCTACCCGTTCGGCCAGGCGCACTTCGTGAGCCGGCTGCTCTTGAACATCCTCCTCGCCGAGCCGATGGTGCAGGAGTACGCGGAACTGCTGCGGGGACTCGACGATGGTGAACTCGACGCGCTGGCGGACTCCTTCGCGCTCGACTCCTGCGAGGTGCGAGAGTCGCTCCTGACCCAGCTGCAGGCCGGCTGAGCGGCGTCATGCTCTCCCGCTGCCTCGGTGTGGTCCTCGCCGCGCGGGTCGCGGCGGGCGCCTGGCGCCTCGAGCGGGACCCTCTCGAGGCGCCAGGCACCAGCCGCTGCCGCGCGTCGACCTGCTCGCCGGCGTCGTCGCTGACCACCACGACTTCGAGTCACCGCAGTACCACCACCTGGTCGGCGTCGCCGCGGTGGTGCGGGCTCATCGCCGGGTCGGTGTCGTCATGGCGAGCGAACATGCCCGCCTGCTCTCGGGGGGCGACCTCGCGCCTGACGGTCCAGTCGCCCCGGTCCTCCCCGACGTGAGGCTGCGCGTGAACCACGAGGCCTGCGACGTGGCGGGCCGCACGTGATGGAGGACGATGACCCAGGACACCTCCCCGAAAGCGAGGGCGCCGCACCGCAGGCACGCTGAGGGCCGTATGGGGCTTCTGGTACCGGACGACTCCCCGGCGATGGCCGCAGGATCAGCGCCTTCGCCAGTGCTCGCGCTCAGGTGCAGCGATGCTGGCGGGGCCAGCAGCTGCACCCGATCCGGCGCGGTCTGCTGAGTGAGCCCAGCGCTCCCAGCGCCTGGAGCGTTCAGCGCACCTGCAGTGGGTGGTGGCATCGTCCGCGCTGCAGCGAGCACCACGCGGGACGAGCCGAAGCTGCACCTGCTCCAGCAGCCGACGGGTGAGGTGCGGTAGACACCCCGACACCCCCGTGGCTCAACTGCCGCGGGAGCGATCCGGCTCCTACCTGCACCCGCACCCCCGCCAGGTGGCGGGAAGCACCCGCCACCTGGCAGCCTCCCTCAGCGCCGGCCCTGTTGCACCCTGCGAGGAGCGTCACCGCTGACGCCGCCCAGCTTCCCGGGCCTGCCACATCGAGAGGTCGACGATGACCACCACCAGCACCACCAGCACCCCCCGGAGCCCCGAGGACGAGCCGATCCACAGCCCGGCAGGATCGCCGGCGGGACCACCCGTCCCCTTCGACCCCGAAGCAGCCGCAGCGCTGGCCGCGATGGGCGGCTTCCCGCCCATCACCCCCGACCTCATCCCCGTCCTGCGCCAGGGCCTGCCCGGTCAGGAGCCGCCCACCGACGCCGACCTGACCCGCGACGGGGCCTTCGAGGTCGAGGAGCGCACCGTGCCCGGCCCAGCCGGCGCCCCCGAGGTCCGCCTGCTCACCTGCCGCCCCACCCGCGCCGGCTCGCCCGCCGGCACCACGAGCAGCGCCCCCGCCGGCGACTCGAGGACTGCGAGCGGGGCGGTGTACTGGATCCACGGCGGCGGCATGATCGTCGGCGACAACCGCGGCGGCGTCGACGAGGCGCTGGACTGGGCCCAGGAGCTGGGCCTGGCGGTGATCTCGGTGGACTACCGCCTGGCTCCCGAGACCCCGCACCCGGGCCCGGTGGAAGACTGCTACGCCGGGCTGGTGTGGAGCGCCGAGCACGCCGGCGAGCTGGGCATCGACCCGCAGCGCATCGTCGTGGCCGGTGCCAGCGCCGGTGGTGGGCTGGCCGCCGCCGTGGCGCTGATGGCCCGCGATCGGCGCGGGCCTGCCCTGGCCGGGCAGCTGCTGATCTACCCGATGATCGATGACCGCAACGACAGCCCGTCGGCGGTGCAGATGGCCGACAGCGGCACCTGGGGACGCACCGCCAACGACACCGGCTGGAACGCGCTGCTCGGCAGCGCCCGCGGCAGCGCGGACGTCTCCGCCTACGCCGCCCCTGCCCGCGCGAGCGACCTGTCGGGCTTGCCGCCGGCCTTCATCGACGTCGCCTCCGCGGAGAACTTCCGCGACGAGGACGTCGCCTACGCCAGTCGCATCTGGCAGGCCGGCGGGATCGCCGAGCTGCACGTGTGGCCCGGCGGCTTCCACGGCTTCGACGTCTTCGCCCCTCACGCCGGCATCTCCCGCGAGGCGAGGGCGGCGCGGCTGCGCTGGCTGCACCGCCTCCTGGAAGCCTGAAGTCGAAGCCTGAGGTGGAGGCTCGGGCCGCAGGAGCCGAGCCTCGAGCCTCCACGTGCTGAAGCGGCGAGACACGGACGAGGCACGCACCACGAGGCACACGCCACGAGGCACTGCTCGCCGCGTCGTTTCCAGCGCGCACGACAGCAGCGGCACGATGGCAGGGGCACGATGGTGCGCTCGAAGCTGCTGCCGTCGTGCGTGTCAGGGTGAAGACGGTGCGCTCGGGCACGGGGACGGTGGCGAGAGCGCCACCTGGGGAGGGAGCGGCGACGTGCGGGACCTGACGGTGCGCCTGGCCGCGCTGGACCCCGAAGCCGGCGCTGCGCTGCGGGTGGTGTCCTACTTCGATGAGCTGGCCGCCGCGCACGCCGGCGTGCACGCCATCGTGCGCGGCGCCGCCGTGCTGACCGGCCACCCCGCCGGCCTGGTCGACACCCGTCGCCACCTGCGCGTGCGCGTCGACGCCGAGGGCACCACGCGCCCCGACACGACCGCACACCCCGCTCCCAGCACCGGGGCCGACGCCGACGCCGACGCGGACGCCGAGGCCAAGGCCAAGGCCGGGAGGGGCGCAGCAGAGGCGCCCGGGCCGGCGGCGGCGTGCGCACCGACGCCGGCCGATCCGGCGTGGCTGAGCGCCCCCGTCGACCAGGGCGCCACCTTGTGGCTGGAGCGCACCGGCACGGCGCGGGTGGTCGACGCGGTCGTGCTCGAACGCGCCGCCGCGCTGGCACGCGCCGTGCTCGAGCGCACCCGCCCCCTACCGCGAGGCACCGGCGCCGCCGGGGAGCAGGACGGCGCCCTGCTCGATGTGCTCACCGACCCCGCCGCCCCGCTCGATGCGCGCCGAAGAGCCGCCCGCGCCCTGGGCCTGGACCCGGCTGGACCCGTGCGGGCCATCGCCCTGGCCGATGGCCGGGTGCACGTCCTTCCCGCCCACCAGGCCGAGGAGCACCCCGAGCACCCCGTGCACCCCGTCTCGTTCACGCAGCGCGCCGGCATCGGGCCGGCCGTACCCGCCGTGGAGGCGCCGACCTCGCTGGCCGCGGCCCGGCGCGCGCTGCGCTTGAGCGCCGAGGGCACACCCACCGATCCCGGAGCGCGCACCGTGCACGCCGAGCACGTCCAGGCGCTGCTGCTGCTGGCCGAGACCGTCAGCGCCGGCACGCCACCCATCGCCGACGTCGCAGCGCTCGATCGCGCCGCGGCAGCCGCGCCGTGGATGCTGACCACCCTGCACGCGCTGGTGAGCACCTCCACCGGGCGCGCCGCGGCCACCCAACTGGCCATCCACCACTCCACCCTGCAGGAACGCCTGGCCAGCGCCGAGCGCTTGCTCGGTTGGAACCTGCACACCCCCGCCGGCCAGCACCGGCTGCACCTGGCCATGGCGCTGCGCCGCCTGCACCGCAACTCCACCTAGAGCCGCCCCGACCTGGACCGGCACCGGTCGAACCGGCCCCAGATGCAGTTCTACGCCGGTACCCAGTCTCGATGGTCGACCAACGAGCGGGTGCAACGACCTCGCACGTGCCCAGCACGTGAGTGATCGAGCAGCAGCCGAGCACGCAGGGCGCCTCGTGTACCGCCCCGACGTCCCCAACACCCCCGCACGTCTCCGCGCACCCACAGACGGCCGGAACGCTCGCGCAGGTACCTGCCGCTCCACATCGTCGCCGCCCCGGTGCACGCACCACCGCCGCAGGAAGCCTCGCCTTGCCGGCACCTGGGGTGTGCGCGAGCGTGGACGTCGTGCCCAGCGCGACCCGCCAGGACTCCCGAGCTGTGCAAGCACGGCGCCGGCCGCCTTCGCGCCACCGCTCCACAACCAGCCACGAGGCCACCGCGGTGACCGCGCCCGCCGTCGTCACCGAGGACACCGCGCCCCGCACCGGGAGTGAGCCGGCGGCGGCGGGCTGCGCCGGCGCCGAGCCCGCGTGCGAGGTCACCGGCAACGGGTCCAGGTCGGCCTCGAGGTCGGCGCCGCACCACGCCGCTCGGCCTTCGGCGGGCTCCCGGCGGTGACCGGCCGGGCACCCGCGGGGAAGGTTGTCCGCCTCCCTGGACCGGTGGGGTTCGTGATGGGCGGCGGAGGGAGCCTGGGCGCCGTCCAGGTGGGCATGGTCTCGGCCCTGCAGCAGCACGGCATCCTCCCCGAGCAGATCACCGGCACCTCCGTCGGAGCCCTCAACGGCGCCGTCCTGGCCGCTCACGGCGAGAACGGCCCCGCGCTGCTGGCCTCGATGTGGAAGAACCTCACGCGCGAGAGCGTCTTCCCCGGCAGCCTGGTCAGCGCCGTGCTGCGCCTGCGCCGCACTCGCACGCACGCCGTCAGCGCCGCCGCCCTCGAAGCCCTGGTGCTCAGCACGCTGGACACCGGCACCTTCGAGGGCCTGGATGCACCCCTCGCCGTCCTCGCCCTGGACCTGAGCACCGGCGACGAGCACGTCCTGGACTCCGGCCCGCTGGTCCCGGCGCTGCTGGCCAGCGCCGCGATCCCCGGCGTCTTCCCCGCCGTCCGCGTCAGCGGCCGGGACCTCGTGGACGGTGGGGTCGTCGCCAACGTGCCGGTCCGGCACGCCGCCGCGCGGGGCGCCGGCTGCCTGGTGCTGCTGGACACCACCGTGCCGGCTCCCGCGGGCTCCGGGTCCCCCGGCATCGGCGACATCCTGGCCCGGGTGGCGCAGATCCAGTTCCGCGCTCAGCTGATGGCGGCCCTGCCGGCGGTGGCGGCCCGGGTGCCCGTCGTGTGCCTGCCCGCCCCCGGCGCCCGACGCGTCGACCCCACCTCCTTCGAGCAGAGCGCCGCGCTGTCCCGGGACGCCCACGAGCGCACCGACGCCTTCCTCGCAGACCTGCACGTCGACGGCCCGGGCATCTACGGCGAGCCGTTCGCCCGCTACGTCGCCGGCGCGGCCAACGCCCCCGCCACCGCGGTCCCCGTGATCGGCGCGTCGTGATCGGTGCAAGGCGCCCGGATCCGTCGCTGCCAGCAGGCCCACCTCGGCCCCGCCCCTGCTGTCCGGGACGGTCGCGCAGCACCACACCCTGGAGGGGACCCGGACCTGGAGAAGGTCCCATCGTCGTCCAACACCGGAGGAGCCCAGCAGGGGTGACTGGCGCACACCGCCTCGGTCCAGCGGGTCGCCGTCACACCCCGGCACCCCGGCACCCCGGCACCCCGGCAC
>NZ_JAAALL010000161.1 GCF_009906315.1 Kineococcus vitellinus | reverse complement strand
TCGCCACCCCGGCCAGCGTGCTCAGCACCGCCACCCCGGCGGCGGTGGCGGCGACCTCGGCGCCCAGCAGCCGCAGCCGACCCAGTGGACCGGCGCACAGCAGCACCAGGCGCCGCTCGTCCTCGGCCGCGGCCAGCGCGGCCATCCGCGCCGCGGCGAAGGCACCCACCGGGATCGCCAGCAGGCTGAAGACCGCGGCGCTGAAACCCTCGACGCGCTCCAGCGCGCCGAACCCGGCCCGCTCGGCCATCCTCGCCACCCCGCTGTCACCGGCCAGGAAGCCGGTGACCGAGACGGCGGTCAGCCCCAGCAGCAGGTAGTAGGCGCCGATCCCCGCCGACCACCCCGCCAGGGCCCGCAGGCCGCGTCGCAGCGCGAAGGCCTCCACGGACCCCAGCAGGCCCAGCCGGGCCGCCCTGTCCGAGCGCTGCCGCAGCAGCCCCTCACCGACGTCGCGGTGCGCCAGGGCCAGCAGCGCGCACGCTGCCAGTGCGACCGCGACGATCAGCAGCACCAGCAGCGGTGCCGGCCGGTCGCGGACGAAGGGGCGGCTGAGCTCCAGCAGCCCGAAGGGGGAGAACCAGCGCAACCAGGCCAGCGTCTCGACGCCGTCGGCGACCATCCGCAGCAGCAGCAGGCCAGCGCCCAGCACCCCCACCGCGGCGCCCGTGGCGCCGGCGCGGCTGCCGAACAGCTGGGCGCAGCAGGCGGCGAGGGCCAGGGAGAACAACCCCACCGCCGCGGTGCCGGCGCCGTGCACCAGCGCACCGGCCGGGCGGGTGCCCACGGCCACCAGCGACGCGCTCACCGCCGCACCGCAGGCGATCGGCACCGCGGCCAGCGTGAGCAGCGTCCAGCTGCTCGCGGTGCGCGCGGTGAGCGGGCCGGCCAGCAGCAGCGGCCAGCGACCGACCTCCTCCTGGGCGCGGGTGGTGCGCGTGGTCGCCAGGACCACCCAGGTGCTCAGCAGCACCGCGGTCACGGTGCCGGCGCGCCAGACCGTGAAGCCCCCGGGGTCGCCCAGCGCCACCGGTGCACCGAACAGCGTGCGGATCGCCGGGTTCGCGGCGATCGACTGCAGCCCTGCAGCGCTCGCCGGATCGGCGAAGACCCGCTCGTGGGTGGAGGCGATGGACGCCGACACCCCCGCTGAGACCACGAGCACCAGCACCGCTCCGGTGCGCACCTGGCGCCAGGCCAGGACGGCGAGCGCCCGCGCCGCCGACGCGCCGCCGGGGCGGGGCCCCGGCGCGGTCGTGGAGGTTTCCACCGTGGAGGAGGCCGGAGGGTGCGGGTGCCGCGGTGAGGCGCCCCGGGCGTCGCGGTGCCGGGCGCCGACGACCCGCGAGCTCACCGCGCCACCTCCTGGTCGTGATCGCTCGTGCTGCCCGCGCCGAGGCCGCTGCCCCTGCCGCCACGTCTGGGCGCGCCACGTCCGTCGTCGTCCCCGCCGTAGTAGTCCAGGAAGATCTCCTCCAGGTCCGGCTCGCGCACGGCCAACGTGTGCACGTCGGCCTCGGCCAGCGCGCGCAGCGCAGCGGCCGGTGAGCCGCTGAAGGTGAACCGGACCCGCCGCCGCGCGCCGGTGGCACCGGCGCCGGCGTCCTGCACGTCCTCGACGGCCTCGACCTCCTCGACTTCCTCGACGACGTCCACACCGGGCAGCGCGGACAATCGGGGCCGCGCACCGCTGTAGGAGGCGACGACCTCCGTGCGGTGCAGGCTGCGCAGGCCGGCCACCGACGCCACCTCGACGAGCCGGCCGGCGCGCAGGATCCCCACCCGCTCGCACAGCGCCTCCACCTCGCTGAGCTGGTGGGAGCTGAGGAACACCGTCTGCCCGCGCTCGCGGGCCTCGGTGACGGCGTGGCGGAACTGCTGCTCCATCAGCGGGTCCAGGCCGCTGGTCGGCTCGTCCAGGACCAGCAGCGGGGCCCGGGTGGCGAAGGCCGCGACGAGGGCGACCTTCTGCCGGTTGCCGGTGGAGTAGGCGCGGGTGGGTTTGTCCACGTCCAGGGCGAAGCGCTCGACGAGCTCGTCGCGGTAGGCGGTGTCGGTGCCCGGACCGGTGGTGGCCAGCAGGTGGAGCACCTCGCGGCCGGTCAGCTGCGGCCACAGCGCCACGTCCGCCGGCACGTGCGCCAGGTGGCGGTGGGAGCGCCGCACGTCCAGGGCGTCGACGCCGAAGATGCGCGCGGCGCCGGCGCTGGGGCGGGCCAGGCCCAGCAGCATGCGGATGGTGGTGGACTTGCCGGCGCCGTTGGGTCCCAGGAAGCCGAAGACCTGCCCGGCCGGGACGTCCAGGTGCAGGTCGTCCACGGCGGTGGTGGAGCCGTACCGCTTGGTCAGTGCGACAGCTCGCACAGCCGGTTCAGCCATCGGAAGCACGTCCCTCGGGTCGTCGCGGATCGTCACCGCCGACCAGGCTTCCCGGCACTCCGAGGAGGAACTGTACGCCGCTCCGCGCGGGTGCGGAAGGCTCCGCACCCGCCCCGCTGGCCGCTCCTCCGCAGCGGGCGCGCAAGGAGACCGTCAGCGCCTGCGAGCCCGCTTCGCACCGGTGACCGGCTTGCCGGAGAACCGGTGGCGACGCGGCTGCGGCACCGGACACCGGACACCGGACACCTCGACCTCACCGTCAACGCACCTGGTGACCCGTTCGGCCTCGAGGAGGCGACCCTGAGGACCGCTGCTCGGCGAGCGCCGCTCCCGCCGCGAGCACGTGGTGCGGACGGTCAGGTCGCGGCGTCAGCCGGCCGTCGTGGTGCGGTGCGCGCGGAGGCTGAAGAGCGCGTAGGCGGCCACGACGGCGAAGCAGGCCCCCGGCACCAGGTAGGCAGTGGTGGCGCTCGTCGCGTCGATGGTCGCGCCGTGCACGAGCGGCAGCAGGGCACCACCGAGGATGGCCATCACCAGACCGGCGGCGCCGAACTTGGTGTCCTCCCCGAGCCCTTCCAGGGCGATGCCGTAGATGGTCGGGAACAGCAGCGACAGGCACAACGACAACCCGACCACGGCCAGCAGGCCGATCAGGTTGGGCAGCACGACCGCCACCGTGCACAGCACCACGGCCAGGACCGTCATCACGAGCATGAGGAAGGCGCCGCTCACGTGGCCCATCAGCCACACCATCAGGAAGCGGGAGGCGAGGAAGACCAGGAGGCTGGCCTGCAGCCAGCGGCCCTGCTCCACCGCCGTCGCCTCCACCGCCTCCGCGGCGTACTGCAGGGTGAACGTCCAGGCGCACGTCTGCGCGCCCACGTTGAAGAACTGGGCGATCACGCCGAAGCGGTAGTGGCGGTTGGCCATCAGGCGCTTCAGCGTGGCGAGCAGGTGCGTCTCGTGGCCCTCCTGGATCGCCGTGCCCGGGTGGTCGGACATCTTGACCGAGGCGATGCCGATCCAGATGATCGCCAGGACCACGCCGACGCCGAGGTAGGGCGCCATGACGGCGTTCAGCTCCTCGGAGCGGACGGCGCGCAGCGCCTCGGGAGCCAGGGCGGCGCGCTCCTGCGCGGTCGCGGAGTTCAGCTGCGGCAGGATCAGCGTCGCGGCCAGGAACACCCCGATGTTCGTGCCGACCGGGTTGAAGGCCTGCGCCAGGTTGAGGCGGCGGGTCGCGCTCGCCTCGGGACCCATGGACATCACGAACGGGTTGGCCGACGTCTCCAGGATCGAGAGCCCGCCGGCCAGGGTGAAGAGGGCGAGCAGGAACATGCCGTACGTCATCACCTGGGCTGCGGGGTAGAACAGCGCCGCACCAGCGATCGCGAGGCCCAGCCCGAGCAGGACGCCGGTCTTGTAGGAGAAGCGCCGGTTGATGAAGGCCGCCGGCAGTGCCAGCAGGAAGTAGGAGCCGTAGTAGCAGAACTGCACCAGCGCCGACTGCAGGTTGCTCATGCTGAAGACGGTCCGGAACACGCTGACCAGGGGGTCGGTCATGTTCGCGACCGTTCCCCAGGCGATGAAGCAGGAGATCAGCAGGACGAAGGGCAGCTTCGCCCCGGGGTGCAGGAACGGTGCCCTGCCCTCGACGGAGAGGTCGCCTTCGGTGCGGGCCGAGCGTGCAGCCATGGCCGGTTCTCCTCGTGTCCGCGTTGACGTGAGGAGGTGATCACCGAGGCGGGTGCCTGGCCGGCGCCCGGCGCGGTGACGCCTCGGGCGCATCGCCCAGTGGCGTGTCTAGCACGTCACCAATGGTTCTTCCACCCACGGGGCGGCGGGCGCGCGTGGTGCGGGCACCGCCCGCCCGGGCGTCAGTCGAGGGTGCGGCGCGGTGCGGGCAGGACGACGACGGAGGTGCCGCGCGTCGCCGGGAGGGCTGCGACGACGGCCTGCTCGGCGGGGCGGGGACGCGCGATCCGGCGCAGGGTGGACAGCCAGTTCTCGCGGGTCGTGACGGTGGTGGTCCGCGGGGTGGGCATGCTTCGAGTGTGCGGCGCCGGCCGCCATGCGTCCAATGAGGGTTGCGCATGGCATCCATGACGTGGCGTCATGCGGGATGGACACCGATGCCCTCCGCTGGTTCCAGCAGGTCGCCGACGGCGTGAGCGTCACCGACGTCAGCTCGATCGAACGCGTCAGCCAGTCGGGGGTCTCACGTGCTCTCGCCCGGCTCGAGAAGGAGGTCGGCACCCCGTTGCTGCACCGCTCCGGGCGCTCGCTGCGCATGACGCACGCCGGTGTCGCCTTCAAGCGCCACGTCGACGCGGTGCTGCACGAGCTGGACGACGGCCTGGCCGGTGTCGAGCAGCTCCTCGATCCGGGGACCGGCACCGTGACCCTGGCCTTCCAGGGGGAGCTGGGTGCCTGGCTGGTCCCCGAGCTGATCGCCGGCTTCAGGGCGCGGCACCCGCAGGTCCGCTTCGACCTGCGCCCCGCGCGCGACGAGCTGGTGACCTCGGTGGGCGAACGCGGCGACGTCGACCTCGAGCTGACCGCCTCGCGCCCGGTGGGCTCCCCGTGGCGCTGGCAGCGCCTGCTGCGCCAACCCCTCCAGCTGGCGCTGCCGGTCGGCCACCCGCTCGTGGGCCGATCCGGCGCGGCGCTCGCCGAAGCCGCCGACCTGCCGTTCGTCGCGCTCCCCGCGACGTCGCTGCTGCGCCGGCGTCTCGACGAGCTGTGCACGGCTGCAGGCTTCCAGCCCACCGTGGCCTTCGAGTGCAGCGACCTGGCGACGGTGCTCGGTTTCGTCGCCGCCGGCCTCGGGATCGCCGTCGTGCCGGAGGTCGACGACGTCGCGGGAACGGGCGTGGGCTCACCACCGGCCGCGACCGCTCGCCGGGTGCCGCTCACCGACGCCGGCGCCACCCAGGACGTGGGGCTGGTGTGGGCCGCAGAGCGCCGGTTGCTGCCCTCGGCAGAGCGCTTCCGCCGCTACGTGCTCCAGCACGCCGGCACGCAGCACTGACCTCACCTGCACCGCCACCAGGCTCCTGCGAGCGCCGGCGCGAGCCGTGTGCGCGGGCCGCACCCGTCATCGCTCAGCGGGTACCTGGCGGTGGGCGTCCTCACCGGTCCACACGCTCTGCGGCAGGTCACCGGGCAGGTCCGGGTTGCCGACGGCGCGGAACACCGGGTCCTCGCCCGCCCGCACCTGCCGCTCGTAGTCGCGCAGGGCTCCCAGCGCCCACTTGCCCAGCAGCACGATCGCCACCAGGTTCACCAACGCCATCGTGCCCATCGCGACGTCGGCCAGCGCCCACACCGCCGCTAGCTCCAGCACCGAGCCGGCGCCCACCAGCGCCACCACGAGCGCACGGAAGAGGAGCAGCACCACGGGCCGGGCCCGCAGGAAGGACATGTTCACCTCGGCGTAGGCGTAGTTGCCCAGCACCGAGGAGAAGGCGAAGACGAACACCAGCAGGGTCATCACCGGCGTCAGGGCGCTGCCGAGCTGGTCCGCGACGGCGGTCTGGGTGAGGGAGGCGCCTTCCACGTCGGCGCCGGGCCGGTACACCCCCGGACCGGCGGAGAGGATGATGAAGGCGGTCGCGGAGCAGATGACGATGGTGTCGACGAAGACGCCCAGGGACTGCACCAGGCCCTGCTTGACGGGGTGGCTGGTGGTGGCCGTCGCGGCGGCGTTGGGGGCGCTGCCCATCCCCGCCTCGTTGGAGAACAAGCCCCGCTTGGCGCCGTTGAGCAGCGCGGCGGCGATGCCGCCGGTGATGCCGGCCGCGGCCTCACCGACGCCGAAGGCGGCCGAGACGATCTGGATGAGCACGCCACCGAGGGAGGTGATGTTCATGGCCACGATCACCAGGGCCAGCAGGACGTAGGCCAGGGCCATGAAGGGCACCATGACCTCGGCGATGCGGGCGATGCGACGAACACCACCGAAGATGGCGACCGCGGTCAGGGCCATCAGCAGCAGCGCGGTCCACCCCGTGGAGACGCCGTGCCCCTCGGAGAGCACGGCACTGATGGTGTTCGCCTGCACCATGTTGAAGGAGAACCCGAAGGTGAAGATCAGCAGGACGGCGAAGAGGACCCCACCGGCGCGCGACCTCAAACCCCGTTCGATGTAGAAGGCGGGCCCACCGCGGAAGGTGCCGTCGGCTGCGGGGACCTTGAACACCTGAGCCAGGGTGGACTCGATGAGGGCGGTGGCCATGCCCACCAGAGCGACCACCCACATCCAGAAGACTGCTCCGGGTCCGCCGAGCGTGAGCGCGATCGCCACACCGGCGATGTTGCCGGTGCCCACCCGCGAGGCCAGTCCGATGGCGAACGCCTGGAAGGAGGAGATGCCACCTTCCGCACCGCTGCGCGAGGAGGTGACCTGACGCAGCATGCGCCCGAAGAGGCGGACCTGGACGAAGCGGGTGCGGATGCCGAAGTAGAGGCCCACTCCAATCAGCACGTAGACCAGCACGTACGTCCACAGCAGGTTGGAGACCGGGTCGATCACGTTCTCCTGGATCAGGTCCATCCGTGCCTCCGCGGGTCAGGGAGTGCTGCGCCGGCGCCGTGCGGTGATCTGGCCGTGACCAGGTCGCTCAGTATGGCTGCTCATGCCGCCCTCGTCTGCCCGGCGCAGGTGTGTCGAGGCGGTGAGGTCGCTGCCTCCCGCGCCGCTTCAGGGAGTTGAAGCCGCTCGTGCACCTGATCAGTCGGTCGTCGACCCGCTGCTGCGGCGTCGTCCGCGTTCTCCTCTCGAACGTTCCAGGCCGTTCTCGCGGGGCTCGTGCGTCGGGCTCGCACGTCGTGGCAGCCTGCACCCACCTGACGGCCCGAGTCCTGCTGGTCGACCCCGGCGAGCACGTCCTCCTGCTGCGCTGCCAGCCGTGGTCGGCGGGCCGACGGCCGGGTACGTGGGAGCGACTCCGGCCCGGGCTCCGCGGCCGCGCCCAGGCGTGGAGCAGGGACGTCGCCGGCAGCACCCGCTGCTTCGAGCGCCAGGATGACGTGGCCGTGAGCGACGACAGGGAAGACTTTCCGCCTGCCGAGCGGTGGTGACCGCAGCGCGCTGCGGTCACCACCCGGCCAGCGGCAAGAGCGCGCGCACGGCCTCCACGGACCGAGGTCAGAGGCTCGTGCCCTCCTGCACGACACGGCACGCTCGACTCCGTGGAACGAGGTGCCGCGACCGGGTCCGGGATGGACCGCTCCGAGCCCTCGGCGGCGGTGCGTCGGGCCGCCGCCGCCCTAGGGGTGGCGCACGAGCCCCTGGCGGCGATCGGTGGCAGCAGCGGCCAGACTTGGGCGTGCGGCGAGCTCGTCCTGCGCATCGGCGACCCTCACGTGCTGGATCGGGAGGAGGCGGCCATGACCGCCGCCGCGAGCGTGGTGCCGGTTCCGCAGGTGCTTCAGAGGACCCGCTACGCCCACGAGCAGGGGCGGGAGCGCGCCGCACTGCTGCTGACCCGGCTGCGGGGGCGTCCGGCCGCGGACGTGCGGGGTCTGTCGCCACGACAGGTGCGTCGCCGAGGCGAGGCGTGCGGTGCTGCGCAGCTGGCCCTGGCGGCGCTGGCGCCTGCGCCCGTCATGGCGCAGGCGCCCAACTCCGTGCTCGCCCGGCAGGCGAGGCAGCAAGGTCTGGCCGGCGCCGACAGCCTGCTGCACCTGGACCTGCACCCGTTGAACGTGCTCGTGGACGATGCCGGCGAGGTCAGCGGCGTCGTGGACTGGGCCAACACGGCCGCCGGTCCCGCGGTGCTGGACCGCGCCCGGACGTGGTCGATCCTGACGCTGGACCCGGCGGTGCGGGCTCGGCGCCGGGAACCGCGGGTGGCCGCGATGGTGCAGGGGTGGTCTGACGCCGCCGCCTTCGAGACCCTGCCGGCGCCGGCACGGGCGTGGGCCTGCCGGTTCATGCTCGACGACCTCGCGGGGCGCCACCCCGACGACGGCCTGGCCCACGTGCGGCGGTGCCTGCAGGAGAACACCGGCCCTGACCGTTGAGGCAGCCGACGCGCGCAGGTGGACGGGTTCGTGACGTCGCCGGCCGTGATCGCGCCCGGACGACGTCCGGGGGTCGCCATGACCGGAAGTACTGCAGGGCGCCGTCACCGGACGCGGCGCGGCCCGCGCCACGACCCCGACCGCGCCCGCACGGCGCCATGCCCGGACGCGCCGCAGCGCAGGCTGACCGTGAAGTCCCCTGACATGATCAACGTGTGCCTGACCACAACCGGGTGGGCGGCCTGAAGGATGCGAGGGTGGGGGCGCGGTGCTGAGCACCTTCCTGATCACCCATCGGTGGATCACACCGGCTCTCCTGCTGGTCCACGTCGTCATCGGTCCAGTGATCGGTGCGTGGCTGGTCTCGCGCCCACGACTGGCGTGGGCGTCGACGGCCCTGTCCCTGCTGCCGTTGGCTGCTCTGACGTTGGTGCCGGTCGATCGCCATCTCAGCGTGAGCTGCGCAGTGCAGTGGGACTGGCCGACGCCGGCTCGGGTGGAGTCGTTCGCCAACCTGGTGCTCTTCGTCGCGCCGGTGCTCCTGGCGGGCGTGGCCACCCGCCGCTGGGTGCTGGCCGCCGTGATCGGTAGTGCGCTCTCGGTAGGGATTGAAGTGCTGCAGGCACTCGTTCTTACCCTGGGTCGCTCGTGCGACACCGGTGACTGGTTGGCGAACACCGTGGGCGCGTTTGTCGGTGGCCTGCTGGCGTGGGGGGCTCTGGCGCTGGCGCGGTGCGGACGGCCTGCGGAGCGAGCCCTTCGCCTGCGCTGATGGGACAGCGCGGTGATGGCCACGAGCACGCGCCGGTGGCGGCCGTAGCCGCCTGGAGGGCGGGATGACCGGTTGGGGCTCGCGCGGTGGGTGACCTCACCGGCGCAGCAGGTGCCGGTTCGTCTCGCTCCAGCGGATCCGCTCGGCCGGCACGTCGAGGTGACCGTCTTCCACCCACCGCTGCTGCGGCGGCACTCCTCGCGCGGCGAGGGCGGTGTCGGTCTCGACGGTGCGTCGCTGGCGGGTGGTGACGGCCTCGACCAGGGCGTGCACGTCCAGCGGCTCGACCCACCCGTAGGCCCGCGCGAAGAGGTGCAGTCGCCGGGCCCGGTCAAGGGCTCGGGCGAAGCCGTGCCAGCGGATGGCTTCCTCGTCGCTGCCGAAGGGCGTGAGGTACTCCAGTGCGTAGGCGACGTCGTCGATCGCGGGTCCGGGGTGGGCGAAGTCCCCGTCGAAGAGCCCTACTGCTTCGCCATCGCGCCAGACCCTGTTCCACGGGCCGGGGTCGCCGTGGCAGACGACCTCTGCCGGGGACTGCGGCGCCGCACCCCACGTGGCGCCCGGCTCGGGGGTGTAGTCGCGGCTGGCGTCGTGCACGGCGCGCAGCAACCGTGCTGCCGGGATCAGGCCGCTCTCGCTGGCCCGGGCAGGTGGGTGAGGATCTCGAGGTCACCGTGGTGGCTGACCGGTTGCGGCACGACGTCGCCGAGGCGTTCGTGCAGGTGGTGCAGGAGGTGGTGCACGCTGGGCGGCGCGGTGGACGAGGCCGTCCCGCACCGTGATGCCTCGCTCGACGCTGTGGTCACCAGCCTTGGTCACCGGCCCACTGTGGCGCAGCAGCATGCCCAGCGCCTGGATCCGTCGAACAGGCGAGCATGGATGTGATACCCCCCCTTTCGCCATGGGCGTGAGGTCGGTGGCGCTGTGATGGGTCGATGCTGGCCGGGGTGCCGGGGTGCCGGGGTG
>NZ_JAAALL010000160.1 GCF_009906315.1 Kineococcus vitellinus | reverse complement strand
GCTGCACGGCACCGGGCTGCTGGACCTCGACGGCGGTGACGGCGAGGAGCCCGTCGGCGAGGACGGGCAGCTGTCGGCGGCGTGGTCGCAGGGGCGGGCGCTGAGCGAGGCCGAGCCCGCCGACCAGCTCGAGCGCGCCGCCCGCTGGGCGGCGCTGGCGCTGGAGGTCGCCCAGCGGCAGGCGCGGGCGGTGGCCGCGCTGCCCGAGCCGCGACGCCGCCCGGGCGGGCCGCCGCTGGGCGTGCAGACCGCGCACGCCGAGTCGGCGGCCGCGCTGCTGGCCGTGGAGCTGGAGCGCACCGGCCTGCCGCTGGAGCGCTCGACCGCCGAGGCGCTGCTGGAGCGGGCCACCGGGCCGCGCCCGGCGTCGGCGGCCGAGGAGGCGCGGCTGCGCGCGGCCCGCGACGCCCCCGTGCGCCGGGTGCTGGGCGCCGGGGAGGTGGACCTGCGCAACCCCGTGCAGGTGCTCGGGGCGCTGCGCGGGCTGGGCTTCGACCTGCCGGACACCCGGGCGTGGCGGCTGGAGCAGTTCCGGCACGCGCACCCGGCGGTGGAGGCGCTGCTGGCCTGGCGCAAGGCGGAGCGGATCGCGACGACCTACGGCTGGAACTGGCTGGACACCGCCGTCGGCGCGGACGGCCGGCTGCGGGGGGCCTGGTCGGCCTCGGACGCCGCCGCCGGGCGGATGACGGCGCAGGCCGGGCTGCACAACCTGCCCACGGAGCTGCGGCCCGCGGTGGCGGCCGAAGCCGGTTCGGTGCTGGTGCGCGCCGACCTCGGGCAGGTGGAACCGCGGGTGCTGGCCGCGGTCTCCGCCGACGCGGGGCTGACGGCCGCGACGCGCGAGGACGACCTCTACGCACCGGTCGCCGCGGCGCTGGCCGCCGACCGCCCCACGGCGAAGGTGGCGGTGCTGGCCGCCATGTACGGGCAGACCTCCGGTGCGGCCGGTGAGGCGCTGCAGCGCATGGAGCGCGCCTACCCGACGGCGCTGGGCTACCTGCGCGCGGCGGAGGAGGCGGGCCGCGAGGGGCGCGACGTGCGCACCTGGGGCGGGCGGCTGGTGCGCGTGGGCGCCCCCGCGCCCGGCGAGGTGGGCACCGCGACGGCCGCGCGCGGCCGCTTCGCGCGCAACGCCGTGGTGCAGGGCGCGGCCGCGGAGCTGTTCAAGGCGTGGGCGGCGACCGTGCGCGCGGGCCTGGCCGGCGGCGCGGGGCGGATCGTGCTGTGCCTGCACGACGAGCTGCTGCTGCACGTGCCGGCGGGCGACGCCGAGCGGGCAGCGGCCCTGCTGCGCACCGCGCTGGAGCAGACCGCCGCGCGGTGGGCGGCCGGCAGCGGGGTGCGCTTCGTCGCCGACGTCAGCGTGGTCCGGCGGTGGTCGGAGGCGAAGTGAGCGCCGCGGTGCCGGCCGGGGGCGGAGCGGCCGCGAACAGCCGGTCGAAGCAGGCGTCGGCGACGTCGCCGAACGGCTGGTCCGCCGGGCCGGTCAGCCACGCCTCGAGCGCGACGTGCAGGACGACGACGGTGGTCTCGGCCAGCAGCGCGGCAGTGAGCGGGTCGAGGCCGCGCTCGGCGAGGCCGGGGCGCAGGACCCGGACGAGGTCGTCGCGCTTCTGCGCGTCGCGCTCGCGCAGCGCCGGTTCGGCGAGGACGAGGGCCCGGTGGCGGCGCAGCTGCTCGTGGTGGCCGTCGAAGCGCTCGTCGCCCACCTGGCGCAGTCCCCGCCGCAGCAGCGTCAGCGGGTCGAGGTCGGCGGGCGCCTGCTCGAGCAGGCGGCGCGCCAGTTGCGGGATCGCGTCGCCCTCGAAGAGCACCTCGCGCTTGTCGGCGAAGTGGCGGAAGAACGTGCGCGTCGTCAGTCCCGCCCGCTCGGTGATCTGCGGAACGGTCGTGGCGGCGTAGCCCTGCTCGGCGAACAGCTCCAGCGCAGCCCGCTGGAGGCGCCCGCGCGCGTCCGGAGTCCACCTGCCCACCGCTCCAGCGTAGGTGATGACGCGACGTGTCGTGGCGTGCGACGATGACCACGTGATGACACGTCGTGTCATCGGTGTCGTCGGAGAGGGGCAGCGCCGTGGTCGGTACCGGGGTCGACGTGTTCGTGCTCGGGGGGACCGGGCGGACGGGACGGGCGGTCGCCGACGCCCTCGCGCAGCAGGGCCCGGACGGCCCGGTCCCGGTGCTGGTCGGCCGCGACCGCGAGCGGCTGGCGACGGCCGGCCGCGAGAGCGGGTTCCGCACGGTGCTCGCCACCGGGCCGCGGGAGATGGCCGCCGCGGTCCGCGAGGCGCGGCCCGCCGTCGTCGTCAACACCGTCGGGCCGTTCACCACCACGGCCGGCCCGCTCGTCGAGGCGTGCCTGGCGGCGGGTAGCGACTACGTCGACATCGCCGACGACGTGGCCGCGGTGCCGGCGCTGCTCGGCCCGGGACTGGCCGAGAGCGTCGGCGGGGAGTTCGTCGACGCCGAGGGGGCCCGGCGGTGAGCGCCGGGACCGCGGGCGGCACGGAGAACCCGGGGAACCCGGGGAACGAGGCGCTGTGGCTGGACTCCCCGCGCGCCGGCTTCCGCGTCGGACCCGCCCCGCGCCCGCGGCCCGGTCCCGGCGAGGTCGTCGTGCGGGTGCGGGCCGTCGCGGTCAACCCGGTGGACGCGGTGCCGGCGTTCGTGCGCCGCCGGTTCGTCTACCCGTGGCTGCACCACCCCGCCGTGCTGGGCACCGACGTGGCGGGCGAGGTCGTCGAGACGGGCGACGGCGTCAGCCGCCTCGCCGCCGGGGACCGCGTCGCGGGGTTCGCCACCGGGCAGGAGCGCTTCCGCGACAGCGCCGCGCACGGCGCCTTCCAGCGCTTCGCCGTGCTCGACGCCGACCTGACCACGCCGCTGCCGGACGCGGTGGCGCTGACCGACGCGGCCGTCCTGCCGCTCGCCGTGGCCACCGCCGCCGCGGGCCTGTTCCAGCCCGACCAGCTCGGGCTCGCGCTGCCCACCGCGGCCGCGCCCGAGCGCGGGGCGACCGTGCTGGTCTGGGGCGCCTCGACCAGCGTCGGCGCCAACGCGGTCCAGCTCGCCCGCGGCGCCGGGTACCGGGTGCTCGCGACGGCCTCGCCGCACAACCACGAGCTGGTGCGCTCGCTCGGTGCGGCCGAGGCGTTCGACTACCGCGACCCGGACGTCGTGCGCGACCTCGCACGGGCCCTGCGCGGGCACCACCTCGCCGGCACGCTCGCCATCGGGGCGGGTTCGCTGGGCCGCGCGGTGCGCCTCGCCCGGCGCACCGCGGGCACCGGGCGCGTCGCGTCGGCGTACCCGAACCCGCTCACCGCGGCGCGCCGGGTGCTGGTCCGCCCCCTCGGCGTGCGGGTGTCGGCGATCTGGGGCGGCACCCCCGCGCAGAACTCCGTCGGCCCGGCCGTCTTCTCGCGGTACCTGCCCGCGGCGCTGGCCGACGGGAGCTACCGGCCGGCGCCGCGCGCGGAGGTCGTCGGCGACGGGCTCGCCGCCGTGCCGCAGGCGCTGGAACGGCTGCGCGCCGGGGTCTCCGCGCGCAAGCTCGTCGTCACGCTGTGAGCGCGGCGCGCGCTTCCCCGGCGGCGGGGACGACGCGCTGCTCGGCGAGGCGGTCGAGCAGCTCGGTGAACCGGTCGATGCTGTCCAGGCACTCGCCGAACCCGACCCGGCGGACCTTGACGGTGCTGGAGACGTTGTCGAACTCGGAGTGGAACAGGAAGTCGCCGAACTGCCAGCGCACCAGGTCCGCGTAGGGCGTGGGGCGCAGCCCGTGCCGCTGCACCATGCGCTGCCAGGTCTCCTCGTGCATCGGCATGGTCGAGGTGAGGGAGAAGTCCTGCGGCTCGTCGTGCTCCACGCCCAGGTGCCGGGCGATGGCGGCGTAGGCGTGCGCCCAGCGGAACTGGTCGCCGTTGGTGACGTTGAACACCTCCCCGTCCGCGGCCGCCGTCGAGCCCGCCCAGACGGTGGCGCGCGCCAGCAGTTCGGCGTCGGTGACCTGGTACAGCGCCTCGGCCGCGGCGTGCGAGCCGGGGAAGCGCAGCGGGAGCCCGAGCTCGCGGCTGATGGCGGCGTGCACCGCCACCACCATGAGGATGTTCATCGGGTTCCCGGTGGCGTAGCCGACGACGCCCTCGGGGCGCAGCAGCGTGAGGCCGAAACCCCGCCGGGCGGCCTCCTCGCGCAGCACGTCCTCCTGGGCGTAGTAGAAGTTCGGCACCAGCAGCCGCGGGTCGCGCTCGCGGGCGGGCGTGCGGAACCCCGGCAGGTGGGCGCCGTAGGCCTTGCCGCCCTGGTAGAGCGTGACGTGCCGCAGGGGTGCGTCCCGCAGGGCGTCGAGGGTGTTGCGCAGCAGCGCGGTGTTGTCCTCGATCTGCTGCCGCTCGTCCCCGCGCTCGACGTAGGCGGCGAACACCAGGTGCGTCGTGTCGGCCGCGCCGGCCAGGTCCGCGCGGGCGCCGTCCGCGTCGGACAGGTCCGCGCGCAGGGGTTCCCACGCGGTGCCGCTCTGCTCGCGGCGGGCCGCGCCGCGCACCGTCCAGCCGGGGACGCGGGCGTACTCGGCGGCGGCGTGGGCGCCGATGACGCCGGCGGACCCGGCGACGAGCGCCACGCCGGGCTCGCGCGCGGCGGCGGCGATCGGGTCGGTCCCGCCGAGCGGGCCGGCGGTCGTGCTCTCGTGCGACATGGTGCGTCCTCCGCGTCCTCCGTGGCGCTCGCGGCGGGCGGCGCCCCCGCCGCGGCCGGTGCAGCTGCGACGCTAGGTGCGCGGGGCGCGGCCCGCGCGCCGAGACGCGCGGGTGGCCGGAGGCGCCGAGGCCGAGGTGCCGGCGGGTGGAGCGGGAGGAGAGGTCCACGGGGGGAGCACCTCTCGCGGGGGCGCTCCCCACCTCGTGCGGCGCCTGCGAACCTCCGGTGTCAGCGCACGGAACCCTGGCGGAACGTCACAGCGCGTGGGCGGAGTTCAGCGCAGCAGTCGCAGCCGCCGCGGGCTGGTCCCCACCCGCAGGCGCTGGCCGCGGGTGAGCAGCAGCCGGTCCTCCTCCAGCCCGTCGCCGAAGACGACGAGCTCGTCGCCGAGGACGTCGAGCACGAGGTCCCCGCCGCGCAGCCGCCCGGCGGTGACGTCGGCGCCCGTGGTGGGCGAGGGCCACGCCTCGCGCACGAACCAGGCCAGGTCGGCATCCGCCGGACCCGGCAGCGGGGAACCCCCGGCGCTGCCGGCGCGCTGGCGGGCCAGCGAGGCGAGCCAGCCGCCGGCGCCCGTCCCGGTGCCGACGACGACGCCGCTGGAGGCCTGCCGCTCGCACCGGCCGTCGGGGGCGGTGAGGACGTAGCGGCTGGTCTGGTGGCTGCGGTGGCCGACGTAGACCTCGTTGAGGGCGTGCAGCTCCTGCCCGTCGTCGGTGACCGCCCGCACCATCGTGCGTTCCTCGCACTCGGCTGCGGACGCGCTGCGGCGCAGCAGCTCGGCGGCCCGCCGCGGCGGGTGCGGCACGAGCGCGCCGACGTTGCGCCCGGGGTCGGGGTCGATGCCGACGACGACCTGGCCGCTCAGGTGCTTGGCGACGTTGGCCACCAGCCCGTCCTGGCCCACGACCACGACGACGTCCTCGGGGGCGAAGAGGAACCGCGGCAGGTCGGCGCGCTCGACGGCCCCGGAGCGCCAGTCGGCGGGCACCGCGGCGGCCACCGCGGCCAGGGCCCCGCGCTGGCGCTCGTCGGCCTCCTCCAGCTCGGCGAGGTCGTGGCCGCGGGTGCGCAGGAAGAACGCGGCCTGGCCGCGGGTGCCGTGCCGGGCGACCGCGTCGGCGAACGGGGTCCGCCGGTGCACGAGCACCACCCGCGGCGCCAGGCTCACGCGGCGCTCCCGGTGGCGGTGCTCCCGGTCAGGCGGGAGAGCGCGGTGCTCAGCACGTCGGGGCTGAGCACGAGGGTGCCGATGGAGGGCAGCTGCCCGGCGAGCTCGCGGGCGGCCAGGGCGAGCAGGACCTCGGGGGTGGTGCCGGCGACGGCGGCCAGCCGCGCGGCCTCCGCACCGGCCTCCGCCTCGCCCTGCACCCGGCGGGCGGTGGCGTGCGCCTGCGCCAGGCGCTCGGTGCGCTCGGCCTCGGCGCCGGCGCGGACGGCGTCGGCGGCCGCGGCCTCCTGCGCCTCGCGCCGCCGGTTGGCCCCGCGCTGGGCGACGAGCTCCTCCTCGCGGCGGGCCAGCTCGACGGCGCTCTGCAGCTCGTTCTCGCTGATGGCCCGCTCCCGCTCGACGGCGAGCGCGCGCCGGCGCGAGCCGGCGGCGTCGGCGTCGGTCTGCAGCTGCTCGCGGGTGGGGGTGCCGAGCGCCTTCTCGACGTCGGGGTCGGGGCGGACGGCCACGACGCGGGCGTCGACGAGGACGAGGCCGGTCTCGGCGAGCCGGGCGTCGGCGGCGAGGCCGGCGGCGATGCGCTCGCGGGTGAGGGCGACGCCGGCGAGCAGGGCCTCGCGCAGCGGCAGCCCGGCGAGCACGTCCAGGACGTGCTGCTGCGCGGTCTCGGTGAGCAGCCCGGCGATCTGCTGCAGGGGCGCGCCCAGCCAGCGGCCGGTGGCGGGGTCGAGGGAGAAGTCGACGCGGGTGGCGGCCAGCTCGGGGTCGCCGACCCGGAAGGTGAGCGTGGCCTGGACGGTGACGTCCTGGAAGTCGGCGGTGCGGGCGTGCACGAGCAGCGGCAGCTCGCGGTCGTCGACGGGGACCTCCGAGAGCACCGCGACCAGCGGGCGGAACCAGAACGCCTGCCCGGTGCCGGAGTGCGCGAGCCGGCCGGCGCGGTGGTGGACGACGTGCGCGGTGGGGGTGCTGCGCAGGTGCCGCACGAAGGGGTAGCGGGTGATCTCGGCCATCGGTTCCTCCGGGTCCGGACGGGTGGCGGTGGTCGCCACCCGTCACCGGTCATTATTCTCGTCGTCATGACGATAAGAAGCGCCTCGCTTGTCGTCAAGTCGACGACAAGCGGCTACGCTGGCCGGGTGAGCGCGTTCCCCGCCGTCGCCGTGACCGTCGACCTCGTCGTGCTGACCGTGCGCGCCGGCACCCTGTCGGTGCTGCTCGTCGAGCGCGGCGAGGAACCCTTCCGCGGCCGCTGGGCGCTGCCCGGCGGTTTCGTCCGCCCCGACGAGGACCTGGCCGAGGCCGCCCGGCGCGAGCTGCACGAGGAGACCGGGCTGCCGCCCGGCACCGTCCACCTGGAGCAGGTGGGCACCTGGGGCGCGCCCGACCGCGACCCCCGCCAGCGCGTCGTGACCGTCTGCCACCTCGCGCTGGCCCCCGACCTGCCGCTGCCGGTGGCGGGCACCGACGCCGCCGACGCGCGCTGGACCCCCGTCGCGGACACCACCTCGGGCGCGGTGCCGCTGGCCTTCGACCACGACGTGCTGCTGGCCGCCGCGCTCGAGCGCGCCCGCGCCAAGCTGGAGTACACCCCGCTGGCCACCGCCTTCTGCCCGGCCGAGTTCACCGTCGCCGAGCTGCGGCGCGTCTACGAGGCCGTCTGGGGCACCGCCCTGGACCCCCGCAACTTCCACCGCAAGGTCACCGGCGCGGCGGGCTTCCTCGAACCCACCGGCGCGAGCACCACCCGCGACGGCGGCCGCCCCGCGCAGCTGTTCCGCCGCGGGCCCGCCACCGGCCTGCACCCGCCGCTGCTGCGCGGCTGAGGCGCCGGCCGGCCCGGGCGACGCGCGCGCCGGGCCGTCCGCGGCCCGCGGGTCCGTAGGATCGCCGGGTGAGCGATCAGCCCTCGGCCGAGGCGGCCGGCGGCGCACCCGCCGGCCCCTCCGCCCGGCGCGCGGGCACCCGGGACACGCGCGTGGCCATCGAGGCCTCGCTGCTGCCCTCCCTCTTCGGCGGCCCGCACGTGGCCGTGGTCGCCGTGGACCGCGACGGCCTGATCACCGCCCTGACGGCCGAGGCGGAGCTGCTGCTGGGGTACTCCGAGAGCGAGCTCGTGGGCGAGCCGCTGCACGAGCGGCTGCACTCCCAGCGCCGCGACGGGCGCCCGCTGGCGCGCCGGGACTGCCCGGTGGTGGCGGCGCTGGAGGGCGCGCGGCCCGCGGTGGGCGAGGACGACGTCCTGGTGCGCGCGGACGGCTCCCTGCTGCTCGTCTCCTGGGCCTTCGCGCCGACCGTGCTGGCGCGGACCCTCACCGGCGGCGTCCTCACCTTCCACGTGACCGTCGCCGGCGGCGACGAGGGCGACCGGGGCGACGGGGGCGGCGGCTCCGGGCGCGGGGCCCGCCGCCTGGCGCTGGCCGAGGCCGCCAACCAGCGCCTGGCGCTGCTGGCCGACGTCTCCCGCCTGCTGTCGGCGGCCCCGGCCGACCTGCACGAGGCGCTGGAGGCGGTCGGGCGCCGGGTGGTCCCCCAGCTGGCGGACTGGGTGGTGGTGGACCTGCTGGAGGAGGGCAGCACCACCCGGGCCCGCCGGGTGGCGCTGGTGCACCGCGACCCGGCCCTGGAGGGGCGGCTGCGCAGCGAGCTGGGACCCCTGCCGCCGCTGACCCCGGGCTCGGCCTCCCCGCTCGCGCAGGTGCTGCAGGGCGGGTCGCTGCAGCACCTGTGCGACGTCGGCGCCCTCGACGCGGGCGGCGACGCGGCGTGGGGGGACCGGCTGTCGCTGGTGCGCCGCCTCGGTGCCGCCTCGGCGATCACCGCGCCCCTGCAGGCCCGCGGCCTCACCCTGGGCGCGGTCACCCTCGTGCGCGCGGACCCGGGCCGCCCCTTCGGCTCCGAGGACCTCGCCTTCGTGTCCGACCTCGCCGGCCGGGTGGCCGCGACGGTGGACACCACCTGGCTGCTGCAGCGCGAGCAGCGCCGCGCCGAGCAGATGCAGCGGGCCCTGCTGCCCCAGCTGCCCGACCGCGTGGGCGGCCTGGAGCTGCACGGGCTCTACCAGCCGGCCAGCGACCTCGCCCAGGTGGGCGGCGACTGGTACGACGCGTTCCCGCTGCCCGGCGGCGGCACGGCCCTGGTCATCGGGGACGTCGCCGGGCACGACCTGCACGCGGCCACCCGGATGGGGGCGATCCGGCACAAGCTGCGCGCCCTCGCCGCCGACCGGGTGGACCGCCCCGCGCAGGTCGTCACCCGGCTGGAGCGGGTGCTGGCGCGCTTCGCGCCCGACGACGTGGCGACCCTCGTGCACGCGCACCTGCGCCGGGAGCCCGACGGCGGCGGCGGCCTGGAGTGGACCTGCGCCGGGCACCCGCCGCCGCTGCTGCTGGTGCCCGGCGCGGCCCCGCGCTTCCTGGAGGCCGAGGCCGACCTGCCCGTGGGGGTGGCGGCGGACCTGCCGCGGCACGACACCCGCGCGGCGCTGCCGGCCGGCGCGACGGTGGTGCTCTACAGCGACGGGCTCGTGGAGCGCCGCGAGGAGTCCCTCACCGTCGGCCTGCAGCGCCTGCTGCGGGCCGCGCGCGGGCTGGAGCAGCTGCCCCCGCAGCAGCTGTGCCGGCAGCTGCTGGAGCGCGTGGGCCCGACGGGCAGCGACGACATCGCCGTGCTGGTCGCCCGGCTCAGCCCGGTGCGCGCGCCGCGGGCGGCGCCGCCGCGGGCCCCCGCGGCGCACACCGCGCACGCGGGGACCGGCTCCGTCCCGGTGCGGCTGCTCGGCGTGCCGCTGCGCCTGCGCGCGGAGTTCACCCAGCACACCGAGGGGCTGCTGCGGGAGCTGGCGCTGCTGCGCATCGGCGCCGGCCACGAGGGTGCGCCGTCCCTGCCGCAGCGCCTGGTGGACCTGGCCGCGGACCTGCAGCGCACGTACGCGCCCCTGCTGGCGCGCCCGGCGGCCGCCATGGAGGAGGCGGCGGCCGCCGGCCGCTCCGCCGCGGACGTCACCTACGAGGTGCCTCCCGACGCCGGCCCCTTCGTGCGGCACGTGCTGGCGGTGCTCGAGGAGGCCGACGAGTTCTGCCGGGCCGAGACGCACCTGCTGACCCTGCCCCCCGCCCCCGCCGTCGTGGCCTACCGCCGGTGGCTGCTCGGCGAGTTCACGCGCCAGCTCGCCGGGGAGCCGCCGCTGCCCTGGCGCCCCCAGGAACAGGCGGAGGCCGCGCGGGGACCTGCGCAGCGGGCCGCGCGGGAGGCCGCCGCCCCGGCGGGCGCGCCGGGCGCGCCGGGCGCCGGCACCCCGCTGCGGC